>CAZSDD010000245.1:0-2513 GCA_964605505.1 uncultured Gemmatimonadaceae bacterium | reverse complement strand
GACCCCCGGCCTCGATAAGACAATTAACAGCGGCAGCCCAACGGGAAAAGGGATCGGGCTGGGCCCGGGACGGAGAAAACACCCGGAGGGGCCCAGGCGTTCGACGCTCGGGGGCGTGGACGGGGCGGCCCGGGTCCGGGGAATCCCGCACGGCCCCGCTACCAGGGCTTCGCCCCGACCAGCTCCAGAATCGCCTCCAGAGCCTCGTGGATATCCGACCGGGTGATGCCCCGGTAGGTGACGAACCGGACCACCGTTCCCAGCCCCGGAAGGCCCCGGACCTGTTTCCGGTCCAGGTGCCGGGCGAAAGTGGCGGCGTCGATGCCCAGCCCGGCCACCTCGAGGTTGATGATGTTGGACTGTACCGAATCCAGGTCAACGTGGAGACCGTCAACCTCCACCGCACCTTCGGCAAAGGCCCGGGCGTTGGCGTGGTCGTCGGCCAGGCGGGGAATCATGGTCCGGAGAGCCACGAGTCCCGGGGCGGCGATGATTCCCGCCTGCCGGAGGGTCCCCCCGTAGGCCCGGCGGATCATCCGGGCCCGGTCGATGAACTCCCGGGGCCCCGCGAGGAGGGATCCCACCGGCGCCGAGAGCCCCTTGGAGAGGCAGAAGGAGACGGTGTCGGCGTGCCGGGTGATCTCGGTGGGCTCCACATCCAGGGCCACGGCGGCGTTGAAGATCCTGGCCCCGTCCAGGTGAACGGCCAGGCCGTGCTCCCGGGCGATCCCGGCGCACGCCTCGATGTGGCCCGGTGGGATGACGGTGCCCCCGGCGGCGTTGTGGGTGTTCTCCAGGCAGAGGATGCCCCGGGTGGGGAAGAGGGTGGGCACCTTTCTGGCCGCCGTTTTCAGGGCATCCGGATCCATGGCACCGTGATGCCCGGCCACGGGCATGACCAGAAGGCCGGCCCCGGCGGCGATCCCTCCGATCTCGGCCCCATAGAGGTGGGCGCTGGCTTCCACGATGGCGGTGGCTCCGGGCTCCACGTGGGTCCGCATGGCGATGAGGTTGGACATGGTGCCGGAGGGCATGAAGAGGCCCGCCTCCTTTTCCATGAGGCCGGCGGCCAGGGCCTCCAACTCCAGGACCGTGGGGTCCCCGTCCCGGGAGTCGTCTCCCATCTCGGCGGTGAGAACGCTTTCCAGCATCTCCCGGGTCGGCATGCTGAGGGTGTCGCTTCGGAGATCGATGAGATGGGAGGCCATGGGTCCCTCGATTGGGGTTGACGGTGATTCGTTTCGCTGTCGGCCATCCGGCTTTCAGCTATCAGCATAGAACGGCGGGGTTCTTGCCGGAAGGGTAGGGCCCGGCAGAAGATCATGGTACCATCATGGGTCAGCAACCCCTTCACCTCCATGAGGAACCCCAGCTTGCGCATCCTCCACGCATTGGCTCCGGCCCCCTTCGGGGGCCTCGAACGGGTGGTCCAGGATCTGGCCCAGGCCCAGGCCCAGGCGGGCCATGAGGTCTCGGTGGCGGCCATCGGGCAGGCGGAGGCCGAGGTGGCTCCCTTCCTGGATAGGCTCCGGGTCGGGGAGGTCCGGCCCCATCCCATTCTGGTGCCTCCCCGGGGATACCTGGCGGAACGTCGAGCCGTTGCCGCCCTCAGCCGGAGTACCGGAGCCGAGGTCCTCCACACCCACGGATACCGTCCCGATGTGGTGGATGGCGGGGCTGCCGGAAAGGTGGGAATCCCCGCCGTCACCTCCGTTCACGGCTTCACCGGGGGCGGCTGGCGAAACCGGCTCTATGAGTGGCTCCAGTGCCGTGCCTACCGGAGGTTCCAGGCCGTGGTGGCCGTCTCCAACCCCCTGCGGAAGACCCTCCTGGCCCACGGAGTTCCCGGCCACCTCCTCCATGTGGTCCGGAATGCGCTGGCGGAGCCCCCGTTTCTCTCCCGGCAGGCGGCCCGGGAGCGCCTGGGCGCTCCGGAGGGGGTCTTTCAGATAGGATGGGTGGGGCGGCTGAGCCGGGAGAAGGGCCCGGACCTCTTCCTGGACGCCCTGGCCCGGATGCCGCCGGCGGATGGGGTCCGGGTGACCTTCATGGGGACGGGGCCTCTGAAGGAGGCGCTGGAGGCCGCGGCCCGGGACCGGGGCCTCTCGGACCGGGTACGGTTTCCCGGATCGGTGGAGGGAGCCGCCACCCTCCTTCGGGGGCTGGACCTGGTGATCCTGAGCTCCCGGACCGAGGGCACCCCCATGGTCCTCCTGGAGGCCATGGCCGCCGGAACCCCCGTGGTGGCCACCCGGGTGGGGGGCATTCCAGACATGCTGACGGAGTCGGAGGCCTATCTGGTGCCGCCGGAGGATCCGGGGGCCCTGGCCGAGGCCGTCACCCGGGCAATGAGGAACCCGGAGGACTCGGCGGCCCGGGCCAGAAGGGCTCGGCTCCGCTTCCAGGAGGAATACAGTCTCCCGGAGTGGGTCCGGGCCTATGACCAGGTCTACGGGAGTGCTCTGGGGCGGATGGAGGGGTAGGGCGGGAGGTTCGGCGTCAGAAGAGCACCG
>CAZSDD010000244.1:0-2520 GCA_964605505.1 uncultured Gemmatimonadaceae bacterium | reverse complement strand
CCGTTGACGTAGTCGATCCCCTTGTGGGCTCCCGGATCCATGACCATCCGCTGGAAGGGGGGATCGGGAAGGGTGTCCAGCCCCACGAAATTCCGGATGTTGCCCCGGGCGTCGTCGTACCACCCGGCGATGCCCAGGACCGGCACCGTCACCCGGTCCAGGCGGGCTTCGATTGAAAGATCCCTCCAGTAGTCATCCAGGTACTGGTGGTCGAACCAATCGTCCCAGAACTGCCGCCGGGGGCATCCCGCCATCTCCGCCGCCTCGATGACCGGGAGATGGTTGAAGGCCGTCACCACGTCCAGGTCGCTCATGTCCGAAAGCGTCTCCGGCACCGCCGTGTAGCAGAGCCAGGGCACGATGGTGGGGCTGAAGATCATGTCGATGTACGGGACCAGCCGGATGGGGTCCGCCGTGGCCACCACCGGGGCGATGGCCGCCAGGTGGGGCGGGTCGGCGATGGCGGCGTACCAGGCGTAGAGCCCGGGATTCGACCGGCCGATCATGCCCACTTTGCCATTGCTGCCGGGGAGTTGAGCGGCCCACTCCACGGCGTCGTAGCCGTCCTGCTCCTGCATGGCGTTCATGTCCAGGACGCCGCCGGAGCCCCCGCGGCCCCGTACGTCCTGCTTCACGTAGATGAACCCCCGGGAGGCCCAGAAGACGGCGTTGGCCGTGTCAATCCTCAGGTAAGGCGTCCGCTCCATGACCACCCCGAAGGGGCCTCCCCCCACGGGCCGTCCCACGAAGTTCATGAGGGTGGTCCCGTCCCGGGCCGTCATGGGCACCGCAGGATCGATCTCCACGGCGTAGGTGGAGTCGGAGACCGGGCCGTCCCAGAGGGGGTAATAGGGTTCGTAGACGGGGGGAGAATCCCGCCGGACGAACCACATGCGCTGGATGGCGTCGCCGTCGGCAAAGACCCGGCCGGTAATGGTGTCGCCCCTTACCGCAGCCCGGACGGAGCGCCCCGACGCGTACTCGAGAAAGAGCGAATCCCCTTCCAGATCCAGGGTCTCGATGCGCTCCAGGTCGCCGCCCCGACGCTGATGCAGCCAGGCTGCAGCCGGGTCCGCGCCCTCGAAATGGGCGAAGCCGAAGCGGCGCTTGGCCTCGAACCCACCCCGGGGCTCGCCTCCCAGCATCCGGTAGTAGTCCCAGTCGCCTGTGAGAGCGTCGGGGCCCTGGGCGGGACCACACCCTGCGGTCCCCAGGAGGATCAGAGCCAGAAGGAGGGAAAATCCGCCGATGGTGGTTCCGGCTGCACAAAGCCTTCTGCTGGAGGGGGTCATGAGGTCCTCTGAGTTGGACTCGTGAGTGAGGGCGTTCCGGTTCTTGAAAAAGTGAATCGGAGCCAGCAGCGATTCGGCATAACCTGCGGCCTGCCGCGCGTTCTGGCGAGGCTGTCCCCGGACTACCCGGGCCCCTCCAGAACCGTGATGCGAAACCGGGCCGACCCGGGCCCGACCATCTCCAGCTCCCGGGCTGCCCGTCGGCTGACGTCCAGGATCCGGCCTCTGGCGAAGGGGCCCCGGTCGTTGACCCGGAGGATGACGGACTTCCCGTTGTCCAGGTTCTCCACCCGGACCCGGGTGCCGAAAGGAAGGGTCTGGTGGGCAGCGGTGAGGCGATCCATGTCGTAGACCTCTCCGGATGCGGTCTGACGGCCATGGAACGGGTTTCCGTACCAGGAGGCAACCCCGGTCTGGGTCCAGCCCACCAGTCGGCCGGGGGGTGGCGCCTCAGCGGTTGACGGCCCTGGGGACGGCGACGGGCCGGGAGCCGAGGAGCCTCCCACCAGGCTGCAGCCCTGGAGGAGGAAGAGGAGGAGGATCCAGCCCGCGGCAGGGAACCCACCGATCGGTGGCAGACCGCCCGCCGCAAGGGGAAACGCCCGGTTCATCTCAGTGGGGAGGCACTGGGGCATGGGATAAGGTTTCTGGAAGAAAGCCTCCTGACAAGAGAGGACCGGTCGTGGGGCTCCGTCCGTCCTCCCGAAAAGCCTCCCTACTCCCGCTGTCCTGCCGGGCATGACCACCCTCTTTCAAACCACTCAGTAGCCTCGCCGACTCATGGGGCCCTACTATTGTCTATCCCCGGTTGAGAATTGGCTGGAGGGGGCGCAGGCATGGATCAGAAACCGACGCCGCTGACGAAGGTCATTCGGGGCCTTGCCCTGTTGGCCTTTCTTCTGGCCGTCGGGTAGCTTCTCTTTGATCCTGCGTGGGAGTCCGGAATCACGGCGGCTGCGCCGGAGAAACGAGAAACACGCCGAAAGGCGGGGCGAGGAGGGGAGGCATCGGTCACACCATGGGTGACGGGCGCACGGGAGAAGGACTGATCTCCGGCGCCGAAGAGGAAGAGGAAGAGGAAGAGGCTTCTCTGCCGCGTCTCCCGGGCCCCCGCATCAGCCCGGCCACACGAAGCGGAGGTAAGCGATCCTCCATCTGCCGTCTTCTTCTCGGCTCATGCCCGCGGCGAAGTCCAGGTGGTAGCTCTGCTCCGCTCCGGTCTGGCGTT
>CAZSDD010000243.1:0-2536 GCA_964605505.1 uncultured Gemmatimonadaceae bacterium | reverse complement strand
GCCTTCCCGCCGATCCCCTGGCTCACGAAACGCCGGCCGCCGAGTCTGTGCTCGATCGACCCCCCGGTACGGGGAAAAACCAGCACGAAACGCCGGCCGCCGGGCCCCCCGGCCCGGGGGGCGTTCTTATGGGCGGTTCTGAAACGGCGCCAGAAGTGCCCGGACCACCGCTCCCGGATCGGGCGCGGCCATGACGGCCCCGATGACGGCCACTCCGGCAGCCCTGGAGCGCTCCGCGATGTCCCGTGCCACGAGAGGTGTGATGCCGCCGATGCCCACCACGGGCACCGTCACCTCCCTGGCAACCCGCTCCAGGCCGTCGATTCCGATGGCGTCCCCCGCATCCTTCTTGGTGGGTGTAGGAAGAACGGTCCCGCATCCGATGTAGTCGGCTCCCGCCTCCACCGCCTCCCGGGCCACTTCCACCCTGTCCGTGGAATGGCCGATGAGGAATCCCTCCGGGGCTACCTTCCGGACGGCCTCAACCGGTAGATCGTGGGGTCCCAGGTGTACCCCGTCAGCTTCCACCGCCAGGGCCAGGTCGAACCGGTCATTGACAAACAGGAGAGCGTCGTGGGCCCGGGTGAGTTCTCGGAGGGCTTGCCCCCGTGCCAGGAGCTCCCGGGCGGAAGCCCCTTTTTCCCTGAGCTGGATCGCCCGGGCACCGGCCTTCAGGGCTTCCTCCACCACCCACTCCACGGGCCTGGGGGCCGCCAGGGCCGGATCGGTGATGACGATGAGACGGAGAGCAGCGCGAAGCCGGCCGGAGTCGGTCATCCTCCACCCTCGCATCCGGGGGCGGGAGTCTTCCGGCACCCCGAGGGTATCGTTTCCACGGAAGCGGTAATGGCCTGTATCTGTATCTGTAACTGTATTGGTATCACGGGCCATCCCTCCCGGATCCCTGTTGCTCCCTCCGATACTGTTCCCATTGGGGGCGAAGTCGGGCGACGGCCCGGTTGTGCTCAGCCAGGGTCTCGGAGAAGACATGGGTACCGTCGGGCCGGGCCACGAAGTAGTGGTAATCCGTCTCGGCGGGATGAAGGGCCGCTTCCAGGGCCTCTTCCCCCGGGGCGCCGATGGGGCCCGGTGGCAGGCCGGAATGGGTATAGGTGTTGTAGGGATGGTCCGCCACCGAGTCCATGGCGGCATAAAGCAGGCGGGGCCGATAACCACCCAGGGCATAGAGGACCGTGGGATCGGCCTGGAGGAGTTGGCCCCGGGCCAGGCGGTTGTGGTATACGGAGGAAATGAGGGGCATCTCCTCCCTGACCCTGGCTTCAGCCTGGATGATGGATGCCATGGTCACCACCTGCCTTTCAGTGAGGCCCATGGAATCACGTCTGGCCACCCGCACCGGGGTCCAGAACTCCCGGTACCTCTCCACCATGGCTGCCAGGACCTCCCTCAGAGGGGCTCCCCGGGCCAGACGATAGGTGTCCGGGAACAGGTATCCCTCCAGTCCCGGTCCGGGAACCTCCCAGTCCGGAGCGGCCGAATCGGCGGTGAGTCGAGAGAGGACGGAGTCCGGATCCATTCCCGTGATCTCCCCTATCCGGGGAGCCATCTGGGCCAGCCGGAAGCCTTCGGGGATGGTGAGGCTCTCGATGAGGACCCTCCCCTCCGTGAGATGCCGGAGGATCTCCGACCAGGGGGTTCCTGGTGGGAGGGCGTAGGGTCCCGAGCGGACCTCCCGGTCGACCCGCTTCAACCGTGCAAAGAGCGTGAAGGCCCGCCCGCTCTTCACGAGACTCCTGGCCTCGAGAGTGTCGGCCACCTCTCGAAAGCTGGCACCGGAGGGGATCCTGAATCGAATGAGCGAGGGGCTCATGCCCGGTTCCCTCCCACCGAACACGCCCAGGGAGAAGACCAGGAGGACGGCTCCTGCCACCAGAGCCACGGGTGGAAGGAGAGCCAGCAGGATCTTCCGGCGGGACATGCCGCTTCCCGGGCCGTTCCCACTCATCCCAGCTCATCCTCCACCGACGGGGATTGTGAGCTCCGGTCCTTCCCGGGCTGCCGGTCCTTCCCGGGCTGCCGGTCCTTCCCGGGCTGCTGGTCCTTCCCTGGCTGCTGGTCCTTCCCGGGCTGCTGGTCCTTCCCGGGCTGTCGGTCCAGCCAGGCCTGAAGGATCAGGACCGCCGCTGCGGCATCCACGCGCCCCTTTTCCTCCCTCTTTCTTTTGGGAAGCCCGATGCCCCGGACCGCACGCTCCGCCTGCACAGAGGTGAAGCGCTCGTCCATGTAGTGGATGGGCAGGCCGGTCCTCCGGGCCAGGGCACCTCCGACGTTCCGCACTTCCCGGGTCCATTCCGACTCCTCTCCGGCGAGGGTCAGGGGAAGCCCCATGACCAGGAGTTCTACACCGTACTCCTGGACGATGGCTTCCATGGCCGCTAAAGGAGGCCGTTTCCCGGCCCTCCGCTTCAGAGTAGGAAGGGGCGAAGCCAGCGTGCCCGTCGGGTCGCTGATGGCGATGCCTACCCGTCGTTCTCCGAAATCAATTCCCAGAACTCTCATAGTCATGGACCATCTC
>CAZSDD010000242.1:0-2644 GCA_964605505.1 uncultured Gemmatimonadaceae bacterium | reverse complement strand
ATGACATGGGGTTTCCATTCCCGGGCCTGGCGCAGAAGGGCCTCCCCGGCGGCGGGCACGTAGGGCGGCCCGAAGTGGAGGTCCGAGATGTGGAGGATGTCCATGGGTTCCGCTTTTGAAGGCTCGGATTTTGACTGATAAATAGCATTAACGGGATTCTCTAAACCGATAGGTAAGAAAGCAATGACTGACACAACAATCAAGAAGATCGACTCGGCCCACTCTCCCTCGGGACCTTCGGGCCAGAAGTACCTGGCATCGGGCGTGGGGGTGGCCATGCGAATGTGGGAGAAGAAGTCACCCGACAAAGACGAATCTCCCCATCGCAATTCCTATGAGACCGTGGGATATGTCCTGAGCGGGAGGGCCGAGCTCCACTCCCAGGGCCAGACCATCGTCCTGGAGCCGGGAGACTCCTGGCTCGTTCCGAGAGATGCCGAGCATCGATATCGGATCCTGGAGCCCTTCACAGCGGTGGAGGCCACCCATCCCCCGGCCCACGCGCAGGGCAGGGATTCATGAGAGGCACCTTTCTGGTGTTTATGCATGACCAGGGAGCTCGGGGAAACTGAAACCAGGGAAGGATGCAATGATGCGGGGAACCATGATCCTGGCGGGGTATGCCGGTGCCATTCTCCTTCCGGTCCTGGGCTTCTTCTGGATCCCGGGGGAATCGGAGCACGGAGTCCTTTTCGATATCGGGCGGGCCGCCGGAATTGCCGGCTTCGCCATCCTCATGATGCAGGCCCTGCTGGCCGGGCGATTCAAAGCTGCCGAAAAACCCTTCGGCTTCGACATGGTCATCCGGTTCCACCAGGCCATGGGAGTCTTCGGACTCCTCCTTCTCCTCTCCCATCCCTTGCTTCTCGCTCTCGGTGGCGGTGGGTGGGACCTCATCTTCAGCCTCCAGGTCCCGGCGGAGATCTGGGTGGGAAAGGCAGCCCTCGGTCTTCTGGTGATCCAGGTGGGCGTAAGCCTCTTCCGGGAGCGGGTGGGTCTGGGATTCCAGAAGTGGAGGGTGACCCACGACGTCCTGGGCATCCTCGTGCTGGGAGGCGTATTCCTCCATAGCTGGGCTGCCGGGGACGACCTGGAACACCCGTTCTATCGGGTCCTCTGGGTTCTCCTCCTGTCGACGGCCGTGGCGGCGTTCATCTACCACCGGCTTCTCCGTCCGGCTCTTCTGGCCCGTCGCCCCTGGAAGGTCACGAAGGTGGAAAAGGAAGCGCCGGGGGTCTGGACCGTGGGCATGCAGCCGCCCGGAAACGAGTCGGGCTTCCGGTATGCCCCGGGGCAGTTCCACTTCCTGACCTTCCGGAGGGGTCGGGGCCTCCCGGTGGAAGAGCACCACTTCACCATTTCCTCCAGCCCCACGGAGGACGGTCAAGTGACCTCCACCATCAAGGAAAGCGGGGACTTCACCGCTTCCATAGGGGAAACCCGGCCCGACGACGAAGTCGCGGTCCAGGGCCCTTTCGGCCGATTCTCCTCGGCCTTCCACCCCGGGGACCGGAAGATCCTTTTCATCGCCGGGGGGATCGGGATCACGCCCATCCGCTCCATGCTTCGTTACATGGCGGATCGGCAGGAAGACCGGGATGTGGTGCTCCTCTTCGGAAACCTCACGGAAGCGGACATCGCTTTTCGCGACGAATTGGAATCTCTGGCCCGGGGAAGCCGGCCTCGCCTCACCCTCGTTCACATTCTGAGCGACGCGGGGGAGGAGTGGTCCGGTCCCAGGGGATTCGTGGACAGGGAAGTCATCGAGACCCACTGCCCGGATGTATCGGAGCGCCCGGTGTATCTGTGCGGGCCACCGCCCATGGCGAACATGGTCCGGGAGGCCCTGGAGTCGCTGGGTGTCTCTTCCACCCGACTTCGGGAAGAAAAGTTTTCCTTCTAGACCTGCAGGAGAATGCTGAAATGTTGAGATCTTCGCGCCGTCAGCGCCTCCGGGCCGTGATCTTCGGTATCGGATCCCTGGTCGTTGCCATCGTCATCCTGGCGGGTCTTCTCCGTCAACGGGAATCTTCCCCGGAGCCCGAGTCCCACCAGCATGCCCTCTTCCAAACGATCCACCCGGAGCTGACATGACTTCCGAATCCAGGATTCTGGTGGCCACGGAGAGCGCCGTATTCGTCGTTGATGCCCGGAAAGGCGCCATGAGCTCCGGAAAAGGGCTGGAAGACCGCCTTCCCAGCGCTCTGGCCTGGGATCCGCACGTGCAGCACCGGGCCTGGTGCGGAACCACGGAGGACGGAGTCTTCCTCAGTGACGACAGCGGGGCGTCATGGAGGGCCGCGGGGCTCCAGGGCAGCCGGATCATGGCCGTCTCTGCCAGCCCGGCTCGAAAGGACCTGGTCTGGGTTGGAACGGAGCCCAGTGACGTGTGGCGTTCCCATGACGCTGGAGAGAGCTGGGAGGAGGTGAAGGGCTTTCGAAGACTCCCCTCCTCTTCCGAATGGTCCTTTCCTCCCAGACCCGAGACCCACCACGTCCGATGGATCGCATGCCACCCCCATGACCCGAATCGGCTGTGGGTAGCGGTGGAAGCCGGGGCTCTGGTCACGACCCTGGACGGTGGGGAGAGCTGGGAGGACCGGAGAGAAGGCAGTCCCAGAGACACCCATGAACTGGCCATCCA
>CAZSDD010000241.1:0-2695 GCA_964605505.1 uncultured Gemmatimonadaceae bacterium | reverse complement strand
TCAGAAGCTCAAACGTCGATTCTACAGGGGACCGTTGATACGTTGACGGTAGGCAAATCGTTCTTCGAGCGGTCCCAGGCCGTCACCGGTCCTTCCAGCCATCCCAGGCCGACGCCGGTCCTTCCAGCCGTCCCAGGCCGATGCCGGTCCATCCAGCGGTCCCACGCCGATGGCAGTCCATCCAGCGGTCCCACGCCGACGCCCCTCCTTCCGGCGGTCCCACGCCGACGCCCCTCCTTCCGGCGGTCCCAGGCCGTCACCGGTCCATCCAGCGGTCCCAGGCCGACGCCAGGGGCGATCCCTTCTTCCGGCGGTCCCACGCCGATGCCTGTCCATCCAGCGGCTCCCCTCCGCCATTCCGGAGGCGTGTCCGGGATGGGCCCACCGACGCTTCTCACCGGCCAGGGTTTCGATGCACAGCCACAGGGCGCTCACCAGTTCCCACTTCCAGAACGCCCCAAACGACAGCGCCTGAATGAATTACCCATTTCCTGATTCATTTTCTTTGGGGTAGGTCCGGGGAGCCTACCCGCCATGCGGACCTGGGGATCGGCCTCCGGTGGATGAGGTTTTCGCGGAGCACGGGAGACGGTTCGTCCGAAAACGAGGGGGACGCGGCGTCGTCTGTCCTGCGCCACGCCCCCCTCTGTTCCCGCCTGGGGCCATCGACCTGCCGGTGCCCGACGCCTGCCGCCGAACCGGCCATGCAGCGGCCGGGTTCAGCAGCCGGGCTCAGTGGCGGGGCTCAGCAGACGGACTCAGCGGCCGGGTTCAGCAGCCGGGCTCAGTGGCGGGGCTCAGCAGCCAGACTCAGTGGCCGGGTTCAGCAGCCGGGCTCAGTGGCGGGGCTCAGCCGCCGGACTCAACCGTCGGCCTCGGCTGCCGGCTCAGTAGGCGATCCAACCGGTCACGCTGGTCGTCCAGGTGAAATCGGCGAGGTTCAGGGTCCCGACCACGTGAAGCAAGCCGTCTGCATCCTCGAACCGACCGGTGCCCCCCCACACCTCGTAGTCGCTCGATCCCATGTCGAAGCCTTCCCCTTCCGCCCGCATCCAGACCTCGTCCCCGTTCGCGGCCGTGTAGACCGCCATCAGGTCCTCCGTGGGCCCGGCGTTCCAGTCGTAGCAGAACTCGATGGAAAGTGTCGTCTTGCCGAGGTGGGTCGCATGCCCCTCCCCTGCGACGTGCAGGATGACCTGCCCCTCCTCGCCGCACGGGCCGACGATCTCCATGGTGCCCGCGAGACTCCCCTCGAACGGGCGCTCCGGGCTCGCACCCCTCTCGTGCATGGAGAACTCGGCATCCGCCGGGGCCAGCCCGGTCGGCCCCTCCTCATGGCAGCCCACCAGCGCGAGAGCGGCGATGACGAGGATTCCGGTGGTTGTGTTCGTACTCATCTGATCCCTCCTCCGGTTGAATGATCCGACTCCGGAGCCGAGCGACTGGCGTCGGGGGGTCGTCCCGGAGCGCTCCGGCGCCCGCGGCCTCGACGTCCCCATGGCTCTTCGCCCGCCCCGGACCTACTATGGGGATGCGGCCTCGTGCCGTTCTCGACGGATTCTCGTCCCCTCCTCGTAACCGGGAGCGGACATGATCTCACTTCGTCTTTTCGGCGGAATCTCCATCGACGGGCCCGGGGGAACGGTCGGGGGACGGGCGAGCCAGCCCCGGCAGCTCGCCCTGCTGAGCCTCCTCGGATCCGCCAGCCGGTCGGGCCGGAGCCGGGACAACCTCATAGCCCTGCTCTGGCCCGACGCCGACGAAGGGCGGGCCCGGGCTCTCCTCTCCGACGCGCTCTACCTGGTCCGCAGGGAGCTCGGCTCCGGATCCGTGGTCGAATCGGGCCAGGAGTTGTCGCTCAGCCCCGACGTCGTTCGGGTGGACGTAGCGGCCTTCGAAGACGCGCTGGAGGCCGACGACCTCGAGGCGGCGGTGCGACTCTACTCGGGGCCGTTCCTGGACGGGTTCCACGTCAGCGGCATGCCCGAGCTGGAGCGCTGGATGGACGCGGAGCGCCGCCGTCACGCCGACCGCTACGGAGAGACTCTGCAGACGCTCGCGCTCCGGGCAGAGGAAGATGGGGACGCGGGGCGAGCAGCCCTGTGGTGGAGGAACGCCGTCGCACACGAGCCGTACAGCTCCAGGCTCACCGTTCGACTGATGGAGGCGCTGGCCCGGTCCGGGGACCACGTGGCGGCGCTGGAGGCTGCCCGGGCCCACGAGCACCGGCTGCGCGACGAGCTGGAGGTGGAGCCTGCTCCCGAAGTGGCGGCCCTGGCCGAGCGGCTCCGCGAGACGCCGCCGTCGGTGCCGGCGGGTCGTCGACCCGATCCCGGAGACGGCGACATGGCCCGTCCCCGGACGGTCTCCCCCGCCGGGCCCGCGCCGCCATCCGCCGTCCGCCCCGCGCCCCGGAGGCCGGCGGGGAGGGCGGGGCTGCTCGGCGGGGCCGGGGGGATCGCCCAGCGCAGCTCGAGCTCACCGGCGCCGATGTCGATGACGGCGGCGGCCCGCGGGACGAAGCGAGCGCTGAGCTCGACCTTTGGGGCCTCGTGCATGCGCTCGCGCAGGGCGACGGCGTAGCCGATGAAGGGCTCGAGCGCGAGGACCTCGTTGACGGTCGCCTGGGCCCGGGCGCGGTGGCCCTGGGCGAGATACAGCAGCGCGAGAGTCGGCGAGGCGATCGGCTCGGTCA
>CAZSDD010000240.1:0-2705 GCA_964605505.1 uncultured Gemmatimonadaceae bacterium | reverse complement strand
ACCGCCCGTCCATGTTCTGATGACCATCGTCCTTCTACCTTTTATCATCGAAATGATTTCACATCGTGAAGAGGGATCACTGATGAAGAGCGTTCGCACCGAGGCCGCCGCCCGGGCTGCCCATACCCTTCCCGGCCTCCACCCGGCCCGGGCCGGCGGCGGTTCCACCCGTTTCCTGTTCCTTTTCCTCCTGGCGGCCGCCTCCACCGCCCTCTCTGCCTGCGGGAGTGGCTCTGCCGCCTCCAGCGAACAGGATCGGAACATGGTAGCAGGCGGCGAGATTCCGGAGGTGCTGGCCACCATCGGGGACGAGGAGGTCACCATGGCCGACATCCGGAACCGGGTGGGCGACGAGCTGGACCGCATGGAGATGCAGTACCTCCGGGCCCGGTCCCGGGCCATCGAGAGCACCCTCGAGATGGTGCTACGGGAGCGGGTGATCCTGGAGGAGGCCCGGGGTCTGGACATGAGCGTGGACGAATTGGTGGCGGCTGAGGCGGGAGGTTCCCTGGACCCGTCGGAGGTGGAGGTGGAGATCTGGTACCAGGAAAACCAGGCACGCCTGGGCGGCCGCACCCTGGAGGACGTCCGCTCGCAGATCGCCGACCACCTCCGGGACGAGCGGCGCCGGGAGGTGGCCTTTGAGCTGGAGGACCGCCTGTTTCGGGAGCGGGAGGTGGCCATCCACTTCGAGCCTGTCCGCCTGAACCTGGACAATGAGAGCTCCCCCTTCCTCGGCCCGGAGGACGCCCCCGTCACCCTGGTGGAGTTCTCGGACTTCGAGTGCCCCTACTGCGCCCGGTTGGCTCCCACCTTGAATCGTCTCCGAGAAGCCTTCGGCGACGACCTCCGCATCGTGTACCGCCAGTTCCCCCTCACCAGCATCCATCCCGGGGCCTTCAAGGCTGCGGAGGGTTCTCTCTGCGCCCACGAGCAGGGTCGATTCTGGGAGATGCACGACCTGATGTTCGCCGAGATGCAGCAGCTGGCGGTGGCCGATCTGAAGGAGAAGGCCCGTCGGCTGGGGTTGGACGGCGCCAGGTTCGATGAATGCCTGGACTCGGGCCGGTACGTGGAACAGGTCCAGGCTGACCTGCGGGAAGCCTCCCGCATCGGCGTCACCGGGACCCCGGCGCTTTTCATCAACGGCGTGCAGCTGGAAGGCGGTGCCGTGGCCTTCGAGACGGCGGCATCCGCCATTCGCAAGGAACTGGCCCGGGTCCAGCGCTGAGGGGAAAGCATAAATGGCCGACCCCATCCAATTCGACCCCGAGGGAAACATCGTCCTGAGGGTGAACTGGCGACGGGCCCTCCAGGTTCTGATCATCCTCTCTCTGGCCGTGGCCGGATATTTCGCTCCGATCCAGGGGCTGACCCCGGCGTCCCGCATCAGCCTCATGATCTTCATCGGGGCAGCGGGGCTCTGGGTCACCGAGGCCATCCCGCCCTTTGCCACGGCCATCATGGTCATCGTCCTGAACATCTATCTCCTGGGAAAGCCGGGTGGATCCCTGGGTTTCGAAACCACCGACTACCAGGTATTCCTCAACCCCATCGCCAGCCCCATTCTGGTCCTCTTCTTCGGAGGGCTCATCCTCTCCATCGGGGCCACGAAGCATGGATTCGACGTCCGTCTGGCCAGGGCCTTCATCAAGCCATTCGGCACCCACCCGAACATGGTGCTCCTGGGGATCATCCTCACCACCGCCCTCTTCTCCATGTTCATGTCGAACACGGCCACCACGGCCATGATGATCGCCATTCTGGCGCCCCTGCTCTCGCAATTCGAGGAGAGAACCCCCTTCAAGCGGGCCATGGTCCTCTCGGTACCCTTTGCAGCCAACGTGGGAGGCATCGGCACCATCATCGGAACTCCGCCCAACGCCGTGGCCGCATCGGTGCTGGGAGGATTGGGCCACCCCATATCCTTCATCGGATGGATGGTCTTCGGAGTCCCCATCGCCCTGGTTCTCCTCTTCGGCCTCTGGCTGATGCTGGTGGTGGTGTTCAAGCCCAGCCGGGAGCGATTCGAGCTTCTCTTTCCCGAGACTCTGGACGTGACCTGGGACCTGGTCATCGTGGTGGTGACCTTCACCGCCACTGTGGCACTCTGGCTCTCGGAGCCCCTTCACCACATCCCCTCCAGCGTGGTGGCTCTTCTTCCGGTGATGGTGTTCACCGTATTCCAGATCATCGACCGGGAGGACCTGAAGCGGTTGGATTGGGACGTCCTGATCCTGGTGGCAGGGGGCATGGCCCTGGGGGTTTCCATGACCCGGACAGGGCTCTCGGAGATCCTGGTCTCTCAGATCTCGGGGCTGGGAATGGCCCCGTCCATCCTTCTCGTCGCCGTCGCCCTGGCCTCCATCGTCCTCTCGAACTTCATGAGCAATACCTCGGCGGCCAACCTCATGATCCCCATCGTCACGTCTTTCGCCGTCCTCTCCCCCCAGCTCGGTGCGGTGGTGGTGGCCTTCGCCTGCTCCCTGGCCATGAGCCTTCCCATCAGCACACCGCCCAACGCCCTCGCCTTCGCCACCCGGGAGATCACCACCCAGGAGCTGGCCCGCTACGGCACCCTGGTTTCCGCCGTGGGATTCGTGGTCGTGGTTTCCCTCCTCTTTCTCATGCACAACTTCTTCGGGCTTCTCTAGAAGGCTGTCCGAGTCATGGGGTGAGCCGCGCTACTCGGACAGGCTCCTACA
>CAZSDD010000239.1:0-2754 GCA_964605505.1 uncultured Gemmatimonadaceae bacterium | reverse complement strand
GGCCTGGTGTACGAAGTGGTCTGGATGCGGATGCTCACGCTGGTTTTCGGGGCTACCGCCTTCGCCACCAGCACCATCCTGGCGTCTTTCTTTTCGGGGCTGGCCCTGGGGAGCTTCTCCTTCGGACGGGTCATCGACCGGGGAGGGAACCCATTGAAGACCTATGCCCTCCTGGAAGTGGGCATCGGCCTTTTCGCGTTTCTCATGCCGGTCTTTTTCGCCGGGCTGAACGATTTCTATGTCCAGGCCTACCGGCAATTCGATCTCGGATTCGCCTCCCTGAGCTTCATCCGCTTCGTCCTCTCCTTTCTGGTTCTCCTCATCCCGGCCACCCTCATGGGCGGCACCCTTCCCGTGATGGTGAAGTATTTCGTGCGGCGGCCGGAGCGGTTGGGCTCGAATGTTGGAGCCCTCTATGCCCTGAACACCTTCGGGGCCGTGGTGGGGACGGTGGCGGCGGGCTTCTTCCTCATCCTCTTCCTGGGGGTCCGGGAGGCGGCCTACCTGGCCGGAGCGGTGAATCTACTCATTGCCCTGGTGGTCTGGGTCCTGTATCGCAGGTCCGTCCGTGTGTCGGACGAGCGCCCGGTCCCGGTAGAAGATGTGATCCCGGCCGAGACCCGGGCCTCGGACACGGTTTCGCCCCGACTGGCCCGCCTGGTTCTCTGGGCCGTGGGGATCTCCGGGTTCTGCTCCCTGGCCCTGGAGGTATTCTGGACCCGGGCCCTGGTGTTCTTCCTGGACAACTCCACCCACGCCTTCACCACCATCCTCACGGCCTTTCTGCTGGGCATCGCTCTGGGAAGCAGTGTCTTCGCCCGCTTCGTGGACACTCGAAAGCGGCTTCTGGGCTGGCTCGGCGGCCTGGAGATCCTGATCGGAATCTCGGCTATTCTGGCCATTCCCATCCTGAATCATTCCACCCCGGTCATCGAACGCCTCATGGGCGTATCCGTGGATGCCGCCCTTCCATGGAAGTGGATGGGGATGCGCCTCTTCACTACCCTTTCCGTGATTCTGGTGCCCACTGTCCTCATCGGCGCCACCTTTCCCCTGGCCACCAAGATCTACGCCATCAATCTCCAGCGGGTGGGCACCGCCCTGGGAAACGTGTACTCGGTGAACACCGTGGGCGGGGTCTTCGGTTCTCTTCTGGCCGGTTTCCTGCTCATCCCGACCATCGGGATGCAGAACGGTATCATCCTGGTGTCGGCCATCAACGTCGGGGTGGGGATGGTGCTGCTCTTCGCCGATCCAGGCTTGTCCCCCAGGATCAGAACCCTTACCGCTACGGTGTCGGGTGCGGTTTTCGGGGGATTGGCCCTTTTCTATCTCACTACCGGCGCCCTCCAGCTTACGTCCTATACGGAGCGGGTGGAGGCTGAGGAGGTCCTGTTCTATGAGGAGGGGATCGGGGCCACGGTGAAGGTCTTCGCCAACCAGGACGGGGAGCGCCTGGTGAGCATCAACGGCTTCCCCGTGGCCGGCGAGCCCCTGGGTCTCCAGGACGCCCAGAAGCCCCTGGCCCACCTCCCCCTTCTCCTGGTGGAGACGGAGAGCCCCAGAGTGAATCTGGTGGGGTTCGGGGCGGGAGGGGCCTCCTGGGGGGTCATGCAATATGACGTGGCGGCGGTGGACTGCGTGGAGCTGGTGCCGGCCGTCATCCGGGCCGCCCGGTACTTTCCCACGGTGAATCACGGCGTGGTGGACATGCCGGGCTACAACGTCATTCTGGGCGATGGGCGGAACTACGCCGCCATCACGGATGAGCGCTACGATGTCATCTCCATCGACGCCACCTCGCCCAAGATGGCCGGCAACGGGAGCCTCTACGCCCTGGACTTCTACCAGCTTCTGGAACGGAACCTGAACGAGGGAGGGATCGTGGTACAATGGTTCCCCCTGCACCTCCTTTCCGACCGGGAAGCCCGGATGACCACCCGGACCTTCATGGAGGTCTTCGACCACACGTCCCTCTGGCTGACCCCCCTGCGGCAGCACGCCATCCTGGTGGGGACGCTGGAGCCTCTGAATATCGACTTTCAGCGGCTGGAGCGGCGGATGGATGAAGTGGGCTTCCGGGAGGAGTTCCAGGAGCTACACGTCATCGACGCCATCGACCTCCTGAGCTGGTTCGTCATGGGAAACGAGGCCCTGGAGGAGTACGTCGGCGAGACTCGCATCAACTCCGACAACCATCCCTATCTGGAGTTCTCCCCGGCATTCGCCTACTTCGTGGCGGATCTCTACAAGGCAGACAACATGGAGGTCATGCGGCAGCACCGGGAAAGCGTGGCTCCCTACCTCACCAACCCGGGGGAGACGGAGGGGGAAGGGGAGGAGGTCCTGGAGCGCATCCGGAAGCGTTACGAAGCCACCCAGCACAGCATGCGGGGAGACGTCCTCCTGACCCTGGGGCGGGAAGACGACGCCATGGTCGAATACAACCTTGCCCGGATGATCGATCCGACGGACAAGAACTGGCTGCACCCGGTCTGGAATCAGCAGCGGCCAGATCGGTAGGGGCCCTCGTCGGGCTCGGGGCCGCCACTCCTCAGGGATGCCGGTACACCACCGAGTTGATGTTCATGCCGGCTCCAACCGAAGTGAAGACCACGACGTCTCCGCTCCGGAATTCCTGCTCCGGCATCCGCCCCCGGCGCAGGAGATCCAGGAGGGTCGGCAGGGTGGCCACCGAACTGTTGCCAAGCCAGCCGATGGTCATGGGCATGATCCCCTCGGGGATTTCGGCTA
>CAZSDD010000238.1:0-2762 GCA_964605505.1 uncultured Gemmatimonadaceae bacterium | reverse complement strand
AGCTTCGCCTGGCTCCACTACGGAGTCGTCTCCGGGGTCTTTCGCTGGTAGGCGTTGCCCATCCTGGCGGAAGAGCCGAGGGGTGGAAAGCTCCTTACTCTCTCCCCTCAGCCTCCCCGCAGCTCGTCCACGATTGCCTGGGCGTCATAGACCTTCCTCAACGCTTCGATGATGGCCGAGGAGTGGACGCTCACGGTTCTTCCGGCGAGGTCGTCGAAGACGAACCGGTTCGGGAGAAACTGGATATTCCCGTCGAAGACCAGCCCCACCACCTCGGCCCGGGCGTTGATCACCGGGCTCCCTGAGTTGCCCCCGATGATGTCGTTGGTAGAGACGAAGTTCATGGGCGTGGAGAGATCCAGCCGATTCTCGGCCTCCGCCCAGCTGGAGGCCAGGTTCCAGGGGGGCTCATGGTCGAACTCTGCCGCCCGGGCATAGAGGCCGTACATGACGGTTTTGAAAGGCGCGTAGGTGCCGTTCATGGGATAACGCTTCACCATACCATCGGTGATCCGGAGGGTGAAGGTGGCGTCCGGCGGAAGGTCGTGGCCGTAGGCGGCGAAGATGGCCTGGCCTACCAACTCGGCATTGTTCCGGATGACGGCGTTGAGGGGAGCGGTTTCCGCCGCCACTCCCTCCACCAGGGGCCGGATGGTCCGGGCCGCCACGATGAGGGGATCCACGGACCGCCGTATGGCGTCGGCGCCGCCCTCCATCAGACGGCTCCTGGCGGCGGCATCCGTCAGATCGGTTCCGTTGATCAGGCGTTCGGCTGCAGCCTCGGGCGTATCCCCTCCCAGCATTGCCTCCAGGAAGGGATCAGCTTCCGGCAGAGCTTCCCGGACCAACCTCAGACGGGCGGCCAGATTCATGACCTCCGCCTCCAGGTCGAAGGAGGTGTCCTCGGTGATCTGGCTCAGGGTGCGCTCCACCCGGCTCTCCCTGAACGCCGGCAGCCGGGCTGAATCCGGCAGGGCCGTCTGGATGGGTAGTCGGACCAGCGTTCCCGCCATTCCCAGCAACTCAGAGCCGGAATACCCATAGTAGCGGTCTTTCGGAAAGAGCCGGGCCAGTTCCGCCTGGGCCCTGGCAATGGCCTCCCAGGCATCCCCGTACATGTCGTTGAGAATGGGGTCGGCGTCGATGCGACTCCTGAAATCGGCCTCGAAGGCCGCCTTCTTCATCATGCGGCTCTCGTCCAGGAGCCCGGACAGATAACCCGTCACCGCTTTCTGGGAGTTCTCCAGGCCGAAGATCTGGTTCTGGTAACGCCGCCGATCCTGCTCGCTTCGAGCCGCCAGCTCCCGGAGGACCTCCAGGCGGTTTTCATATTCAGCGAGCTGAGCCGGGTACTGGACGTCCCGAAGGAACTCCATCTGGGCCAGTGTCAGGAGCCTTCCCGTGGACCCCGGGTTCCCCGTTACGAAGACCAGCTCCCCCTCCCGGGCTCCGGCCCGGCTCCACTGGAAATAGTGATCGGTATTCCTGGGCTCTCCGTTCTCGTAGACCCGGAGGAGGGTCAGGTCCAGGGCAAAGCGCGGATAGGTGAAGTTGTCCGGATCCCCTCCGAAGAAGGCCGCGGCCAACTCCGGGGCCATGACCAGGCGCACGTCGTTGAACCTCCTGTACCGGTACAGGGAGTACATCCCCCCCTGGTACAGGCTCACCACCTGGCAGTTGAGGCCGGTCTCCTCGTTGCACGCCTCGGTCGTGGCGGCGATGACCGAGTCCCGCTGCTCCTCCTGGCGAACCGGGTCCGTGGCCGATACGGCTCCACGAATGAGGTCGGTGACATCTTCCATGGATTGGAGTTGATCGGCCCACATTCCCGGGCACTGGATCTCCTCCGCCCTGGAGGAGGCCAGGAAGCCCGTTTCCTGGTAGCTGGTGTCCGGGGGAGAGACGGCGGAGATGCATCCCCTGGCACAGTGATGGTTCGTCATCAGGAGCCCGTCGCCCGACACGAAGGATGAAGAGCAGCCTGGGATCCTGGCCGAGGAGAGACGGGTGTGGTCCAGCCACTCCTGGCTGGGGCGGAAGCCGTAGGTCGCCTCCCAGTAGTCCAGGGGCGGAGCGTCGAAGGTCCACATGGTTCCGAACTCCTTGATGAATCCGGAATCGGACTGGGCCTCCGAGTTCCGGGCCCCGGACAGGACGAGGATCAGGCCTCCGAGGACGCCGGCAAGGCAAAGGCGGGTTCTGGACATGGCTCCATCACTCTTGGCTGCGGGTCTGCTTCCCCCATTCCATCCCCCCATCTCCTCTCCCCCACTGCCCCATTCTGGGTGGAAATGGACCGGCGGGCCAGGGGGAGCGCCGGTGGGCAAGGGGGTGCCGGTGGGGACCTGTGGCCGCAGGGACAATCCCAGGATCGTGGATCCGGCGCACCACCGGTCCACCTCTGTCCATCCCGACGAGAGGTTCCAGGGCGTGGACCGGGTCTCGGACCGGGTGGGGGAAGGTCCGGACGCCCGTCCCGCCCTCATTCCCTTCGTGAGGCTTCCCGTGGGAGCCGGCTGCGCTGGCTGCTTCCCGTTGAACTTCCGGGGCCCGGAGGGACGGACGATGGGGACCGGGACCCCGGCTTTCCGGGTGATGGTGTCGTGGAGCCCGCGGTACGTGTCGTCCTCCTCCTCCGGCTTGGCACAGCCGAGGATGAGCCACAGGAGGCAATGAGAGAAGAACCAAACCTCTTCGGGCGCCTCCTCGAGAAGCTTCGATCCGAGATCCCGGGCCTTGGCGGCTGAGGGCTCGGGAGGCTA
>CAZSDD010000237.1:0-2802 GCA_964605505.1 uncultured Gemmatimonadaceae bacterium | reverse complement strand
CGAGCACAACGGCATTTCCAGGAGGGCGTGATGGAGGGGACGGGGTACAGGAGGGCAACAGCGACGGAAGCTGAACGGCGGCCTGCGGATTTCCTTGACATCCAAGACCCCTCCCTGGAACTTTCAACTATGCCCCCCCAGGGGCTCTCTGGAGTTCCCCTGGGTCCCCACGGGTTACGACCCGTGGGGTTTTTGTTTTCTCCGGAGACACCGGCTTCGCTCCGGCCATGCGGACGGCAAAGCGTCTCCCATGACATGGCTCTGGGGTATCCATGAAACCTCACCTCCGGGAACGGCTCATCCCACAGGCGATTCCCTGACCGGCGCTTCAGCCAACGCCGCCAGCAAGATCGGAATCGGGATCACAGGAACGTCCCCATCCGGATCGAAGACGGTGCGAGAAGCGACCACCCCCTCCCCGAACGCCTTTGCGATGGCCAGTCGAGATCGGCCGATCCCCGAGTCGCTATCGCCTTTCACTTCGATGGGCATTCGTCCACCCCGCCCCCTGGATCGGGCCGGCACCACGAAGTCCAGCTCCCGGTTGTTCGTGGACCGCCAGTAGCCCACGGCTCCCGGGGCGGGATCGGCCTGGGTCAGAGCGTGCCCTGCGGACCGAAACATGGCCGCTGCCACGAGATTCTCTACCAGCCCGTCTTCCGGGGCGCGGCGTGCCCCCGGCATGAGCTGAGCAGGGATCTCGGCGAGGACGGGGTCGATGAAGTACACCTTGCGTTGCTTGCTTGGCTGGAGAGCTCCCCCGGCCAGGTCCCAGAAGTACACGGTCAGAAGCGAGAACGATTCGGACAGAAATTCCACGTACTCCCGGGCGGTATTGTTGCTGCCGACGCCCATGGCCCTTGCCGCGCTGGACCACTTCAGGGGATTCCCCAGGGTTACTGCGATCTCCTCCAGGAGCTTGATGGCGGCTGTCTGGTTTCTGCCGGACCTGGCCATGTCTCCAGCGATGGCCGACCACAACATCCGTACGGTGTTCGGATCCGGCCGGCGAGTCGGCAATGCCTTGTAGTCGCCAACGGCGGCAGGGAAACCACCCACCTGCAGGTAGGTCCGAAACGCTCGCTGGAGGTCGGCGGACAGGAGATAAAGGTGCCGAGCGAGCTTGCGTCCCGCTTCACTCAACAGGCCCTCCATGTCGGTGGTCTCCGGCGGCAGGGCGATCCCCTCCACCTGGGTGCAGAAGTCCCGGAAGGACATAGGCAGGTGCAGGAAGTCGCAGCCGGAGCCCCTGCGGCCTGGAAGCTGCTCGGACCCTACCTTGAGATCGTGGGCGGAAGATCCGGTCAGGAGGAGGAAGTCGTCGCGGGTCAGGCCCTGGTCCCATGCGACCTTCACACCCCGCTGCCACTGCGAAATTGTGGTCACCTCGTCCAGGAACAGGTACCAGGGCCCCTCGGGGTCAGGGTGCAGACCCTTGGCGCGCTGGATGACATCGTAGATCGCTTCGGGCTCCGTATGAAAGTCGAAGCTGAAATAGAGGATCCGCGGCACACCGCTCTTCAGCAGGCGCCGGATGAGTCGCTTCGCCAGCGTTGTCTTGCCCCCCTGGCGCGGTCCGCGAACCGTATGCGCGTCTCCGAGCGTAAGCGGGAGCCCGTCCAGAAGAGGCGGGTCCCATTGAATGGGAGCTGCCTGGAAGCGCTCGATGGTGGAATCTCCATCAATGAGGCTCGGATCCGTCCACCAGGGGTTCCACGACAGGATCTGTTCATCGAGAGACGGCACGGGCCCTCCTATCTTGCCGGATAATGCAAAAAAATACGGTAGGTTTTTGCATCACGGCGCAATAATATGGGTTAACGATCACTGGGCGCAAGCCGTCAGGGGTTCTCAACTGGTCCCATCCGGGCGGCCCGGTATGCGGAGCATCAATTCCCCGACCCCGTCCGGCTTTCCGACGGCCGGGCGCGACTTGTCGGCATACGAAAGTAGTTGCCGACATTTAGTGGCATCGAGGTTGCCCCCGGGCCGCCCACAGGACCGCAGGCACTTGGGGGATAACTTGCGGGGTAACTTGGGGGGGTAACTTGAGGGGTGACTTGCGGGGTCAACTGGGGATCAAGTGCCACTGGGACTTTGAACGTCACCACCACCGTCCCTCCCTGTTCCTCTTTTCCATGGCTGATGAAGGCCCGTTGGGCTATGGGGGCGCCCGGCGAGCTGCGGCAGCTTGTACCCCATGGCTCCCAAGCACCTACTCGGAAACCAGCGAGCTTTCGGCTTGCCTGCGGGATCTTCTGGATTTATTGTTGAAAGAGAATCTCCCCCGAAGACTGCGGTCTCTCGGGTCCCCCGGGGCCACGGCCCCGGGGCTTTTTTCATTGCACCGACTGCGTCCGTTCTTCCCGGTCCGCCCGTTGACAGGCGGGAAGACAGCGAAATACATTTGAGCATTCCCCCCCAGGGACTCTCTGGAGACCCCCTGGGTCCCCACGGGTTACGACCCGTGGGGTTTTTGTTTTTTCCGGGGACACCGACTTCGCTCCGGCCATGCGGACGGCGAAGCGTCTCTTCCCGGCCGTGCAGGTATGGGTGGCCTTTCCTCATGCGCGCTTCAATGCAGAGCTCCACCAAATTGCTGATTTCTCCTTCCGGATTCGGGCGGCCCGGTAGGCGGAGCATCAATTCCCGGACCCCGTCCAGCTTTCCGACGGCCGGGTGCTTCGAAGGCCGAGGGGCTGGTGAGGGGAGGTACCTGTGCTCGCCGTGACCAACCGCTCCATCCGCTCTCCTCGCCAGAGGCTTCTTCCTCTTCTCCCGGGAAAGATACAGCCCCTTTTT
>CAZSDD010000236.1:0-2825 GCA_964605505.1 uncultured Gemmatimonadaceae bacterium | reverse complement strand
AAGGGGCCTTCGGCCACCTGCATCGGGGAGCCCCCGGGCTCCTCGGACTCTCAGGTGCATCCCCGTTGCCATATTGGGAGGAATAAAAAAAATTATGGTGGATTCTTCCTGCGAGGCCCTCATGGCGTTGAACATCAAGAGTGAAGAGACGGACCGCTTGGCCCGGCATCTGGCCGAGCTCACCGGAGAAAGCCTCACCGAGGCCGTCACCGTGGCCCTTCGGGAGCGCCTGGCCCGGGTGGCAGGCCGTCGGCGGGCTCCAGCCCTGACAGACGAGATCCGGCGAATGCAGCACCGCCTTTCCGCGCTCCCTCGCCTGGACGACAGGACCGACGAGGAGATCCTGGGCTACGATGACGCGGGGCTCCCCGCCTGAAGGCCGTGGTCCTGGACCATCCCCTTCTCTTCGTGGGAACCGACTTCTCCGCCACCGACGTGCCCCGGCTGGAGTGGCCCCCCCCCACAGCTCCGCCCCGTCAGTTACAGGGCGCATCTGACACAGCCGGAATGGTTCTTCATGATCTTTCTCTGTCCGGGAAGGCGGTCCGGACCCCTTCGTGGGGGGGGTTACGCCACCTTCCTCAGGCTCCTTCGGTCCAGCTCCACGCACACCGCCAGGCGGACGGCGCTGAGGCGCACCGCCACCCGGGTCCCTCCCCGGGACTCCAGCAGGAGCCCCCACATCCCCCGGAAGGGGCCGTCAGCCACCTGCACCGGGGTCCCGGGCTCCAGCCAGTCCACCGGCTCCGGAACCCGGCCCGTGTCCTGGATCCCCCGGGCGAACCGCCGCACCGCCTCCAGCTCCGCCTCCGGCACCGGGGTGGGGCGTTCCCTGCCCCCCACCACCGCCACCAGCCCCGGCGTCCGCACCACCTCCAGGAACCGGTCCAGGGGAAAGCGGACGAAGGTGTAGCCGGCAAAGAGGGGGAACCCCACCCGCTTCCTGCGGTCGGCCCACTGCCGCTCCCGCTCCACCAGGGGCAGATAGGCCTCGAACCCGGCCCGGGCCAGGAGCCGGTCCACCTGCTTCTCGGCCCGGCCCCGGGTGCGGCAGGCGTACCAGTGGGCCTCACGGTACAGGTCTTGGGGCAGGCCCGGCCGGGGGCTCCCGGCGAAGGAAGTCCGCCTCATGCCGCTAGGCGTGGGCCCGGAGTTGCAGCTCGGGAACGCCCTCTGCGATGGACAGGTACTCCAGGACGCCGGCCAGGAGGGCCTCCCCGTCGGGGCGGCCTTCCTCCTCTTCCTCCAGGACGGGGGCCAGCTCCGCGGCCGCGGGCCCGGCCTCCTGGTCCAGGAGCACGATCTGCACCTTCGGAATGTCCGTGGCCACCGTGGCCTCTTCCGGGGCCACCAGCTCCTCGTGGAGCTTCTCCCCGGGCCGGAGCCCGGTGAAGACGATGTCCCGGCCCTCCACCGCCGGCCGGCCCGCCAGGCGCAGCATCTTCCTGGCCAGCTCCACGATGCGGATGGGCTCCCCCATCTCCAGCATGGCCACGTGGCCCCGGATTCCCGGAAGGAGGGAGGTCTGGAGCACCAGCTGCACCGCCTCCGGAATGGTCATGAAGTACCGGGTCACCTGGGGATGGGTGACGGTCAGGGGCCGGCGTTCTTCCATCTGCTTCCGGAACAGGGGGATCACGCTGCCGTTGCTCCCCAGCACGTTGCCGAACCGCACGGCGGCGAAGGCCGTGTCCGGGTAGCGCTCCTGGGCCTCCAGCACCACCTGCTCCGCCAGGCGCTTGGTGGCCCCCATGACGTTCACCGGCCTCACGGCCTTGTCGGTGGAGATGAGGACCAGCTTCTCGCACCCCTGCTCCCCGGCGGCCCGGGCCACGTTCCAGGTGCCCAGGACGTTGTTCCGCACCGCCTCCCCGGCGTTCAGCTCCATCATGGGCACGTGCTTGTAGGCGGCGGCGTGGAACACCTGGTGGGGGCGGTGGGCCCGGAACAGGGCCTCCAGCCGGGAGATGTCGGTGACGTCCTTCACCACCGGCACGATCTCCAGCTCCGGAAAGGCGTGCCTCAGCTCCAGGTCCAGCTCCACCAGGGGCGTCTCGGCCTGGTCCAGGAGCACCAGCTTGGCCGGGGCGTTCAGGGCGATCTGGCGGCTCAGCTCCGAGCCGATGGAGCCGGCGGCCCCGGTCACCAGCACGCACTTGCCCGCCAGGGCCGCCTCCAGCTCCGGAAGCTCCAGCGTCACGGGCTCCCGGCCCAGGAGGTCCTCGATGTGGACCGGCCGCACATGGGTCAGGTGGCCCTCTCCGCTCAGGACCTCCGGGATGCCCGGCAGCAGCTTGAAGGGCATCTCCGTCTGTTCGCAGAGCCCCACGATGCGGTGAAGCTCCCGGGGAGACGCCGAGGGCACGGCGATGATGAGCTCCTCGGGTGCCAGCGTTTCGGCGATGGCCGGAAGGTCCCGGATGGAGCCGATGACCTCCACCCCGTGGATGGAGGTGCCCCACTTGTGGGGGTCGTCGTCCACCATCCCCAGGGGCCGGTAGCCCGTGGGCGTCCGGGTCATCTCCCCCACCAGCATGGCCGCCGCCTCTCCCGCACCCACCAGCAGGACCGTCCGCTCCGGCGTGCCGTTCAACACCTCCCGCCGCCTCAGCTTCTGAAAGAGGAGCCGGTACGAGAGCCACATCCCCCCGGTGAGGTAGGTGGTGAGGACCCACTCCAGGGCGATGACGGAGCGGGGGACCCGGGCCGGAAATCCCAGCTCGAAGCTGAGGACGTAGAAGAAGACGGACCCCAGGGAGGTGGCCCAGAGGAGCTTCACCACGTCCTGGGTGCTGATGAACCGCCAGCGGCTGGTGGAGAGGCCC
>CAZSDD010000235.1:0-2877 GCA_964605505.1 uncultured Gemmatimonadaceae bacterium | reverse complement strand
CATTCAAAACCCTTGACATCTCCCCCGTCTCGTCCGGTATTGCGGGCTTCCACAACAGATCCCGGAGTAGCCGCACGTGTCTCCGCATGGGCCCATCTCTCTTGGCCTCGGGGTGCAACTCGGTCTGCCCATTGGGGGATCAGCAACCACCACGAGGAGGAGAAGAGACCATGTCCATGAAAGAGACCGCTGCCCAGTTCTTCGATGCGTGCGAGACGGGCCAGGGCTGGGAAGCCTGCCAGCAGTACTGCCACCCTGACGCCACATTCTCCGCCCAGTCCGACACCTTCCAGGGGACTGAAACGCTGGAGGGCTACACGGAAGCCATGAAGGGGTTGATCGCCGGGCCCATCCCGAACGCAAGCTACGAGCTCCGGTCCTTCGGCGTGGATGAGGAGCGGGGCCACGTGAGCGGGTATGCCGCCTTCAGGGGCAATCACACCGGAGAAGGTGGGCCCGTGCCTCCGTCCGGGAAGATGGTGGACACGGACTTCGTGTACGTCATGGAGTTCGACGGGGACCGGATCCGCCACATGACCAAGATCTGGAATGACGGGTTCGCCATGCGGCAACTGGGCTGGGGGTAGGGGGAAGCCGACTTCCCATCAATCCAACAGGGTGCCCAACTTCTGGAGGACTTCCTCCGTCACCTGCGACGGGAGGGACTCGATGCGCTCGGCCCGGCGAGCACGCCAGTCCAGGCTCTTCACCTGGTCGGAGAGAATGACCCCGGCCACGGTGCCCACGGGGGGGAGAACGACCTCGAAGGGGTATCCCTTTTCCTGGCTGGTGACGGGGCAGAGGATGGCCAACCCCACCCGACCGTTGTAGCTCTCGGGAGACAGGACCAGGGCCGGGCGCCGCCCCGCCTGTTCGTGGCCGGCCTGGGGATCGAAATGGAGCCAGACCAGATCGCCCCGCCGGGGGATGTATTCGGTCATCACCACACTTCCCTGCCCCGGGGCTCGCCGGTTTCCAGGGCGTCGTGAAGGTTTTCATCGGTGACGCCCTCCAGGAGCTGGGCCAGAACATACGGCCCGTTGGACCTGGGGGTGATGATGAGGCGCCCCTCGTCCAGCTCCAGGTCCACGTCGGCGCCGGGTCCCAGGCCCGTCTCCCGGGCGAAGGCTGCCGGGATCCTCAAGGCCAGGGAATTCCCCCACTTCTGCACACGGAGACGCATATTCCTCCTCAGATGTAGATACAATGACGATACGTCTCCGGTGAAGATTGGGCAATGATGGAAGCTGTGAAGGAGGGCGGGGCGGAGGAATGGGTTGGTGGGCCGGCTGAGGCCAGCACCCCAGCCCCCCTTGACAACTTTTTCCCGGCTCGAATGGAGGGCTCCGAGAGTGGGTTCCAGGAGCCTCCCCGGAGCCTCCGGATGCACCCTTCGCCGACGAAACCGCCCCTTCCACCCTTCCGGATCCTCCCTCCCCTTCTTTGTGTGGTAGGGAGCCTTCTAAGGACCCGACAAACCCCCTGTTATATTTCAGTAAGTCGTTGGCCCAGGTTATGTTCGGGACACTCAAGGCTCTCTTCCTACCCTTCCAGATCGCATTCCCCGGCCTGTGCCCTGTCTTCCGTGTCCAGCGAACAGGGGGAAACCCATGGTCTATCCCGCAATCGGGCCCAGCCGTCTTCTCTCGGTATCCGGATCCAGCCGTCTTCTCTCGGTATCCGGATCCAGCCGTCTTCTCTCGGCAACTGATGCCAGCTGCCTCCTCCCGGCATCCCATCCCCCGACTCCAGTCCCGATACAGCAACCGGTCCCGATCTGGAACCCGGTCCCGAACCGGAAACCGGTCCCGATCGGAAAACGCCTCCCAATCCAGCACCAGGTCCCCAACCGGCAACAGGTGAGAGAGGCCGCGGTGGAGTACGGGAGATGTCCGGATCCCTTCACCGATGCCGACGCCCTGGAAGAGATCGAGGAGCAGGTGGTGACGCTGGCGGCCCACATCCACGCGGCCACCCGACGGCTGCTTTCTCTGATTGCCGAGTTCGACCGTCGCCGGGGGTGGGAGCTGGGGGGACACCGAAGCTGTGCCCACTGGCTGGCCCTCCGGACGGGGATGGACATGGGTGCGGCCCGGGAAAAGGTCCGGGCTGCCAGGGCGCTGGAGGACCTTCCGGAGATCGGCGCATCCATGGCCCGGGGAGAGCTCTCATTTTCGAAGATCCGCGCCCTGACCAGAGTAGCGAATGCTGAAAATGAATCCGACCTCCTGGAATTGGCCCGGGGCACCACAGCCCATCAGCTGGAGCGGATGGTTCGGGCCTTCCGGCGAGGGACCCGGGAGGAAGAGGGGGAGCGGGAACGCCGACTGCACGAGAGCCGGTCCTTCAGCGTCTTCCCGGACGAGGAGGGGATGTACCTGGTGAAAGGCCGTCTCCCGGCCGAAGTGGGGGCCCTCCTCATGCGGGCTGTGGAAGCGGCCAGCGACCATCTCTTTCGAGAAGAGGAAGAGTTGGAGGGGAGAGTGGTGGAAGACGGAGTCGAGAAGCGGATACGCGTTGCCGCGGCAACGCTTCGGCCGGTGGAAGACTCGGAGAAGAAGGCGGCCCAGCGGCGGGCCGACGCCCTGGGGTTGGTGGCGGAGCGGGCCCTGGAGTCGGGCTTCGCCGACGGGCCGTTGAGCGGGAGCCGGGCCGGGCGGTATCAGGTGATGGTCCACGTGGACGAGAGGACGCTGAGGGAGGATGGAGGAGAATCCGGGGAGGCCGCGGTTCCCGGCGCGGCCCATCCATCTGGGCTTCCCGGCGCGGCCCATCCCTGGGGCCGTTCCGAGCTGGAGGACGGCACCCGCGTTGCCGCGGCAACGTCCCGGCGGTTGGCGTGCGACTGTGGAGTGGTGCGGGTGGAGCACGGGTCGG
>CAZSDD010000234.1:0-2929 GCA_964605505.1 uncultured Gemmatimonadaceae bacterium | reverse complement strand
CTGGCCGGGGAGAGCTTCGGCACCACCCGGGCCGCCGCCATGCTTCCGGAGCTCATGCGGGGTTCGGAGCCCCTGGCCGTAAAGGGAGTGGCCCTCATCTCCCAGGCGATGGACTACACCGGAAGCACGCCCTACGTGGACGACAACTTCATCTCCTTCATCACCTATCTCCCCACCATGGCCGCCACGGCCTGGTACCACGGAAAGGTGGACCGCGGGGGGCGGACCCTGGGGGCCTTCCTGGATGAGGTGAGGGCGTTTACGGTGGAGGAGTACCTCCCGGCCCTCTTCCGGGGGAGCACACTCGGGGAGGCCGAGGAGAGGGAAATTGCCGGGCGGCTGGGCGGGTATCTGGGCTTGGACCTGGAGTACGTCCTCCGCTCCCGCCTCCGGGTGAACGCCAACCGGTTCGTGAAGGAGCTTCTACGGGAGGAAGGCCTGGCCGTGGGGCGCCTGGACGCCCGGTACACCGCCGACGAGGTGGACGACCTTTCAGAGCGACCTTCCTTCGACGCCGCCAGCGCCGCCATCTCCGCTCCCTACAATGCGGCCATCCACCAGCACCTCGGCAGATTCCTGGGGGTGGAGATGGACCGGCCCTACCACACCTCCGGTCCCGATGTGGGAAGAAACTGGGTCTGGGACCGGTCACTATCGTCAGGGGGCGAGCCCCGATACGTGAACACCGCACCGGACCTGGCCTGGGCCATGAGTTACAACCCGGACCTCACCGTTCTGGTGGCTTCGGGCTACTACGACTTCGCCACCCCCTTCTTCGACGCCGAGTACACCCTGCACCGACACGGCATCGACATGAGCCGGGTCACCATGACCTACTACGAGGCCGGCCACATGATGTACCTCCACGATCCTTCCCGGGAAGCGGTGGCCGCGGATCTGCGCGGGTTCATCCTCGGAGGCTGAGGCAATCCCGCTGACGGAGGCCGGCTCAAAGGGATGCCGATGGAGAGAGGTGCTACCCTCTCTCCATCGCCTCCAGGACGCTCTTCGGCGTCATGGGCAGGTGAAAGACCCGTGCGCCCGTGGCATCGAAGACGGCATTGGCCACGACCGCTCCCATATTGATTATGGGGGGCTCTCCCCCGCCCTTCGGCGGAATGTCGTCGTTGGGGACGAGGAGGGTCTCGATAGCCGGCATCTGGCTGAACCGGGCCAGCTCGTATGTACCGAAGTTCCGGTCCAGGATCCTCCCGCCTTCGAAGCGGATTTCTTCGCTCAAGGCGTATCCCAACCCCATGGCGATACAGCCTTCCATCTGCATCCGGGCTCCGTCCGGGTTCACCACCACACCCATGTCCTGGGCACAAACCACCCGATCCACCTTCACCTCGCCGGTCTCCCGGTTCACCGTCACTTCCGCCATCAGAGCCACATAGGTCTCGGCGTCGATGCCGCAGGATACGCCCCGGCCCCGGCCATTTTCGGCGGCGCCGACCCTGGATTCCCAGCCCGATGCGTCCCGAATGGCCTCGAGAACACTCACCATCCGGGGATCCGTGGTGTTCTTCAGTCGGAACTCCAGGGGATCCATCCCGGCCGCCTCGGCCATGATGTCCATCTGCTGCTCCGCTGCGAAGCGATTGGAGTTGGCCGCAGGGGCTCGCCAGGCACCTACGCCGAAGGGATGCATGCCCTCCGGGGCCCGGCTCCACTCTCCGTAGACCCTGACCAGCTTGTTGGGGACGTCGTAGAAAACCTCCGACGCCCGGGCCCCGGCTCCATACACCTGGTAGTCCCAGAGGGGAATCCTGCCATCCTCGTCGATACCGGACACCACCTTTATGGTGGCCGCCGGCCTGAAGGTGTCGTAGAAGAACTCCTCGGCCCGGGTCCAGGCGACCTGGACGGGGCGACCGGTGATCCCGGCCAACCGAGCCGCTTCGTTGGCTTGCCGGCCCTGCACCTTTCCCCCGAACCCACCCCCCACATAGGGAGTCAGCACCCGAACGTTCTCCGGGTCGAGGCCGATGGCCCGGGCTATGGCATTCTGCTGGGGGAAGGGAGCCTGGGTGGAAGACCAGACCGTGGCCTTTCCGTCTCTGATCTCCGCCACCGCCGTATGGGTTTCTATGGGCGCATGGGCCACGTAGGCGTTGTAGTACGTGGCCTCGAAGGTCCGGGTGGAGGCGCTGTGCCCGGCCCCCAGGTTCCCGGCCTCGTCGGATACGTTCGCCGACGGGGCCGAGTCCACCAGATGCTGAAAGATGCTCTCGGTGTCCACCATGGGAGCGGGCTCGTCGAACTCTGCCCTCATGGCCTCCAGGGCCCGTTCCGCCGTCTCCGGATCCGCTGCCAGGGCCGCCACCATCCCATCCTCATTCACCACGGTCACTCCGGCCATGGCCTCGGCCCCGGATGTGTCCAGCCGGGTGAGGGTAGCCCCATGAGCCGGCGGACGGAGGATCCGTGCGTAAAGCATCCCCGGAAGCCGAACATCTCCGGCGTATTCCGCCGCCCCCGTCACCTTTTCGATTCCGTCCATCCGGAGGGGAGACGTTCCCATGACGGTGAACTCCCCAACCGCCCGGAGAACGGCTTCCTCCCCCACCGTGTGCGTAATCTCCCGACCCCGGGCCAGGGCTCCGTACCTTACTCGCCGCTCCGGATCGTCGGTGACGAAAACCACGCCGTCCTCCACCGAGAGGGACTCCCTGGGCACCTCCAGGTGCTCCGCCGCCAGGTCCATGAGGACCAGGCGGGCCCGAGCCGCCGCCGCCCGGACGGCGGGACCGAACATACGGGTGGTGAGGGAACCGAAGGTTCCCATGTCCCAGGGACAGGCATCGGTGTCCCCCATGACGATGTGCATGTCCTCCAGATTGACCCGCAGGTCTTCCGCCGCCATCTGACAGAGGGAGGTCATGACTCCCTGGCCCATCTCGATCTTTCCGGAGTAGAGCGTGACCTG
>CAZSDD010000233.1:0-3089 GCA_964605505.1 uncultured Gemmatimonadaceae bacterium | reverse complement strand
TCCGTACGCCTACCGGGCGTGGCTGCATCTCTTGATAGGTGATCCTGCGGAGGCTCGCGGAATCTTGCAAAAGGGAATCATGGCTGGGGCGGATCCCGGCGGTGACGCGTTCATCCCCTGGGTCTGGATCTTGATCGATGTCTTCGAGGGTGAGCCCGGGGCTGCCCTCCGCAGAATCGACAACGAGGGTTGGGATCTTCTGGAAAACCAGTTCTTCGTCCTGCCCAGGGGCCTTATAGTGGGAGAGCTCCGCAGCCTCATGGATGACTCCTCCTCGGCTGTTGCCGAATTCCGATCCGCCCGGTCCTATCTCGAGGAGCGACTGGCCGAAACCCCGGAGGACCACTGTCTTCATAGCGCCCTGGGCCTGTTTCTCGCCGGTTTGGGACAGGACGAGGAGGCCGTAGCCGAGGGCCAGAGAGGAGCGGAGCGAGATCGCCGAGGGGTTGAAGAGCATCTACATCGGCGCCTTGCCTTCACCCGAGTGGGAATCCTCTGACCTGGCCGGACCGGGCGGGTACTGGAAGCGGCTGCTGGCCGGTCTCCAGGGACGTGCCTGGGCTTCCGGAGAAATTCCCGCCTGGCCTTACCCCATTCTTCTCGCGGAATCAATGCCGCCCCTGCCGGGGATACGCTATCAGTAGCGGCTCATGAACGGCTATACACCTCGACCTCTGGTTCGGCAGGCTTCCCCCTTCAGGTGGACAGAGACTCCTCCCCTTTCCAGACTACAGGCATGAGCACCCGACGCAACGATCCATGCCCCTGCGGCAGCGGGAAGAAGTTCAAGCACTGCCACGGAAAGCCGGCAAGGCAGAAGCCGCCCTCCTCCGAGGACACTGCCTGGCGGCGGCTCCGGGCCGCCCTGGACGGGTTCCCCACCACCATGCTCCGATTTGTCCGGAACGCCTATGGAGATGCGGCCCTGGCCGAGGCCTGGGACGAATTCCATCTCTGGGAGGAAGACGCGCCGGGATTCGACGCCAACTCGCCCCACCTCCAGGTCTTCATGCCCTGGTTCTTCCACCGGTGGTCCCCCGATCCGGCGGAGACCCTCGTCCCCGACACCGCCCTCCATGGTCGAGAGCCCACGCGAGTGCTGCTCGAACGGAGGGCCCGGCGCCTGGATCCGTTGCTCAAGGGGTATCTGGAGGCATGCGTCGTAACGCCGTTCACCTTCCACGAGATCCTGAACGTGGACCCTGGCCGGGGGTTTCTGGCGAGAGACGTATTCACCGGAGACGAGCGCCAGGTTCTGGAACACAGCGCGTCCCGGGCAATGGAGCGTGGAGACGTCCTCTTTGGCCAGATCGTCACGACTGAAGGGGTCACGCTGATGGAAGCCTGCGCCCCGCATGTCCTTCCAGCCGGAGACAAGATTGAGCTGGTCGATCTCCGGGAGCGCTTGACCGCCAACGGTCCACTCGACCCGGAAGACCTGTGCGAATGGGACATGGAGCTCCGGGAAGAATACCTGTACCGCATGGAGGTCCTTCGCAGCCCCCCGAAGCCAGAGCTCCACAACACGGACGGGGAACCCGTCGTCTTTCACAGCCTTTCCTTCGAGATCCCCTCGGCCCAGGAGGCATTCGATGCCCTGAAACATCTGGCCTTCGACGAAACGGAGGAAGAGCTGCTGGAGGAGGCCGAGTTGGATGGGGAGGGGAAGGTGGGAAGCGTGTCGTTCGCATGGAAAGCGGCCGGTAACGCCGCACACAAGAGTTGGGACAGCACCCTCCTGGGGCACATCGAGATCGAAGCGAACCGGATGGAGGTGAACGTCAACTCGAAGGGGCGGGCAGACAGGTTCAGGGAGATCGTGGAGGACTGGTACCCCGCCGCCCGGCACACCGGCACCGAGGTTGAGACCGTGGAGGAGGGGCTGGCAAGGAGAAAGGCGGAGGGTAAGCCTCCGGCTGATGCGGACGTCGACTCCCTGGCCGATCATCCGGAAGTCCAGGCACGGATCCAGGCCATGATGGCGGAACACTACGAGGATTGGATCGAAGAAGGGATTCCAGCCCTGGGGGGCCTGTCGCCCATGGAAGCCGTGAAGGACAAGTCCGGCCGGGAGAAGGTTGAGGCCCTCATCACTCAGATCGAGCGCCAGGGCCGGCGCATGAGTCCGCCCCTGGACGAAGCCATCACCCGGAAAATGAGAGAACGCCTGGGATTGGGGGGCTGACAAGGGACAGAGCCGGCAGGGAAGAGGCCAGTGGCCTGCTACCGCCCGTCCCACACCGACAACGGAGCGACTTCGGCGATTCGGATGAAGTCCTCGTCCCGGGTGAGGATGCTCAACCCGTGGCGGATGCAGAGAGCCGCCAACAGCGCGTCGATGGTACCGACCTGGATCCCTTTCCGACGGCACCGGTTGCGAAGATCCGCCGCCTCCACATGGTCCCTGCGTCCGGGAGTGAGAAACGGAAGGGCGTTGAACCGCTCGAGAATGGCGTCTCGCGCCCGTGGCCCGGCGAACCCCTGCAGGATTTCTTGCAGAATGAGCCCGGTGGTGACCACCAACTCTCCCGACTCCAGTGCGGTCCTCAAGGCTCCCACCTCCGGCAGGTCAGGAGGGGAGTCCCGCCTGAGGGCCAGAGACCACACGCTGGTGTCCACCAGGAGCGTCACGGGCGGGACCGTTCTTTCTTGTAGTCGAAAGTCGGGTCCCATTCCAGGCTTTGGAAGAGCTCCAGGATCTTCCGCTGTTCGCGGCGGGCGATGAACTCCTCCAGGGCCAGTGTGACCGCGGCCTTCTTCGTCCTGGCCCCGCTCACTGCAAAGGCGCGGTTCAGGAGCTCTGGGTTCAGATCGAGATTCGTTGCCATGTGTAGACCTCCACACAAGAAGCTACACAGATTCTGGCCCATCGTCCACTCCGCATTGAGTTTGCTTCACAATGGTGGCTCCTCGGGGAACGGTCGCCGAAAGCGACAGTCGGGTCCATGGTTGTTTGGGACCAGCGGAACCTGGCCCAGGGAAACACCTGCACGTTCGGTTCCTCGCCCTCTCCGGTGAGGTCCGGAGGGGTCTCAGGCGGAAAAGGCCATTCATACGCTCAACGCTGGAGCTCAACCCGCTCTCCAGCC
>CAZSDD010000232.1:0-3090 GCA_964605505.1 uncultured Gemmatimonadaceae bacterium | reverse complement strand
CCGCCGACAACCTGAACACCGACGGGATCTACGGAAAGGACTACACCTACAAGGAAGGCATGACCCCGGAGGAGATGGCCCGGGTGGTCATGGAAAACTACGACCCCGCCTTCGCCGAGAAGACCCGCCCCGGGGACATCCTGGTGGGAGGATGGAATTTCGGAACCGGCTCCAGCCGGGAGCAGGCCGCCACCGCCCTGAAGTTCAAGGGCATCGCCATGGTCCTGGCCGGGAGCTTCTCCCAGACCTATCTCCGGAACGCCTACAACAACGGGTTCATCTGCATCGAGTGCCCTTCCCTGGTGAACCGCTTGAAGGAGGAGTTGGACGGGGATGGGGCGCCGGAGCCCACCCTGATCCCCGGGGACGGTCTGGAGATCGATTTCTCCTCCGGAATCGTCACCTTCCGGGACGAGAGCTTCCGCTTTCCACCCCTGGGGACCGTTCCCCAGAGCCTGGTCATCGCGGGAGGAACCGAGAACCTGATCAAGAAGAAGCTGGGTCTGGACTGACCCACTGAAACCAAAGCGAACCGCACCCTGGAGTGAAGCCGACATGGCACGCTACACCGTGGTCTCCATGCCGGGAGACGGAATCGGAAAAACCGTCCTTCCCGAGTCCATCCGTGTCCTGGATGCCGTAGGATTCGACGCCGAATACGTCCACGCCGATATCGGGTGGGATTTCTGGGTGAATGAGGGGAATCCCCTTCCCCAGCGCACCCTGGACCTCCTGAAGGAGCATGGCCTGGGCCTTTTCGGCGCCATTACCTCCAAGCCCAAGTGGGAAGCGGACGAGGAGCTCAAGCCCGAGCTCCGGGACCAGGGCTTCGTCTATTACAGCCCCATCGTGGGCCTGCGGCAGGTCTTCAACCTGGACGTCTGCATCCGGCCCTGCATCTCCTTTCCGGGCAATCCCCTCAATTTCATCCGCCGCTCCGCCGACGGGGGATTCGATGAGCCGAAGGTGAACGTGGCTGTCTTCCGGCAGAACACCGAAGGGCTCTACGCAGGCCTGGAATGGACGGATCCGCCCCAGCAGGTCTACGATGCCCTGGCCACCCACCCCAAGTTCAAGAACTGGCTCCAGTATCCCAAGTCCGAGCTGGCCATCTCCACCCGGGTCTTCAGCCTCACCGCCACCCGGCGCATCATGAAAGCGGCCTTCGAGTACGCCGAAAAGCACGGCTACAGGTCCGTGACGGTCTGTGAGAAGCCCAACGTCCTCCGCGAAACCTCCGGGATGATGGAGATGGTGGCCGCAGAGGTACAGAAGGAGCACCCCTCCATCCAGCACTGGTCCACCAACATCGATGCCCAGATGATGTGGCTCACCAAGAACCCTGAGGATTACGGCGTCATCGTGGCCGGGAACATGTTCGGGGACATCGTTTCCGACGCCTTCGCCGGTCTGGTGGGAGGCCTGGGCTTCGCCTGCTCCGCCAACATCGGCGACGAGGTGGCCGTCTTCGAGCCCACCCACGGCTCCGCGCCCAAGTACCAGGAGCTGGATCCCCCCATCGTGAACCCCATCGCCATGATCCTGTCCGCTGTCATGATGCTGGATCACGTGGGAGAGGCGGAGAAGGCTCAACGGGTCCGGGACGCCGTCGCCGCCGTGGTTGCCGAGGGCAAGGTCAGGACCTACGACATGCTGAAGATGCCCGGAGGCCCGAAGGCCATCGAGAACGGCGCGGCCACGACCTTCCAGGTCACCGACGCCATTATCCAGAAGCTGGGCTGACGTAACCCGAGGGGTCGGAGTCCGTCGGTTCCAAGGGCTCCGGCCCCATTTCACCCCTTTTCGCACCTCAAGGTTCAGGAGGTCCCCATGGCGGCCCCTGGTATGGAAGGTTCCGACGTGCCCACCGGAGGCGCAGAAGCCGGCCGGCGAGGCTCGGACGTCCGCTCCGATTGCTGGGTTTCTGTCCGGCAGGCCGACCCGGCCGACGTCCGGCTGGAGATCCAGAGCAAGGTGGGAGCCCTTTACGGGGACTCCATCCGAGCCACCGTCCAGGAAACGCTGGAAGCGCTGGGAGCTTCCGGAATCCAACTGACGCTGGAGGACCAGGGGGCCCTGCCCTGGGTTCTGGCTGCCCGGGTGGAGGCGGCGGTACGGCGGTATTGGAGCCTGGAAACGGGATCCGGTTCCGGGGCCGGCGAGGGGGCCGAGGGTGAGGTTGGACCCGGACCTGGCCGGAGCATCCCGGGCGACCCCCGCCCGCCCCGAACCTCTCCCCTTCCTCCCGATGGAGGCACCGCCCGGGACCGCTTGCGGAGGTCCCGCCTCTACCTCCCGGGAAACGAGCCGAAGTTCACGATCAACGCCGGGCTGCACCGACCCGATGGGGTCATCCTGGACCTGGAGGACTCGGTTCATCCCAACGAGAAGGACGCAGCCCGCCTCCTGGTCCGGAACGCCCTCCGGTGCGTGGATTTCGGCGGAGCCGAGCGGATGGTCCGTATCAACCAGCTCCCCCTCGGGCTTGAGGATCTGGACGCCATCATCCCCGAGGCCCCGGAGATGATCCTCATCCCCAAGGTGGAGACGGCGGAGCAGATCCTGGAGGTGGCTGAACGAATCCGGACCGTGCGGGCGGCTCACGGCGTCACATCCCGGGTCTGGCTCATGCCCATCCTGGAATCGGCCCTGGGAGTGGAAAACGCATTCTCCATCGCCATGGCCAGCGACACGGTGGCGGCCCTCACCATCGGGCTGGAGGACTACACGGCGGACCTGGGGGTAGTGAAGACGCCGGAGGGGGCCGAAACCCACTGGGCCCGGACCCGCCTGGTGAACGCAGCCAGGGCCGCCCGGGTTCAGGCCATCGACTCCGTCTACGGCGACGTGGCCGACGAGGAAGGGCTTCTGGCCTGGGGCCGGCGAGCCCGGGGTATGGGCTTCGAGGGGATGGGGTGCATCCATCCCCGCCAGATCAGGATCATCCACAGGGCCTTCGCGCCCTCGGAGCTGGAGTTGGAGAAGGCCCTGAAGATCGTGGCCGCCTTCCGGGAGGCCGAGGCGAAGGGGCTGGGGGTGGTGAGCCTGGGAACCAAGATGATCGACCGGCCGGTGGTCCTGAGGGCCCGG
>CAZSDD010000231.1:0-3113 GCA_964605505.1 uncultured Gemmatimonadaceae bacterium | reverse complement strand
TGCCTACCGTCAACGTATCAACGGTCCCCTGTAGAATCGACGTTTGAGCTTCTGACCACAATAATTGTGAACAACTGATCAACGGTCACGCCGCGCCTCCGATCCGTGGTACGTTCTTCGCAATAATTCTCATCTACTGACCAAACGTGAAAATCGGAGGGGGATTTGATCAGTTTTCGGCAAATCCGGGTTCGCACTCTGGACTCCTCAGGCGGATTTTCCGGCTCAGGGCGGACATTTCGGCTGAAGGAGGGCGGACATTCCGGTCTCGTAGGGAAGCTCCCCTACGAGACTCGCGTTGATCGGTGCGCGGAAGGCAGGTAGATTGGAAATCCCGAGGGCTCTCCATGGGTTTCCAGATTGCAGAGGGGTTGTGCCTTCGGAATCAAATGTTTACTAATTGATTTCGATGATCGCAGATAGGGTGACGACCCTTCCATTCCCCGGCATCGGATTCGCGGAAGAGGCCCATGACGGACCTGATACATGCCTGGATCTCCGCTCCTTCCACTCCCTCCGCCGCCATGACGCGTCCAAGTATTGCGATAATCGCTCTCCTCTTTCTTACCGTTACCGGGGCGCAGGGACAGAGCCTCAGAGGCTCGGTCCGATCGGTGGACCAACAGGTTCGGATGGCACTGGATCACGATTTCACCTTTCTGGAAACCCCGAGCCAGGTGAAGCGGTTCGTACAGGCCGGGTATCTGGTTCCGGTCCGGGCCAACCGGAACTTCGATCTCCATGCCGTTTCCTATCCCTATGCCCGCCCGGAAACGCGGACCTTCATCCTGCGTCTTTCGGAGCAGTACCGGAGGGCGTGCGGCGAGAAGCTGGTGGTGACCTCCCTCACCCGGCCCCTTTCCAGGCAGCCGTGGAACGCGTCCAGTCGTTCGGTGCATCCCACGGGAATGGCTGTGGACATGCGGCGCAGCAACAGTGGGACATGCCGATCCTGGCTGGAGAATGTCCTCATCTCCCTCGAGAAGGCCGGTGTCCTGGATGCTACCCGGGAGAACCGTCCTCCCCATTACCACGTGGCGTTATTTCCCGGGCCATATGCCCGATACGTGGAGGGCCTCACCCGACGGGCCGACGAGCGGATCGCCTCGGCGGACGTACTGGACTATCGGGTCCGGCGGGGGGATTCGCTCTGGAAGATCGCCCGTGCTCACGGGATCACCGTGGACCTCCTGAAGCAGCAGAACGACATTCGGGATAGCCAGATCTACGCCGGCCAGACCATTCGGGTTCCGGCGGGTCGATGACCGAACCCGGGGAGAAGCCCGATTCAGGGAGCCCATCTCCATCCGGAAGAATCATCCACACCGATCGTCTCTCCGCCCGGGAGCGGTATCAACTCCTGACCACGCTCATCGTTCCCCGGCCCATCGGGTGGATCTCCACCCACTCGAGAGGGGGCATTCCGAATCTGGCCCCCTATTCCTTTTTCGCCGCCCTCTCCGCCAGCCCGCCCCTGGTGGCCGTCTCCATCGGTTCGCGGGGGGGAGCGCCCAAGGACACCCTGGAGAACATCCGGCAGGTGGGAAGCTTCTGTGTGAATGTGGTTTCCGAGGACCTCCTGGAACACATGAATGCCTCTTCGGCGGAAGTGCCCCCGGAGACGGATGAGTTCCATCTGGCCGGGGTGACGGCCATGGCCGGGCAGGTGGTCGACGCGCCCTGGGTGGCCGAGGCCCCTGCGACCCTGGAATGCGTTCTATTCAAGGAAGTGAACCTGGGGGAGGCGCCCAACACCCTCGTCATCGGAGAGGTGAAGGCCGTGCGCCTGGCACCGGGTCTGAACGTTCTTCCGGACAGCTGGTCCGTGGATCCCACTTCCCTGCGGCCGGTGGGAAGGCTGGGTGGCGAAGAGTATGCCCTCCCGGGGGAAGTCAGGAAGCTGGCACGGCCGCGTTAAGGCCTTCCCCCACGGTTCTCTGATCCGGCCGGCTCCAACCGTCCCAATCCCCGGATGCTGTCGCCCCGGACCGGGGTCAGCACCCACCCCCCATTCTCTGCATGATCCTCCGGCACCGGGACCACCAGGTACCGAGTGCCCAGGATCTCCTCTCCCCGGAAGGGAGGATAGTAGGCCGAAAGGACCATGACCCTCGCTCCCGAGGCCTGGCTGTAGCGAATGATGCCCGGGAGATCCGCATAGGGAAGCACCCGCCAATCACGATCGGCGAAGACGGCCACGGCCGGGTGCCAGCTTGCCACCGGACCTTCCGGAGCGTCGAAGAAGGTGTCCAGCTCCTCCGCCACCATCCGGTTCTGCCCTCCCACCAGGTGGTGGGGAGATCCATAGGCCAGGCCCAGGTAGAGTCCGGTCACGCTGGTCCCCAGGAGCCCCAGAATCGTGAGAGCCACAAGCAGGTTGCCCAGAAAGCCCTCTCGGGGAATGAGCGCCCGCAGTCGGGGGGCCAGGAGCTCGTCGAGAAAGGCGAAACCCCGAGCCAGGTAGAGGGCCAGAATGGGCACCAGGAATAGCTGGGTTCGGGGGTCTACGGCCACCAGCGCGGCAATGGCCAGACCGGTCCCCGCCAGAGCCAGGAGGACAGGAATCTCCAGTTCCGGCTTCCTCCCTTCCCGGGGTCCCAGCAGCCCCAGAAAAACGAAGGGCCAGAGGATGGGCGGGAAGATGGTGATCATGGCCCGGAGAAAGAGCTGGACGGTGGAGGGGTCGGATGAAGTGGCGGGAGCCGGGCCGGATTCGCTCGGGGCTGCCTCACCGCCCGAACCCGCTCCGCCCGGGTCCGTGTGGGGGGGCTGTCCGGCCGGCTCCCCGCCCGGTTTGGCTCCGGCCGAGTCAATCCGGGAATCCGGTCCGGCCGGCTCCTGCCGGGGATCCGTCTCATCGGGGTTTGGGTTGGGAGGCGGATCTCCTCGGCCCCCATCCGGATACACACCCCAGTAGCCGCTTCGAAGGTGAAGGCCCGATTCGTCCAGCCCGTACAGGCGCTGGATGTAGGTATCGTCGTCCCTCCAGAGCATCCCCTCGATGGTGGAAGGGGCTCCGCCTCTCCCGGCGCCGGTGAGCACCCTCACGGCGTTGGATCCCGGGGAGATCCCCCGGCCGGTGAGGCTCCACTCGCCCGTCACCCCGTGGATGT
>CAZSDD010000230.1:0-3145 GCA_964605505.1 uncultured Gemmatimonadaceae bacterium | reverse complement strand
GCGCTGCTCACGGCCGAGGAGCGTCTCCGGTCACCGGACGGGACCCTGGATGATCGGCTGCGGCTCCGCCAGGGTTCCCTGACCGCCCTTCACGACGACCTGAAAGGGTTCGACGCCGCGGTGCTTCTGGAGACCATCGAGCACCTGGAGCCCGGGCACCTCTCGAGCCTGGAGCGGAGCCTCTTCGCCCACATGAGGCCCGGCCGCGTCCTCATCACCACGCCGAACCGGGAGTACAACGTCCTGTACGGCCTGGCGCCGGATGAGCTTCGCCACCCGCACCACCGTTTCGAGTGGGACCGACCCAGGTTCGAGCGCTGGGCCGAGGGCGTCGCCCAGAGGAACGGCTTCCGTGTCACCTTCCAGGGAATCGGGCCCATGGATGCCTGGTTCGGAAGCTCCACCCAGATGGCCGTCTTCGTACGCGAATAGCTCCCCGGCCGGTCCGCAGGGGGCCAAGCCGGCGAAGCACGGGAACGGGCCCCTGTCAGCGGTCCTCCCTTTTCGGACCGGCCGCCGTTTCTGAACCGGCCTCCTTTTTCGACCGGCTGCTCTCTTCGAGGCGGTGCCCGGCTTCAGTCAGCCTCCGTCCACTCCGGATAGCATCCCATGACCCGGAACTCTGTGGTCATTCCAGCCAACTCTTCCAGGCACTCGCCCAGCTTCCCTCCCGGCGATCCCCGGACGTCCGTGAAGAAGCGGTACTCCCACGGCCGACCCGGGATGGGCCGGGACTCCAGCTTCATCAGGTCCACGCCCCCGTGAGCGAATACGCCCAAGGCCCGATAGAGGGACCCGGGCTCGTGGGCCACCACGAAAGCCAGGCTCGTCTTCGGATTCCGGGGTGTGGATTCCTCTTCCCGAGAGACCGCTGGTTCCCGGAGCGATTCCGACTCCGGCTCTCCTTCGGATTCCGGCCGCCATTCGGATTCCGGCCCCCGCGTCGATTCCGGTCCCGGCTGCGCTGTGGATTTCGCCTCCCCCGCGGATTCCGGCTTCCGCGTCAGTCCCGATTCCGGCCGACCTTCGGATTCCGGCTCTCCCACGGATTCCCATCCCCGCTTGGACACTGCGAAGAACCGGGTGTGGTTCTCCTTGTCGTCCTCCATCTCCCTTACCAGGATCCGGCCGCCGTAGATCTCGGCGGCCAGCTCCGAGCCGATGGCGGCATCGTATTCCGCACCGCCGCCCATGAGGTCCCGGATGCTCCCGGCCGTATCCCACGCGGCTACGGGCTCCAGCCCCGGATGAGCGGCGAAGAACGCCTGGCACTGCTGGAGAGCCACGGGGTGGGAGGCCGCCGTCCTGAGGTCCGTGAGGGTGCTGCCCGGCGGTGCCACGAGGCAGAGCCGGACCCGCACCCGGGTCTCCGCCACGACCTGGAGGTCATTCCGGAGAATCAGGTCCAGATTCCCCTGGACCGAGCCCGCCAGGGTGTTCTCCACCGGCACGATGCCCCATCGGGCCCGGCCGGACACCACCGCATGGATGAGCTCCGGAAAGGACCGGGTCGGCACCAGATCCAGCTCGGGGCCCCAGAGGTTCCGGGCTGCCGCATGGCTGAAGGAGCCGGGCTCGCCCTGAAGGGCCACGGTGGGAGGGGCGGAGGGCCCGGGCTCCCGCTGAAAGGCCGCGACGGAAGGGGCCGAGGGGCCTGGCCCGCCCTGCTGAAGGGGCTCGGTGGGGGGGGCGGAGGGTCCCGGCCACCCCGGCGATCCCTGCGACGGGGCGCTCACTCCGGATCCTGACCGGGGATGGGAGTGGTGATGGTGCGGGACAGGGCCACCAACCGCCAGAAGACATCCCGGGCGATCTCCGGCTCGATGCCCCGGTCCCGGGCCAGCGCCGAGGCCCGCCGGACCACGGCCGCCTCACGGGACAGATCCTGCGGCGGGAGACCGCCGGCGGTCTTTACCGCCACGGCCTCCCGGGCCGCGGCCACCCGGGCGGCCATGAGGTCCACCAGGCCGGCGTCGATCTCGTCGATGCGTCCCCGGATCTCCTCCAACTCGGCCGGGATGGTCCCGGCCAGCACGCGCTCTTCCATTTCCCCTCTACCCTCTCAAAGGAATAAAAAAAAGACCCGGCGTTGAGCCGGGTCCTTAGACAAGCCAGGTGGAATCAGGCAACCGCTACGTGGCGCACACCTCCGGCGTTGTCCCCGGCTGGGAAAGCTGGGTCCAGGACCAAAATCGGAAACGGAAGGCGGCTGCGTGATTTTCCATAACGAAAGGAGGATGTGAGATGGCAGGAGGAGTGTCAAGGCCCGCCATCCCGACCGGGGGCGCCCAGCAGCTCATTCCGGCATGCCGCTTCAGGCGCCATGGGTGGAGCACCGGCATCCCGTTCGACGAGTTCCAGATCCCATCGGCTGCTTCAAGGGCCATGGGGGGACCTTTCACCAGCCGGTTCGACCAGCTCCAGATCCCATCGACTGCTCCGTACGCCATTGAAGCGCCCCGGGGTTCCGGGAATGCTTGAGTTACCGGAGAGCCGGGCTGGCAGGGAAGTAGGGGCCGGGTCACCAGCCGTGGAATCCACGCACACTGCTTGAGTGGCCGGAAAACCGGGGCGGCCCGGCGGAACGGAGGATCGATCTGCCGCGGCCAAAGAGCCAGGGAGGCCGGAAGTGGGCAAAAGGCCGGAACGGAGGATCGATCTGCCGCGGCCGGAGGGCGAGGGAGGCCGGAAGTGGGCAAAAGGCCGGAACGGAGGATCGATCTGCCGCGGCCAAAGAGCCAGGGAGGCCGGAAGTGGGCAAAAGCGGAGCAAAACGGGGCGAATGGCCGGCCTCCAGGGGTCGTCAATTCCACTTTGCTGACATAGGAAAGGGAGCTTGGGGGATTTTACCGCGCTGAGAGAGGTAAAATCCACTTTCCATCTTCGAAAACGCCGAGCCGAGGGGATTTTACCACTGTGAGAGTGGTCAATCGCCAAAACCTACCCCCGCATGGTCCACTTAGTGGAATTCACGTCATGAGCCGCAAAAAAGACACCTCTGCCAGGACCCGAACCCCCGATCCCGGAACACGGATCGCCGAAACCCCGGCGGATGCCAGCAGACACGCCGATTCCGGGACACGGATCGCCGAAATCCCGGCGGATGCCCGCAGACACGCCGATCCCGAAGCGCGGATCGCCGAAA
>CAZSDD010000229.1:0-3163 GCA_964605505.1 uncultured Gemmatimonadaceae bacterium | reverse complement strand
CCCCTGCGGCTGGCCGCCTCCCTCCCGTCCACTTTTTCCCACAGGATGACCGTGGATTACCGGCGCCTCCTCCCGCCCCTTTCCCTGGCTCTCCTCCTCCCGGGCGTGCTGGCCGGGCAGGGCCCCGGGTACGCCCCTGGACCGTGGCGCCAGGTGGAGACCGAGCACTTCATCTTCCTCTACCCCGAGCCCCTGGCGGAATGGACGCTGGACATGGCTCGGCGGATGGAGGCCGTCCACGAGGCGGTCACCGGTCTGGTGGGATACACCCCCGAGAACCGGGTGACGGTCCTGGTGGACGATCCGGGGAACGTCTCCAACGGGTCCATGAATCCGGGGCCCCTCCTCTATGTGTGGCCCACGCCGCCGGACCCGCGCTCCATGATCGGTGAGAACCGGGGCTGGGGGGAGATCCTGGCCGTCCACGAGTTCGCCCACGCTGCCCACCTGACCCGCCCCACCCGGAATCCACTCCGGCGCTTCCTCTGGGGCCTGGCCCCACTCCCCCTCTCCCCCATGATGAGCAGCGCGCCCCGGTGGATCACGGAGGGGTACGCCACCTACGTGGAAGGGATCCTCACCGGGAGCGGCCGCCCCCACGGGGACTGGCGGCCGGCGGTGCTGCGAAGCTGGGCCCTGGAGGGGCAGATCCCCACCTACGGGGCCGTCAGCGGCATGGGAGGATACCTGGGGGGAGCCATGGCCTATCTGGTGGGGTCGGCCTTCGTGGAGTGGCTCGAGGAACGGGAGGGTGGGGAGAGTGGGATCTTCCAGGATCTCTGGGCCCGGATGACGGCCCGCCAGACCCGGAGCTTCCCGGAGGCCTTCTCCGGGGTCTTCGGGGCTCCACCGGATGAGCTCTACGGGTTCTTCACCGTGGAGGTCACGGAGCAGGCCCTGGCGGTGCGCCGGGAGCTGGAGGCGGCGGGAGGCGTGGTGGAGGGAGATCTCTTCCAGAGACTCAGCTGGACTACCGGGGACCCGGCCCTCTCCCCGGATGGGACGCGACTGGCTCTCACCCTGTCCTCGGAGGACGGCCCCACGAAGGTGGTGGTGATCTCCGCCGAGCCCGACACCGTGCCCACCCGGGAGCGGGAGGCCCTGGCCGAGATGCTGGAACGGGATCCGGAGGACGTGGCTCCGGTGCGGCGCCGGCCCCGGGCCCAGAAGCCGGAGGCCACACTCTGGCCCGACCACGGCCAGCCCTACGGCCGGCCCCGGTGGCTCCCGGGAGGGGAGGCCCTCCTGGTGACCCGGAGCGTCCGGGGCGGTGACGGCCGGTCCCGGCCTGAACTGTTCCGGTGGGAGTGGGAGTCGGGAGAAATCCGCCAGATCACCCGGGAAGAGGCCATCCGGGAGGCGGATCCGGCCCCTGACGGAAGCTGGGCCGTGGCCACCCGGTGCCTGGAGGGCCGCTGCGATCTGGTGCGGGTGGACCTTTCCACCGGCGCCGTGACCACCCTGGCCGAGGGAGGCATGAGAAGCCCCTACGCCCGTCCCCGGCTCTCCCCCGACGGACGGACCATGGTGGCCAGCCGCCAGGTGGAGGGCCGCTGGCGGTTGGTGGCGCTGGACATGGGCGGAGGGGAGGAGCGGATCCTGGGGCCCGACGACGGAGCGGCCCGCTTCGACGCCGAATTCCTCCCCGACGGAGGCTCCCTGGTGGTGAGCTCCACCCGGGGCGGGATCCCCAACCTGGAGATCCTGGAGCAGGAGCGGGGCAATGTCCGCCCCCTTACCCGGGTGCTGGGAGCCGCTGTGGCCCCGGCCCCGGGAGGTGACGGGAAGGTCACCTTCCTCTCACTCCACAGTCGGGGATGGGACCTCCGGCGCATCCCCCTGGCCGAGGCCCCCGACGAGATGGTCCGGATTCCTGCGGAGCTCACCCCCGCCGCCCCCGTGGGCATCCAGGAGGCCCCGGCCTTTCCGGCGGAGGCCCTGGAGGAGCCCCGGTCCTACGGCCTGGGGCCACGCTTCGGCTCTCACCTCCCCCTCCTCTCCTTCTCCCAGGAAGGGTATGCCGGGGGCCTGGCCTTCAATCGCCTGGACCCCATCGGACGGTTCACCTGGCAGTTGAAGGGGATGTACGGGGAAGAGAAGGCGTGGCGCGGGGTGTCGGCGGCGCTCCTCTGGCGGAGTCCGGGTCCCTGGCTTCGGATGGAGGGGTTCGCCGCCGACGGCCCCCTGCCCCGGGAGGCCGCCTCGCTCCCCCTGGACAGCTACCGGAGCCTGACCCACGGATACCTGGGAGGATTGGCCGCTCTGGAGATGAGCCGGTTCCGGGAGGGAGGCAGCCTGGCCCTCAGGCTGGGAGGATCCGGGGGGCGTCTGGAGGAGGAGGGCCGGAACCTGGCCTTCGGCTCCGTGGCCGCATCCACCCGGCAGACCCCGGGCCGCCTTCGGCTGGAGCAGTCCCTGTCTCTTTCCGCCTCCAGCGGCCGCACCGGGAACCTGGATTGGAACCGGTGGCTGGCTTCCGGCACCCTTGCCGCCGGAAGGCGCTCCATGAGCTTGATCCTCTCCGGCACCATGGGGTTCACCGATGCGCCAATATCCTCCCCGGAGGCCTTCCAGCTGGGTGGAACCGTGCCCCTCCTGCTGGATCCGGACCTTCTCTCCCAGCGGATCTTCCTGCCGGCCCTTCCCCCGGCCACCTTCCGGGGCGATGGGGTGGCCACCGCCCGGGTGGAGATCCAGCACGCGGACCTGGGGAGCTTCTTCTACTGGACCGGCGATCTCCGGGGAGACCTGGCGGACCGATACAGCCTGGTGGGAACGGAGATGACGGCGGACGCGAATCCGGTGCCGTACCTCCGGATTCCCGCCACCACCTTCCGTCTCGGGAGCGCATACCTCCTGGACGACCCGGGAAAGGGGCGCTGGCGCTGGTGGCTGGTCCTGGGGTTCAGGCCCTGAGGGCCTGGCCATGCACCTCAGCGGGGAAACCGCCCCCAGGGGTGCGCACCTGGAGAATCTCGTGTTGACGGACCTCCTGACCTTCCTGGACGACTATCCCAACGCGCCAGCCGCGCTCCTGCTCTATGACGGTGACGAGGTCTTCTGGGCGGATCAACGTGTCCTTGCAGCCCCCTGGCACCGTGTGCTGTAACGGGGGGTTCACCAGGAATCAAACCCGGTCCGCGTCGCCTTACCCCTGCCCCCC
>CAZSDD010000228.1:0-3184 GCA_964605505.1 uncultured Gemmatimonadaceae bacterium | reverse complement strand
AACCCTCAAACGGAATGATCATTCATTGGCTCTCCTGAAGACCTTCCGGGACCGCTTCCTGGCCTGGTTCATGGCACGGGGCGGCGGTACCTATGATCTCCACGTGGGAGACCGGAAGAGAGATCTCCTCTCGGGTCTCTCAGGAGTCCTGGTGGAAATCGGGAGCGGGACCGGGCCGAATCTCCGATACCTCCCGCCGGAGGTCATGGTGGTGGGCGTGGAGCCCAATCCCTTCATGCACTCCCACTTTCTCCGGGAATCCAGGGAGTGGAAGGGCCGCAGTCATCTGGTCCGGGGCAGTGCTGAGGCCCTTCCCTTCCCCGACGAGAGCGTGGAGACGGTGCTTTCGACTCTGGTCCTCTGCTCGGTGGATGGTCTGGACGGAGCCCTCCAGGAAATCCACAGGATCCTCAAGCCCGGAGGGCGTTTCATCTTTCTGGAGCACGTGGGCGCCACTCCGGGGAGTTGGCTTCGGCGGGCTCAGCGATGGGTCAAACCGGTCTGGAGCGCCGTGGGAGACGGATGCGAGCCGGACCGGGATACGGACCTGAATCTCCTCCGGGCAGGATTCCGGGAGGTGAGCCTGGAGCGGTTCTCTCTTCCCCTGCCTCTGGTCTCTCCCCACATCGCCGGAGTTGCGAGGAAGTGAACTGTCCGCCGATTACCAGCGCCAGTCACGGGGCCGCGCTCCATGCCCGGCGCACCGAATGGAAGGGGGGGGGAAGGCCCGCGGACCGCAGCCCTTCCCCCCCTCCGATGTCAGATGCCCCCGAACGAGGGCCCGCCTTTTCCGGGGCTCATTCCGCGGCCGGTGAACCCCCGGAATCGAGGGCTCATCCGACGTCGGAGATCCAACCACCCTTACGATGTGCGAACTTCTCAGCCACCTTGTCCCAGTTTACTACATTCCAGAAGGCCTGGATGTAATCCGGGCGGCGATTCTGGTAATTCAGGTAGTAGGCGTGCTCCCAGACGTCCAGGCCCAGGATGGGGCTGTGGCCGTTCATGAGAGGGCTGTCCTGGTTCGCAGTGGAGAGGATCTTGAGGCCTCCGAAGGGATCGACGATCAGCCAGGCCCATCCGGAGCCGAAGCGGCTGGCGGCAGATGCGGAGAACTGTTCCTTGAAGATGTCGAAGGAACTGAAGGTCTCCTTGATGGCCTCTGCCAACTCTCCGGTCGGCTCACCGGGACCTCCGGGAGTCATAATTTCCCAGAAGAGAGTGTGGTTGTAGTACCCGCCGCCGTTGTTCCGGACGGCATCCTGGATCTCCAAAGGGAGACCGTCGAATCCCCGGAGGATGTGCTCAGCCGAGGCTCCGTGGAATCTGGGATGCCCCTCCAGGGCGGCGTTGAATTTGGTGGTGTATCCACCGTGATGCTTCTGGTGGTGGATCTCCATGGTCCGGGCGTCGATGTGGGGCTCGAGGGCATCGTAATCGTACCCTAGCTCCGGGAGCTGGAAGGGATAAGCCATAGCACGAATCTCCTCTTACTCAGTAGGATTGGGTTCGCAAATCGGATCTCTGATTCGGGACTCTAGTACACCGATATGAGAAAAGGTTCATTTCCTCCTCCCGAGCCTGCAGGGGAATTTCCGGCATTGAAATCTCTGTTCATACTGGCGGATTTCCTCTCCCTCTGGGGGATGCTCGGTGAATGGAAGACAGGGTGACCCATCAGCCCCTCGGCGAAGGAGAGCCCAGGAAGATCCTCCTGGTGGACTGCGACATGTTCTACGTCCAGGTAGCCAGACTGGAGGACCCTGAGGGCGCCGGCCGGGAGGACCTCCTCATCGTGGGAGGGTCCCCCAGCGGACGGGGCGTGGTGACTTCCGCCTCCTACCAGGTCCGGGCCTACGGCGTCCGGTCCGCCATGCCCACGGCCCAGGCCCTCCGCCTCTGCCCCAGGGCCGTGGTGGTGCCCGTCTCCAGAACGGCCTGCAGCGCACGGAGCCGGCAGGTTCTGGCCGTCCTCCGTCGCATGGCCCCTGTGGTCCAGGCCGCCTCCATCGACGAATTCTATCTGGATCTGACGGGCACGGAGCGCCTCCTGCACCACGAGGCCCTGGCCCGGACGGCGCAGCGGATCCGGGAGGAAGTGTTGGAGGACACGGGAATCTCGGTTTCTGTGGGAGGAGGCACCCGGAAGCTCATCGCCAAGCTGGCGGCAGGAAGAGCGAAGCCCGCGGGTGTCCTGGTGGTGCCCCCGGGCCGGGAGGAGGCCTTCATGCGGGAATTTCGCCTGGCGGAGATCCCCGGCGTGGGGCCGGCATTGGCCCAGGCACTGGGGGAGCGGGGACTCACCACGGTGGATGACATCCTTCCCGTGGATCGGAGTTGGTTGGAAGAATGGTTCGGGCGGAATCGGGGGGGATGGCTCTGGGGACGGGCGAGGGGGCTGGACGATTCGAGAGTGAGCCCTTACGAGCCGCGAAAATCAGTGAGCTCCGAGAAGACCTTTTCGAAGGACATCCATGACCAGGAAGCCCTGGAACGGGCCCTTCTTCGCCTGGTGACGGGCGTGGGGGCTGCCCTGCGGAAGAGTGGGTTTCGGGGAAGGACCGTGACCGTAAAAGTCAGGGACAGCGATTTTCGCACACGAACCGGTAGCCACACCCTTCCGGCCCCGATTGAAGCCGACGCCACCCTTCTGCAGGCGGCCAGGGCGCTGCTCCTGGATCTCAGACAGAGAAGAAAGGGCGGGGTGCGCCTTCTGGGTGTAGGTGTCTCCAGCCTGGTGGAGGCGGACGAGGCGCCCCAGCTTGAGTTGTTCCAGGAGGACCGCACCGCGGAATCGCCACGGGATCGAATCGTGTCTCGGGTCGTGGACGGCCTGAAAGAGCGGTTTGGAGAAGATGCGGTTTTTCCGGGAGGGATCCTGGAGGATTCGGATGAATGATGTTCCTACCCTCGCTCCAGGCGCGCCAGGTATTCCCCCGCCCTTCCCGTTTCATCTCCCCGCTTCCCTTCCCCGCCGGGCTCCAGCTCCCGCCAGACCACTTCCATCTTCCACCCTTTCTGGAGGGCCACCTCCCGGAGGGCGTCGGGACCCAGGAAGAGATGGGGAAAGGGAGCCCCCCTCCGGCCCCGGAATTCCAGTTGGTACTGGAGCTCGCCCTCCTCTCCCACGTCCGTGGAGTCCACCAGGATCTGGCCCCCGGGAGCCAGGAGCCCCTCCAGGATC
>CAZSDD010000227.1:0-3207 GCA_964605505.1 uncultured Gemmatimonadaceae bacterium | reverse complement strand
GGTGGTCCTGGACCGGCTGGTGGGGGACAGGGAGCCGGAGTCCGGCGGCCCGTGATCCTCCAAACTTCCTCCCGGTTCCCGGTGTCAAAGAAAACGAGCAGCGCTTCTCCCCGGGTTCAGGAGACACCTCCATGTGGGACCGCCTTCGCCAGGATCTTCGTTTCGCCCTTCGGCAGATGCTCCGGCATCCGGGCTTCTCCGCCCTCCTGATCTTTACCATCGCCGTGGCCATCGGCGGGAACGTGGCCATCTTCTCCGTCCTGGAAGGAGTCATCCTCCGCCCACTCCCCTACCCGGAAGCGGAACGGCTCCTGGCCGTGTGGGAGACTCCGGAGGGGGAGGGATGGCGCCAGCCCTTCACGGGCCCTGACTACCTGGACGTGCGGGAGCAGATCCGGACCCTGGAGGAGATCGGGGTCATCAACGGCGGTTCCTTCAACCTTTCGACAGACAGTGAGCCCACCCGGATCCAGGGTGCAGCCTGCACCGCCAGTCTCCTGGCCCTCCTGGGTGTACCGCCCCTTCACGGCCGCTGGTTCACGGAGGAGGAGGAATTCCAGGGGAAGGAGCAGGTGGTCCTCCTGAGCTACGGTCTATGGCAGAGTCATTTCGGAGGAGATCCGGGGATCGTGGGGCGGAGCGCAACCATCGATGGCGAAGCCTACGAGATCATCGGGGTCATGCCCCAGAGCTTCCGTTCTCCCACTCCCTGGGGAGGCCGGGACAATGCCCGCATCTGGATCCCCCTGGTACTTCCGAGAGACGGGTCCAACCGGGGGAGCCACTGGCTGGGTGCCTTTGGTCGGATGGCCCCCGGGGTGGAAGCGGAGGCGGTGGAGGCGGAACTCGCCGTCATCGCGGCCCAGCTCTCCGAGACCTACCCGGATACCAACGCCCGGACCCGGATGTTCGTGGAGCCTTTCATGGCCAACACCCTGGGGAACATCCAGACGACCCTCGTCTTCCTCCTGGCCATTGTGGGGCTGGTCCTCCTCATCGCCTGCGCGAACGTGGGCAGCATGCTCCTGGCCCGGGGAATGAACCGGGCGCCGGAATTCGCCATACGAGCCTCGGTGGGGGCCGGAAAGGAGGGGCTGGTTCGGCAGCTCCTGACGGAAAGCCTGACCCTGGCCCTGGTGGGAGGAACGGCGGGTCTGGTGCTGGCATTCTGGGGAGTGGACGCCCTAAAATCCGTCCTGCCCGATGGCGTTCCCAGGGGACAGCTCATCGGCATCAACCTCAAAGTCCTGGGCTTCGCCTTCCTGGTCACGGGCCTTAGTGGAATCCTGGTGGGCCTGGCGCCGGCCTTCTTCCTATCCAGAACCAACCTGGCGGAGGTCATCAAACAGGGGCGGGCATCCAGGGGCGGCGGCCAGAACCGCCTCCTCTCGGGGCTGGTGGTGGTCCAGCTGGCCGTGGGGTTCATCCTGGTGAACTCGGCGGCCCTCTTCGCCGTGAGCTACGGGAACGTCATGGGACAGTCCCACCACATCGCTGCCGAAGAGGTGCTGGTGGCCGCGGTGCCCCTGGAGGGGCCGGCCTACGACGAGGCGGGAAACCGCTGGGCCTACTACGACGAGCTCCTTTCCCGGGTCCGTCCCACCCCGGGGGTGGAGATGGCCGGGCTCACCAGCAAGCTCCCCTTCCGGGGAGGGTCCAACGGAGGGGTCCTGGTGAAGGACGAGGTCTACGATCCCAATGTCCACAGCGGTCTGGTGGAGTACACCTTCGTGGGGGACGGGTACCACGAGTCCATGGGGATCTCCCTGCTGGCCGGGAGGACGCTGGAGAGGCGGGACATGGAACTGGCCACCGCCGCCGCCGCGGAGGAGGAGGGAGCCGGTCCCCTGGAGGTTCCCGTGATCATCAACCGGGCCATGGCAGAGCGTTACTGGCCCGACGAGGATCCCCTGGGTGAGATCATCCGGCCCAACTCCAGGGAGTCCTACTATCGGGCCACCGTCATCGGGGTGGTGGAGAACGTCCGGCAGTGGGGCCCGGAGCGGGAGGCCATTCCCGAGATGTTCTTCCCCTACACCGGGGAGGTCTGGGGTGTCTGGGACCTGTACCTGACGGTCCGGGCCGGCGGAAATCCGGAGGCTCTCGCCCCCTCCATCCGGGATGCCATTCGGGGCGTGGACTCATCCATCCCCGTCTCATCCCCCTACACCATGGCCACGGTCCTGGAAGAGGCCACCGCAGGCCGGCGCTTCTCCACCCTCCTGGTGGTCCTCTTCGCCCTCACCGCCCTCCTCCTCCTCATCTCCGGAACCTACGGGGTGGTTTCCTACGCCGTGGGGCAGCGGACCCATGAAATCGGCGTCCGCATGACGCTGGGGGCCGACAGCGGCAAGGTGGCGGCCCTCTTCCTGAAGCGGGTGGCTTTCCTGGTCCTGCCGGGTCTGGGGGTGGGCACCCTCGGGGCCTGGGGTGCTTCCCGGATCACCCGGAGCATGGTCTACGGGATCGAGGCCATGAGCCCGACGCACCTGATCCTTGCCGGCGTCGTCATGGTGGCGGTAGCCCTGGCCGCCACCGTTGTGCCTGTGCGGAGGGCCACGGGCGTGGATCCCCTGAACGCCCTGAGTGCGGATTGAGGAGGAGCCACTCTCCCATGAACCGAGGGGTTCGGGGCCTTCGAGACCCCGGCCCGCCATCCGTCCCACGACCCCGGGGATCGGGAGAGGAGTGGGCCTCAGAATCCCGGAGGGCGCAACTCCCGGATGAAGGAGGCATCCACCCAGCAGATCCCGGCGTTCTCTCGTCCGGGGCGATGAGGGCGTTGAACTGATTGGAGGTGGAGTTCACTCCCGGACCCAGTCGCCCCGCAGTATTGGCTGTCCGGGAGATGGGCCGATGCTCGGATTCAAGACGTTCGTGGAGGATGACGGAAGCAGGGACATCGACGTCCGGGACGTCCAGGGACGGGTGGACATACCCCGAATGCGGTGAGGGGGAAAGGGGGGAGATTTCTTGGCAATTCAGTGCTTTCGAGGTCTGCGGGTTCAGGAGAGCCCGTAGGCCTTGAGTTTTCTGTAGAGGTTCCGCTCGCTGATGCCCAGGATCTCGGCGGCCCTTCCCCGGTGGCCCTCCACATGGGCCAGAACCCGTTGGATGTGTGCCTGTTCCAGCTCTTCCAGGGAGGGTAGGCGCCCCCGGGGGTCGTCGGACGGGCCCGGACCGCTTCCCGGCCGGAGAGCCGCCGGC
>CAZSDD010000226.1:0-3210 GCA_964605505.1 uncultured Gemmatimonadaceae bacterium | reverse complement strand
GGAGCCCGGCACCTACGTCCTCCTGGCCACGGCACTGGGCTACGAAACCCGCGAGGAGCCCGTGGTAGTCCGGCCGGGCCAGAATACTCTGGTGACCATGGATCTGAAGCCGGCGGCCCTGGAGCTGAACCCCATCGTTGTGACGGGAACCATGAGAGAGACCTTCGTCTCCGAGTCGCCGGTGAAGGTGGACGTGGTGAAGGTCGGGTTTCTGAAGCGAAAGCCCACCAGCAATCTCATGGAGGCCATCGGGATGGTGAACGGCCTCTACAGCCAGGTGGACTGTGGCGTCTGTTCCCCCAACAACATCCGCATCAACGGGATGGAGGGAGCCTATACGGCGGTCCTCATCGACGGGGCTCCCATCATGAGCGCCCTGGCCTCCGTCTACGGGTTGAACGGCATCAATCCGGCCATCATCGAGCAGTTGGAGATCCTGAAGGGGCCCTCCTCCACCCTGTACGGCTCCGAGGCCATGGGGGGCGTCGTGAACATCGTCACCAAGGACCCCCGCTTCACGCCGCGGTACAGCGTGGATCTCCGGGCCGAAAGCACCGGAACCCGGAACCTGGACTTCTCCTACAGCCCCGGCACCCGGGGCCTCCGGGGGCTGGTGAGCGGCTCCGTCCAGTATATGGACCGATTCCTGGACGAGAACGGAGATGGCTTCGCGGACCTGCCCAAGGCCAACACCGCCACCTTCTTCGGGAAGCTTTCCTGGCGACCCGACGGGGAGGAGGTTCTGAACCTGGCGGCCAAATACTACTACGAAGACCGCTGGGGTGGGGTGGAGGCGTGGACGCCGGAAATGAGGGGCAGCACCGAGGTCTACGGGGAATCCATCTTCACCAACCGGGTGGAGATCCTGGGGAGGGTGAAGCCCTCAAGCCTGAAGGGCTGGGGCCTGGACTTCTCCTATGCCTGGCACGATCAGGATGCCATGTATGGAGACACGCCCTACATCGGGGATTTCCAGACGTATTTCGCCAACCTCACCCGGGAGGGCACTCTGGGCTCGGCCCACACGTACCTCATGGGTCTCACGGCCCGGCACCTGATCCACGACGACAATACCGTGGCCACCGTGGAGGAGTTCTCCCGGTTCATACCTGGTGTGTTCGTGCAGGACGAGTACGCCCCCTCCTGGCGCTGGAGCCTCCTGGGCGGGATGCGATTGGACCACCACCAGGACCACGGGGTCATCGCCTCCCCCAGGCTCTCGGCAAAGTGGAGCCCCGTGGAGGACGGAAGGACCACCCTCAGGATCAACGGCGGCACCGGGTTCCGGGTCGTGAACGCGTTCAGCGAGGAGTTCGCCTCCATTGTTCATGGCTCCCGGGACGTGGTCATGGGGGAGGCCCTGGATCCGGAGCGGTCCTGGAGCGTGACGGGAAACCTGAACCAGATTTTGGATTTTGACGACAACCCCATGATGGTGGATGTGGATGTTTTCCACACCCGGTTCAGCAACCAGCTCATCGCCGACTACGACCTGGATCCCAGCCTCATCGTCTTCCGGAACCTCCACGGGAAGTCCGTGAGCCGGGGAATCTCCCTCTCCCTGAATCAGAATTTCTCGCGGCTCCCCTTCCTCTATTCCATGGGAATCACGTTTCAGGATGTGTATTCGGAGGAGGACGGCGTCCGGAAGGATCTCCTCTTCTCTCCGGAATACAAGGGCGTGGCCTCCTTCACGTGGGAGCTTCCAGGGGGGGTCACCCTGGATTACAACGGAACCCTCGTGGGCGCCATGAGACTCCCCGAGTACGAGGCCCCCTTTCAGCGGAAGGGCCGCTCTCCCATATACACCCTCCACGATCTTCAGGGCACCCTGGATCTGGGTGGAGGCCGACAGCTTTACGCAGCGGTGAGGAACCTCTTCGACTGGGCCCAGGAAAGCCCACTGGTGGATCCGTCGAATCCCTTCGGCGACCACTTCGACACCGCCTACGTCTACGGTCCCATCTACGGTCGCCGGTTCCTCCTGGGGTTCCGGATGGCGGCGGGGCGATAGTGGTCTCCGGTCTCCTTCCGGCACACGTGGGCCGGGGCGTTCCGGCCCTGGCCCTCCTCCCGGCTCTCCTGGGCCTGACCCCCGGGCACTCCCTGGATCCCGGAGGGGAGCCATTCGGGTCCAGGAAGGGGCCTGACAGCATTCTACCCGACACCCTGCGTTCCGCTCCGGGGGGTGGAGGACAGGGTATGGCGGACTTCCGCTGGCGGCTGAAGGAGGTTGGGGCAGCCCCCACCTCCCTGGAAGCCTTCAGGGGAAGGGTTCTCTTCATCAACATGTGGGCGACCTGGTGTGGCCCCTGCGTCCGGGAGCTGGCCGGGATCCAGGCCCTCATGGAATCCCTGGAGCCGGAGGGCAGAGATGTGTCCTTCCTTCTCGTGTCTCCGGAGGAGCCGGAACGGGTGGAACCCTTCCTGAGGGTCCAGGGCTACGACCTTCCGGTCTACCTGGAGATCCAGGAAATGCCCGAGGCCTTCGGCCTGGAGGCCCTTCCCACCACGTGGATCGTGGACTCCCGGGGGCGGATCGTCCTGAAGCACCGGGGCGCTGCCGACTGGAACCAGCCGGAGGTCAGGGATTTCCTGCTGGCCCTTCAACTCAAGGGAGGTTGACGGCCTCTCCGCTTTCGGAGGCACCCCGGCCTGGACCGGATCGCGGGTCTCGGGATCGCCGGTCTCGGATGCCCGACCTTGCATATCATATAAATAATCCTATAATTATATATTACAGATCGACAGGGTGTCGATGCGACAGTAACAAGAAGTAACGAGAGGAAGAGAATCATGGCTGTGATAGAGTTGACCGATGCGAGCTTCGACCAGGAGCTGGGTGGGGCCGAGGTCCTGACGGTGGTGGACTTCTGGGCCCCCTGGTGCGGACCCTGCCGGATGGTGGGTCCCGTCATCGAAGAGCTGGCGGAGGAACTGGACGGCAAGGTCCGGTTTGCCAAGGTAAATGTGGACGAGAACCAGGGAATCGCTCAGCGATACCAGGTCATGTCCATCCCCACCATAGGGTTCTTCATGGGGAACGAACCGGTAGGCGGTGTAGTTGGCGCCTACCCCAAGGCGGCGTTGCAGCAGGTCATCGACCAGGTGCTGGAAGAGGCTTCCCAGAAGGCCTGACCCGGAAGCCGCTCCTTTTCGGCTTTACAAGAAGGGCCCGGGGGGATCCACCCCCGGGCTCTTTGCCGTATC
>CAZSDD010000225.1:0-3240 GCA_964605505.1 uncultured Gemmatimonadaceae bacterium | reverse complement strand
AACCGCCGGTGACAGGGCAATGAAGGTAGCTGCCGCCAGTCTTTCGATCCCGGCCCTTCCACCGGACAGGAATCTCTTCATGAGATGCGCCGCCGCTTGCCTTTGAGGAAGTCCATCATGATGTATTGGCCCAGGGTGAGGGTGGAGGTGAAGTAGGCCTTTCCGCGGGCGATCTCGCTCACCCTCTGGACAAACTGGACCAGGTGGGGATCCCGGGCCAGCATGAAGGTGTTGATGAGGATACCGGACTTCCGGCAGGCCGCCACCTCCTTGAAGGTCCGCTGGAGAATGTAGGAGTCCAGGCCGCCTGAATTCAGGTAGAGCTGCCCGTCGGGAAGGGTCATGGCGCTGGGCTTTCCATCGGTGATCATGATGATCTGCTGCATGTCCCTTTTCTGGGCCCGGAGGATCTTCCGGGCCAGCTCGAACCCTTCAGCGGTGTTGGTGTGGAAGGGGCCCACCTGGGCTTTGGCCAACTGGCTGAGAGGAATTTCCCGGGCTCGGTCCCCGAAGGTCACCACCTTCAGGGTGTCGCCGGGGTAACTGGTTCGAATCAGATGCGAGAGGGCAAGGGCGACCCGCTTGGCCGGGGTAAAGCGATCCTCGCCATAGAGGATCATGGAATGGGAGACGTCCAGCATGAGGACGGTGGCACAGGAAGAGCGGTACTCGGTCTGATGCACCAGGAGATCGGAGTAGTCCAACTCCAAAGGCATCTTCAGCCCCTCCCGCCCCAGGGCGTTCTTCAGGGTTCCGGGGATGTCCAGGTTCAGGGTGTCGCCGAACTCGTAGGGTCTGCTGGCGGCATCGGAAGCCACCCCCGTGGCCAGTTCCGCCGTGTCGTGGGCCCCGAAGTCGGCCTTCCCCAGAGCGCCAAGGAGGTGCTTCAGGGTCCGGTAGCCCAGGAAGTCCATCCCCTTGTGCGTGAGGTCGAAGTGGACGGAACGGGCGGCGTCGGCGGCCTGGTCCACGGTGCCCATGCCGGTGACGTCCTGGGCCGAGGCCGGCATCATGGGCTCCCCCGACTCCAGGCTCAGATAGCCTTCGTCCACCAGACGCTGGACGAGGTCGTCCAGGAGTTGGGCCAGTTGGGCCTGGACGTCCGGGTCCCCCTCCCCTTCCCCCCGGAGCTCCTCCAGCATTTCCGGCGTCAGGTCGCCTCCCTCCACGAGGGCCTTGACGAGGGCCTGCTTCAGGGCGTCCAGGGAATTGGGGTCCTCCATCCCGGACCATCCCCAGTAGGGGTGGAAGTCGGGCCCTCCGGCGAATCCCCCGTCCATGAGGAAATCCGCCAGGCGCTCCAGCAGGTTTTCCAGGTTCAGGGCGTCCAGCCACTTGCCCCTGTACTTGGTGTAGGTGTGGAAGCGCATGGGTCCCTGATAGGTTCGAGAAATGAAAAGCCGTTCCGCCGAAACACGAGCCGACATGAACGACGCCGATCCGTCTCCGTCGCCGGATTCGGAGGAGGTCGTTCCGAATTCCGCAGCCGGGGTTCCGCCGGGTGTGGCCGAGGTTGTGAACCGGGCCGCCGCCCTGGCCCCGGAGATCCGGCACATCCTCCTTCGTGCCTACGATGAGGGGAAACGAGATCTACCCTGGCGCCGGGAAACGGATCCATACCGGGTCTGGGTTTCGGAGGTCATGCTCCAGCAGACCCGGGTGGAAACCGTCATTCCCTATTACAGGACGTGGGTGACACGGTTCCCGGATCTGGAGAGCCTGGCTGCGGCGGAAGAAGAGGACGTCCTCCGGGCCTGGAAGGGGCTCGGGTACTACTCCAGGGCCCGGAATCTCCAGCGGGCCGCCCGAGTGGTCCGGGAGCGGTTCAATGGGAAGTTGCCGGCAGACGGCAATGACCTCCGCTCCCTTCCGGGGATCGGGGAATACACCGCAGGAGCCCTGGCGAGCATCGCGTTCGGAAGGCCGGTACCGGCGGTGGATGGAAATGTGCGACGGGTCCTGGCCCGCCTCTTCGATCTCCCGGACCCGGGGGCCGCCGAGCTCAGAGCCCTGGCGTCGGAGTTGGTGGACCCCCGGCGCCCGGGAGATTTCAACCAGGCCCTCATGGAATTGGGGGCCCTGGTGTGCACGCCTCGCTCACCGGATTGCGGTGCGTGCCCCATAAGCCGCCACTGCCATGCCCTGGCTGCGGGCACCGTGGGGGAGCGGCCGGCCAGGAGAAAACGGAAGCCGGTGCCGGAAGTGGAAACCGTGGTGCTGGTGGCCGTGGCGCGGCAGCGGCCCCGGGACCGGCCAACTCCTGGCGTCCGGGCCGACCCGCGGTTCTTTCTTCAGCGGCGGCCCTCGAAAGGCCTTCTGGCGGGAATGTGGGAGTTCCCGGGGGTGGATAGGATAGGACATGCGCCAGGTCCGGAAGAGTTGAGGACATGGGTGCGATCCATGGCGGAGGATCTGGGAATGGACTCTCCGGGGAGGCTACGGGCCCTTTCCGCCGTCCCCCACGTCTTTACCCACCTCAAGGTCAGGTACCGGCCCTTCCTGTTGGAGGTGGGTGGGGATGAACTGGCATCAGGCGGGAAGGAGGCCTCCGGGTGGTTCACCTCGGACCAGGTGGCGGAGCTTCCCCTGCCGGTGGCCCAGGGCAAGATCTTCAGGGCTGCCATGGAGTTGATGGGAGCTTCAGATGGGATACTTGTTTAGCCGCTCGAAATAGAGCAATCTTGTTGGACGATTGGGTTTCTCCGCCCGGGTCCTGAATTCCCGGCGAGCGAGCTTCTGTGGGAGGGAGATATGACGTTTCGAAAGATCGCAGGCGCCCTTTCGGTGCTGGTGACCACGCTGGTAGCTCAGCCACTGGGCGCCCAGACCTCATCCGGACCGGTGTGGACGGTTGATCGCCCCGACGCTGTGGCTCCCGTCAGCCTGACGGGAGATCGAACCATGGGGTCCGGCCAACTCGCTCTGAGCGTCAAGTACATCAACGACCGGTTCAACGGAATGGGCCTGGGCGGCGACTCACTGACCCAGAGCCAGGTCCTGGGCTCCTTCAGCGTGGCACCCACGGAAATGACGAGTCGGGGAGCCGAGGTGAACCTCCTTCTGGGAATCACCCGGCACCTGACCCTGTCCGCCACCGGGACGTTCGTCCAGAAGAGGATGGAGGTGGTGGTGGAGGATCCCCAGAACGTGAACCTGGTCTGGATCGGGCGAAGTGAGTCCCTGGGACCGGAGGACGTGAAGGTGGAGGCTCTCTACAACGTGTTCGACCAGGGTGCCGTC
>CAZSDD010000224.1:0-3272 GCA_964605505.1 uncultured Gemmatimonadaceae bacterium | reverse complement strand
GATTGTCCTCTTTTTCGAGGGGATCCTTCGGTGAAGGGAGTCTTCTGGACCGGCCGGGGCGTGGCCCTCACACGCCCGCTATCCCTTTCAAGGGTACCGCCGCCGCTTGCAGAGTACAATGGTCCGAACCTGGCATATTGCAAGTCGGAACCATCGACACCGGGAGTGTCCGGCTTCTGTCCGGAAGGGGTCGGAGCGGGGTGAGGTCACTTTCCAAGCACGAACCGGACAAGAGGAGGGTGGCCTGACCGGGCGGCTTCGGCCAGATTCACAGCCGGCTACGGGAAGGGTGGGCTCTCCCCCGAGGAGATCCCGGTCAGGATTTCCCTTCCGATCTTCAGCACCAGGGAGAAGCGGCATGTCTCGACTCCATCTCCAGCAAGTGGCCCGGGGAGACGCCCCCGCGGACCTGATCCTGCGAAACGGCCGGGTGGTGAACGTCTTCACCGGAGAGGTGGAGCGAGTGGACGTGGTGGTGGCCCGGGGCCGGATCGCCGGCCTGGGCCCCGGCTACGAAGCCGTGACGGAAAGAGACCTGGATGGCCGGTTTCTCCTGCCCGGCCTCCTGGACGCCCACGTCCATGTGGAGTCCAGCCTGGCGACGCCTTCCGAATTTGCCCGGGCCGTGGTGCCCCGGGGGACCACCACAGTGGTTTCAGACCCCCACGAGATCGCCAACGTCCACGGCCTGGAAGGGATCCGCTACATGCTGGAAGCCAGCGAAGGGCTTCCCCTCACCGTCTTCGTCATGGCCTCCTCCTGCGTCCCGGCCACTCACATGGGAACGGCGGGAGCCGACCTGGACGCCCGGGCCCTGTCCGGTCTCATGGTCCACCCCCGGGTACTGGGATTGGCCGAGGTCATGAACTTCCCGGGGGTCATCCACGGGGATCCGGATGTCATGGCCAAGCTGGAGGTCTTCCGCCACCGGATCGTGGACGGCCACGCCCCCGGGGTGAGGGGGAAGGCGCTGAACGCCTACGTGGCCGGCGGGCCCTCTTCGGATCACGAATGCACAACGGCCCCCGAAGCCCTGGAGAAGCTTCGTCGTGGGCTCTTTCTCTATCTCAGGGAAGCCACCAACGCCCGGAACCTCCGTGACCTCCTGCCGGCCCTGACCCCGGAGAACCGACGCAGGGCTGCCCTGTGCACCGACGACCGCCAGCCTCCGGATCTCCTGGACGAGGGGGGGATCGACGCCATGGTCCGGGTCCTCATCCAGGAGGGGATGCCACCGGTCGAAGCCGTCCGGATGGCCACCCTGAACCCGGCGGAGCATTTCGGGCTGGAGGACCGGGGAGCCATCGGCCCGGGGCGCCGGGCCGATCTACTGGTGGTGGACTCCCTGGAAGAGTTTGTGGTGGACGAAGTCTTCGTGGAAGGGGATCCGGTGGCTGCCGGAGGCCGCCCCCTGGACTGGATCCTTCCGAGTCTCCCCGCCCCACCCCCCCCGTCCATGAAAGTAGACTGGGACAGGGTGGATTTCCGGATCCCGGCCCGGGGGAGGCGACTCCGGGTCATCCAGGTCGTCCCGGACCAGATCGTCACGGGATCATCGGAGGCGGAGCCCACCGTTCGGGATGGCCTCGTGGTGGCGGACCCGGAACGGGATCTCCTGAAGATCGGCGTGGTGGAGCGGCACACCGGAAGCGGACGGGTGGGCCTGGGGCTGGTGAAAGGGGTCGGCCTGAGGCAAGGAGCCCTGGCGGGGACCGTGGCCCACGATCATCACAACATCGTGGCCATGGGAGTGGATGATCCGTCCCTCCTGGCCGCCGTCCGGCGGGTGGCGGAGATGGGCGGGGGGATGGCGGTGGCTCGGGCAGGAGAGATCGTGGCCGCTCTTCCGCTTCCCGTTGCCGGCCTGATGTCCGAGGAGCCCATCGAGGCCATCCGCGTCAAGCTGGAGGCCGTGGTGAAGGCAGCCAGGGATCTGGGTTCGCCCCTCCACGATCCCTTCATGGCCATGTCCTTCCTGGCCCTGGAGGTCATCCCCTCCCTGAAGATCACGGATCAGGGGCTGGTGGATGTGGATCGATTCAAGCCTGTGGATCTCTGGCTTTCGTCCTGAGAGTCAAACCGGCGTCTTCCAACTCCCGGGCGGCCTGGTCCACCCTGTCCTCCGCGGCCTGCTGCCGGGCCCAGGCCGCCAGGTCATCGATCCCCTCCTCGAAGGTCACCCCGGCCTCGAACCCGAGCTCCTTTCTGGCTCTGGCGGTGTCGGCAAAACAGTGCCGGATGTCGCCCTGACGAAACCGGCCAACGAATTCCGGCTCAGGGCCGCCGAGTTGTTCCCGAAGAGCGTCCAGCATGTCCCGGAGGCTCAGAGACCGGCCGGTGCCGATGTTGTAGCTCCCCCCCATCGCCTCGTCGCTCTCCATGGCCCGGATGTTCGCGGCCACGATATCCCGCACGTGGATGAAATCCCGACTCTGACGGCCGTCTTCGAAGACCAGTGGCGGGCGGCGGTTCAGGAGCCGTGACGCGAAGATGGCGGCGACTCCGGTGTACGGGTTGTTCAGCGATTGCCGCGGGCCATACACGTTGAAGTAGCGAAGGGCAACCGTGGGAATGTCGTAGGCGTTTCCCACGGACAGGAACAGCTCCTCGTGATCCCGCTTGGTCACGGCGTAGACCGACGTGGGCTGGAGGGGTTTGGATTCGGGCGTCGGAAGGGGCTCCACCACCCGGCCACAGCGGGTGCAATGCATCCGGTAGTCCCCGGTCGACAATTGCTCCGCCCCCCGGAGAGGCGGCGCGACGACACCGTGTTCCTGGCATCGATACTGTCCCTCCCCGTAGATGCTCATGGAACTGGCCACAACGACCCGGCGAACCCGATCTCTCTGTTCCAGGATCGCCTCCAACAGGACAGCTCCACCGAGAGAGTTTGCCCTTACATAGTGGGCGACCTGGTACATGGATTGCCCCACACCCACGGCGGCGGCATGGTGGAACACGGTGTCCACATCTTCCAGTGCCCCCGCCACGGCATCCGGGTCCGCCACATCCCCACGAATGAAATCGACACGGCCCGCGTCGACGTGATCGTGAATGAGGGAGGGGACCCGGGCACCGTGACCGTGAACCTGCGGATCCAGGTTGTCCAGAACCCGGACACGGGCACCCCGCTGGACCAGTTCATCCACGAGATGGGAGCCGATGAAGCCGGCGCCGCCGGTAACGAGGACGGTGCTTTGCATGCTATCAGCCTCTCCTGTCGCGGGACCCGGGCCCGCGAGTGCATTGCAGGGGCATTCGGAGGGACAGGG
>CAZSDD010000223.1:0-3300 GCA_964605505.1 uncultured Gemmatimonadaceae bacterium | reverse complement strand
CTTGCAGTGTCCGGGATCCAGGGCCCGTCATGCCCACGACCCGAAGCTCCATGCGGTAGGGCTCGTTCTGAGCCCAGGTGTACGCAACCCATCCACCGTCCGGTGACACTCGGGCCTGCATTGGATAGCCGGGATCATACCCGTCGTCCGTGAGCATCCGACTCGCACCGGTGGTCAGGTCCCGGCTCGCCAGGTTTCCCGACTCCCAATCGATGTAGACCAGGTCCCGACCGTTCGGGGTCGGCCCTCCGTTGAACTCCACCTCGTCCCCGTACAGGCCCGCCAACAGCAGCCTGGATTGGATGGTAGGCTCGCCCGCCGGAGGAGGCCGGCTCAGCGCCGCCAGCCTCGCCCGGGCCTGTTCCACCGGCTCGGACTGGTCGGCGTAGTTCTCCAGGACCTGCCGGTAGGCTTCCTGGGCCTTCCGGGCCTCCTGACTTCCCAACCGTTCATAGCACTTCCCCATCTGCACCAGGGCTCTCGCCGCCAGGCCCCGGTCCGCCGCATACTCCTGCACGATCCTCTCGTAAAGTTCGATGGCCGCCCGCAGATCCCCCTCGGCCTGCTCCTTCACTAGGGCCTGCTGGAAGAGGTCGTGGCCCGTCTGGGCCAGGGCGGGGGTGGGGCGAAGGACTGGGCCGGGTCCCAGTGCGGCCCATCCGGCAAACGCGACAGCGAGCAAGCTTCTTCTCACGGTCTTCATGACTGTCTCTCCTGCTTCGGGTTCCACCTGCTCCCGAAGATGAAACCACCGCCGACCCGTGGTGTCAGCCCAAGGGCGTCAAGACGCAAAAGTTCCGGACGAAATCTTCCATCCAGCCGTCCTCCATCGGTCCCGGAACCGTCATGGCCGCAGGGAACGAATCCTTCTCATCCAGCCGCCCCGCGTCGGGCACGGAGCTGACATCTCCCCACCAGCCGTTCCCTCCTCCTGACGATCCATCGCGCTTGCCCACGCGTTCCTCTCGGTCCCGGGAGCGCCTGCCGTCACGGGACGAACTTGTATCCCACCCGGTGGACCGTCTGGAGGTAGCGGGGCTCCGACGGGTCGTCTTCCAGCTTGGCCCGGAGTGCCGCAATGTGATTGTCCACCGTGCGGGTGGTGGGGAACGCCCCGTAGCCCCACACCTCTTCCAGGAGCTCATACCGACTCACCACTTCCCCCGGGCGGGATGCCAGGTGGCGCAGGACCCCGAACTCCTTGGGGGTCATCTCCACGGGCTGGTCCCCCTTCCGGGCCGTGTACTGCGGGAAGTCCACCACCACGTCCCCGAAGCTCAGCGTGTCGGGTGGAGTCGAGGCGGCCTCGGACCTCCGGAGCAGGGCCCGCACCCGGGCCTTCAGCTCCCGGACGGAGAACGGCTTGCTCAGGTAGTCATCGGCGCCCAGGTCCAGGCCCAGCACCCGGTCGGCCTCTTCCCCCCGGGCCGTGAGCATGAGGATCGGCACGGAGTCCCCGTTGTCCCGGAGCTTCCGGCAGATCTCGTACCGCTCAGACCGGGGAGCATGAGGTCCAGAATGATGAGCTCCGGGTCTTCTTCCCTGGCCAGGCGGTATCCTTCAGCCCCGTCCTGGGCTACGAGAACGTCGTATCCCTCGGCCGTGAAGTTGTCCTTCAGGCCCCGCAGGATGGCCAGATCGTCTTCGATCACGAGGATGCGGCTCATGCGTCGGCTCCATCCAGCGGGAGGAAGAGGGAGAACGTGCTCCCCTCTCCGGGAGTGCTGGTCACCACGATGCGACCGCCGTGGGCCTCGGCGATGTGCTGGACCAGCGTGAGCCCCAGGCCCGCGCCGGGTACGTGATCGTTCTCCGGGGTCGACACCCGGTAGAAGCGGTCGAAGATGCGCGGCACCTCGGAGGGCTCGATGCCCACGCCCCCATCGGACACCTCGATGACGGCCTCCCGGTCTTGGCACCGCAGCCGAAGGTCGATGTCCCGGCTCTCCCCGGAGTACTTCATGGCATTGGCCAGGAGATTGAGGATAGCCTGCTCGATGCCGTCTCTGTCCACCCGGGCGGGGGGCAGGTCATCCTGTATATCCAGATGAAGGGCGAATCGCCCCTGCTCCAGGGGATACCGCATGGCACGGGCGGAGAAGCGAACGATCTCCTCCAGGGACTGGGCTCTCATCCGGTAGGTCTTCTTCCCGCCCTCGATCTTCGAGAAGTCCAGCACGTTGTTCAGCAGGCGGGTCAGGCGCTCGCTCTCTTCCACGATGGTCTCCAGATACTCGCTGCGGGTCTGGTCATCCGGAGAGCCGCCCTCGTACAGAGTCTCGGCGAACATGCGGATGGCCGTCAGCGGCGTCTTCAGTTCGTGGGACACGGCGGCGACAAAGCGGGAGCGTGTGTCGGCCAGCTCTACCTCCCGGCGCACGTCTCGCCAAAGGAGGTAGGCACCAAAGAGCGTCACGCCGAAGATGAGGAGAAGGCCCGCGGCGTAGAACCACCATTGCACGCTTCCGGCTCGCAGGTAGGGTTCGCCCTCCGCCGGATGAAAGCGGACGAAGACGCCGGGAAGACTGGACCCCAGGGGCTCGGCCTCCGGGTGGTGTTCGGTCGTCAGAAAGACGTCGCCCACGGCGTTCGCCGAACCGTTCAGCTCGGCTTCCGCCGCCGAGAGAAAGGGCTCGGCACGGACGGCCACGACCACTCCTCCATCGTATCCTCCCACGGAGGCGGCCCCCACGAGCCAGGCGGGGGCGCCATAGGAAACCCAGGTGTTCTCCGGAGACGTCCCGGCAGTGTCGGGAAAGCGGATCCCCAGCCGGGGGAAATCCCTCTTGAGGGCCATCGCCTGCTCCGTATGGCTCACCTCGTGGGAGATGGCCGTCGCCAGCCTGTGAACCTCCTCTCGTGCAAGAGGAGTCTCACTGCGCCGGACGACGGTGTCGGCAACGTCCCGGAGAAGGTAGAGGGCCGGAGGTGGGAGCCAGCGACTTGTGGCGAGGGTACTCCCAACCACAGCGGAGACCTCGGCACCGTCCGTCCCTGCGCGCAGGAGCTGTCGGGCGGCGTACAAGGCCATGGGGATCCCGTTCTCGTCCACGGTCTCGGGAGATGCCTGCGCCAGTCGCTGGTACCCCGCCCGGGCATCCGCCTGTCTTCCGCACTTCGCGGAGGCCCGGGCCAGGCAGAGGCGGGCGTAGGCCTCCTGAACAGGATGGCCTGCGGCATCCAGGGCCAGGCGATACAGCTGGCGGGCGGCCTCGGGATCGGAAGCTGCGAACTCCGCCCGCTCCCCCTCCCGAATCCGTTCGCCGAATGGGCCTCGCCCCAGCAGAGCGCGGGATTCTC
>CAZSDD010000222.1:0-3322 GCA_964605505.1 uncultured Gemmatimonadaceae bacterium | reverse complement strand
TGGAGGTCCAGGTCGTGGCGGAGGCGGGCATGGCGGAAGGCGAAGAGGCGTTCCATGTCCCGCTCCAGAAAGGGCTCCCCCAGCACCTTTCCGGCGGTCCCCAGGGGGGCCTCCCACTCCACCTCGTCCTCCATGATGGAGCCGCCTCCCTCGCCGTCCAGGAACCGATGGGTGTGGACCCAGGCGCCGAAGGGGCCCGAGGTCTGCTCGTCCCTGAACATCTTCCCTTCCTGGAAATCCGTGTGGCGAGCCTCCCACTTGATCTCCGCCGGGCCCTTCCTGATCCCCAGAACCACCCGTCCGCCGTCGTGGATCTCCCCCTCCCTCCGGATAACCCGAACCTGCATCCAGGGCGGGGAGAGCCGTTCCATGGCCCCGGGCCGCATGTGCCAGTCGAAGACTTCCTCCCGGGAATACGGGAGCTCTGATCGATGTCGGAAGATTGCCATGGGTCTTACCCTCTTTAAGAGGAGAATCGTTCCATGTACTTGTCCAGTTTGACCTTGCGCGTTGTCGCATCAGAGCTCATTGAACGGACCTTCCCGTAGATGGGCCGCTCGGGCCATCCGCGATCGTAGCGTCCCAGACACCAGAAGATACCGCTGTAGGAGTTGGGGTCCCGGCCATCCAGGGCCAGGCTGTCATTGAGCTCCAGCATGACCTCCAGGGCGTCCCGGGCCGACGGGCTCCATTCCAGGATCTTCTTTCCCCAGAGCATCCTCAGATAGTTGTGTATGACTCCCTCCTCCAGGAGCTGCCTCTGGGCAGCGTTCCAGAGACGGTCGTGGGTCTCCGCATCCCGGAATTCCTCCAGGGTGTAGAGATGGGGGCGGGGATCTCCCTGGTGATGGGCCAGGGTCTTTCGCGCCCACTCGGGGAGGGAGGTGTAGTCAGCGTAATCCTCTCTCCGGGAAGTCATGTTGAACCCCAGCTCCCGCCAGGTGATTATCTGATCCAGGAAGGCCTCGGCCCCTGGACCCATTCCCCACCATCCCTCCCGCTTTCCATCCGTACGAGAGGAGAGTCGGAGGGGTGTCCAGCCCTCGGCCTCCGAGACCGCTGAAAAGACTTCGTGGCTGGAGATGAGACCGAAGTGGAGATAGGGCGAGAGACCGCTGGTGGCGGAGTGGTCGGGGTGATTCCGGTCCTGGTGGTATCGGGGAAGCCCCTCTCCAAGAAAACGTTCCAGAGCCTTTCGAGCCCCATGCGAAGTTCCCGGGAGGGCCACCGCCGTCGGCGACCGATCCAGGGGAAGCCTCGAAAGCGCCTCTGGTGATCCCGCCAACAGATCTGCCGGCACCTGGGGCCAGCGGGTCCTGATCCCCTCCGGAATCAAGGCATCTCCCGCGGGCAGCGACTCCGAGAGCGGGGATGGATCCGGGTACTCCGGGAGATGATCCGGGAGAACCTTCTGAAGGTATCGTCGAAAGTGATAGGCCGAGGAGAACTCCCTCTCCGGAAGCTGGAGGGGCAGGAGGCCGTTGGAATCCACCAGCTCCATGCGGACCCTCACCCCACGGCCGGCGGCGGCCAACATCCGGGGGATGAAGAAGGACGGGAAGTCGTCGGCCACCACACAGCAAGCCTCCCCGGCCAGAGCCTCCAGAAGGCCGTCTCCGTCTCCCTTCCTCCGTTCGACGAAGGGGTAATGAACCGGCTCTTTCGCCCGGAGGGCAGCCTTCCGTTCCGCCATCCCCTGCAGGAGGAAGTGGTGGAATCGAAAGCTGGCGAAGGGATAGTCCACCAGGAGAGCTTCCAGGATCACCAGGGGCTTTTCGAGCCTCCGGGACAGGTCGGCGGCATGCTGAAGGGAGTAGTTCCAACCCAACCGGCGGAAGGCCGTCATCCAGTAGAGGACATACCGGCCCTGGCGGTTGAGGCTTCCCCGATTGCCGGCCCGAATCCGATGGTCAGGTACAGTGGTCATCATTCCCGATTACCCCCCTGGTGCCGGGCCGTTCAAAGGGCACGGCCCCCTACCCCAGGAGCCACCAGGAGGCCAGGGACGGCAGGAGCTGAACCCACAGGTTGTCCGTCCCCTTCCAGCTCAACGCCTCCGACACCGCCCCGACGCTTCCGGCCACCAGCCCGCCCCCCAGGGCGAGCCCCAGGCCAAAACCCCTGGCCCCCAGCGCCGCCCATCCCCCCAGAAACCCCAGGACCAGGACCCCCAGAGACCCCTCCAGGCTCCGATGGGAGGCGATACGGCCCGGCAGGAAACCGGTACAGGACGACCGGCCCCACCGTCTCCCGACCATCTCCCCCCCTGGGTCTCCCCATCCACAGGTCAGGTATCCCACCATGGCGAAGTCCCCCACGAGAATGAGCGCCAGGAGCCCTCCCAGGGCCGTGGCCCCCAGGGGCACCAGAACCGCGGCCCTTCCCTCCCCTTTCACACCCCGGAAGAGGACCCCATGCAGAGAGGCATCTTCGCCCCTGAGCACCGCCACCAGCACCAGGGCCCCCATGGTTACGCCGTAGAGCACCACGCCCCAGAATCCCAGGAGGAGCTGGGCCGGCACCGCCCCCGAAAACACCCCCACATGGAACAGCTTCCGCCGCAGGACCCGGCCTTGAAGGGAGAGAGGCGTGAGACGGGAAGCCAGAATCGTGAGGGCCGCGCCGTACGCCAGGGTAGAAGAAAGGAGAACGATCCAGGGAACCATCAGGCCGCCATCACAGGAGAAGGGAGCAGGCGGGTGTCAGCCGCTTCCATCCTGTCCCTCGAGGGGAGACTCTCCGGCCAGGCTCCGCTCCAACACTCTTCGCAGATCGTCCCGATCCACGGGCTTGGCAAGAAGGTCCACCGCCCCCAGGAGGTTCGACCGTGTTCCCTCCTTGGCCAGAGTGCTCACCACGACCACCGGGATGTCCCTGAGCGAAGGATCGCCCTTCAAATCCTCCAGGACTTCCCATCCCGAGACCCCTGGCATCATGAGGTCCAGGGTGATGAGATCAGGCGACCACGTCAGGGCCTTCCGGAGGCCGGCCCCGGCGGAAGCAGCCGTCGCCACCTCATACCCCAGTTCTTCCAGCGAATGGGCCAGGAGGATCCTGGAATCCCTGTTGTCGTCGATGACCAGGATCCTCTGCCCCTCAGCCCCGGCTTCCTCCGACCCCTCTTCATCGGACTCCTTCCCCCGGGCCTTCGGGGAACCGAGGCTGGGGCGGGACGATTCCATGGGGCGCAGTGCCTCCAGCATGAGATCCTCCCCGGGGCGTTTTGCCTTTGGCGGAATGTCGGAGAGGAGAATGGAAAAGGTCGATCCCTCGCCCGGGGTGCTCTCCACCTTCAAATCATACCCCATCAGTTGACAGAGGG
>CAZSDD010000221.1:0-3337 GCA_964605505.1 uncultured Gemmatimonadaceae bacterium | reverse complement strand
TAGCCCACATCTCCGCATACGAGACGGTCCATGGGCCTGGGACGCTCCATGTCGCCTTTGACTTCCCGGCTCACCTTTCGTTGATCCGGAGTGTCCTCATAGAGAAATGAGGACTCCATCTCCCGCTGCCAGCGGCTGTCAGGAGAGTAGGCGAACCCCTGGGCCGTCTCCCGCTTGGCGTAGAGTTCCAGGAGCTCCGAGGTCATGGCCTCGATGGCTTCCTGGGTCTTCCGCTTCAGCGTTTTCCACTTTCGACCCCCTATACGATGAACCTTGGGGGGGGCGGCATCGTCCGTCTCCCCCACCCAGCGCTCGATGAGGTCCACCCGATAGACCGGAACCCGAAGTACCTCTCCCCCGGCATATTCGATGGCGAGGGCCTCGATCCGCTCTCCTCCAACCGCCAGTTGCTCCAGCCCTCGAAACACCCCCACACCGTGATCCATGTGGACCACGTAGTCTCCCGGAGTCAATTGGGCCAGGCTCTCCAGGGCCGCGGCGCCACGGAATCTCCTGCCACGGCGAAGCCGCCTGGACCGTCGGAAGATCTCGTGGTCCGTGAGGACCCTGAGAGGCGGCGCGGAGCATTTCAGGACGAATCCGCCGGCCAGGCTGCCGATGCCGAGGGTGGTTCTCTCCGGGAGGCCCTTTTCCTCCAGAATCTCTTCCAGACGTTGAACCTGGCCGTCGTTGTCGCACAGGATCAGCGTGTCCTGGTTGCGTGCGGCTCCCTCCACCAGGAATGCCCGCAGGCGATCCATCTTTCGATCAACGGGGGGAGGGGGCTCGGTCTCCAGGTCCATCTCCCCATTGCGGTCCTTCTCGATTCGGATCCGTGGCAGGCTTTCCAGGCGCTGGACTGCGTCCTCCGGAGACAGGAACAGCTCCTCCAGGGGCGCGGGGCTCATGCTCTGGTCCTCCATCTCATTCCGGATGTCCCGGGCATGGCTCCAGGTCCTGCTCAGCTCCCGGGCCCACTCCTGCCGGCCGATTTCCACCAGGAGGGCGTCTGAAGGAATGAGCTCCAGGAGGGACCGGCCCACCTGGCCTTTCCGGCCGGATCTGTGCAGATCCACCGGAAGGACGTGGACCTCTTCCATGCTTCGGACCGACCTCTGGTCCAGGATGTCGAAGGTTCTAAGGGAAGTGATCTCATCACCCCAGAACTCCACCCTCACCGGCTCCGGAGAGCCGAAGGAGAAGAAATCCACGATTCCTCCCCGGACGGCGAACTGACCCACCTCCTCCACCAGCGGTACCTCCTCGAACCCTCTCTTTACCAGAGCATCCTGAAGCTCCCGGAAACCCGTCTCCCCTCCAACTGCCAGGGACAATCGAAGATCGGCCAGGGAAGAGGGAACCGGGGCCCGCTCCTGAAGGGCCCGAAGCGTGGTGACGAGGAGGCGCGCCCGGCGGCTGAAGACGGCTTCCAGGGCCTCGATCCTCAAGCCACCCACCTCCAGGTGCGGCTCGGAAGACTCGTAGGGAAGAGACTCTCTCTGCGGATAGAGATAGGACGCGGAAGGCCCCAGAAGGACCTCCAGATCCGTTTCCACAGAGGCGGCTTCCTGAGGGTTTGCACAGAGAAAAACCTGGATCCGGTTCTCCTCGGCGCCATGAAGAGCGGCCATGGCGGCCAATCCGCTGGAACCCTCGGCGCCTCCCAGGACCCTCACCTGACCCGGCTCCGGGAGGTCGCGAATCAGCTTGCGGACCGTTTCCGAAGAGTGGAAAGCGTCCAGGATCTGATTGGGCGTGGTCGTCACCGTCCGGCTTCTTCCCCCCGTGGGGATGCCTTCATCTCCGTCATCATGGGTGAGAAGATAGTAAAACCATACCTGCCTCTGGAACCGACGGGCTCCTGGAGGTCCGTCACCCGGGGGTCGAGCCCTCCGGACCGGAAGGGACTGTCCTCCTCATTTGAGGAAATCTGTCATCCATTTAGGACGGATTCGAGGCCGGGGCGGGTGAGGATCCGGCAAACCCGGCCATTTCCGCCTGGCACAGGTCATGCACCAATTCCCCGTGGAAGGATTTGCTCCGAAGGAGGAACCCCATGTGGGTGTCAAGAATTTCTGCCGTCTTTGCGATTCTCGCGATTCTGCCGGGTGTCGGGCTCGGCAACTCCGGCCACGGGGCCTACGCTCAGGAATACCAGGAATGGGAAGAATATCCCATCGAGGCCCGGGTCTGGATGGACCGGGGGCATGAGCCGGTGCTCCAGAGGGGAGAGTTGGTTCAACTCTACTACCGGGTATCGGAGGATGCCTTCGTGGCCATCTTCCACATCGACACCAACGGGACCGCCCGGATGGTCTTCCCCGTCTCCCCCCAGGAGAACCACTTCGCCCGTGGGGGACGGGACTATCGTGTCCTCTTTCCGGGATCGACCTTCTGGCATGTGGACGATGACCCCGGAATGGGGTACTTCTTCGCCGTGGCCTCACCGGAACCCTTCGACTTTTCGGATCTCCGCTATTCCCACTATGACGGGGGATGGGATCTCAGCTTCGTGGGGCGGCAGGTCTATGGGGATCCCTACCTGGCCATGGACGACTACGTGGCGGCGCTGATCCCGGATTGGGAATACGTTCCGTATGGTCTGGACTTCACCGCCTACCACGTGGAGCGTCGTTATGAATATCCCCGCTTCATGTGCTATGACTGCCACGGATTCCGTCCCTACACCGTGTGGAATCCATACCACTATTCCTGCGCGAGCTTCCGGGTCGTGATCTACAATGATCCGTATTACTACCCCGTGTCCCGGTATCGGGGTACTCGCGTCGTCTACGCCCAGCCCAGGAGAGGCGTGGCTCACTTCACCTTCAAGGAGCGGGCGGACGGAGAGCCCGGGACTCCTCAGGTGGTAGCCCGGAATACCCCTCCCGTGTCCCAGCCCGGTGTGAGCGGGACCGAAACGAGGAGGGGGTCGTCCAACCTGACCAACCCTTCCCCTCCGGGTTCTGCACAGGCTCCCGACGCTGCGGTTCGACGCTCCGGTGTCGGGACGGTGCCTCTCACCACCCCCCGCTCCGGCTCCAGTAGAACGAACCAGGGAGTCCGGAGGATTACGGATCCGGTTTCCCCTGCGGTGAGGCCACCGGGGACGCCCACGAATCGGCCGGTGCTGGAGCGGAGGCCTGCCACCGGCTCGTCGGCCCAACCCCGGACGCCGGCCGGGGCCGCAGGCCGGAAGACCATCACCCGTCCCTCAGCCAGGGTCAGGAAGGGAGGAGGGACCAGTCCTCCCCCGCCCACGGTCCGGAGCGGCGGCACCAGCGGCCGGACGACCCCGCCCACGGTCCGGAGCGGCGGCACCAGTGGCCGGACGACC
>CAZSDD010000220.1:0-3397 GCA_964605505.1 uncultured Gemmatimonadaceae bacterium | reverse complement strand
TCAGTCTGTCTTCAATGCCTTCATGGGATCCACGGAAGCCGCCCGCCGGGCCGGGATGTAGACGGCCAGGAGGGCCACTGCCAGCAAAATGGAAGGCACGACCAGGAAGGCCACGGGATCCAGGGCACGGGTGTTGTACAGGAGGCCCTTGATGAGCTGAGACGCTCCCGCCGCCGCGGCCAACCCGAGAAGGATGCCCATTCCCGCCAGGCGCATCCCCTCCCCCAGGACAAGCCTTACCACCGAGCCCCGATCCGCCCCCACCGCCACCCGGATCCCCAGCTCCCGGGTCCGCTGGGCCACGGAGTAGGCCATGACGCCGTAGACCCCCACGGCGGCCAGAAGGAGACCCAGGAGCCCGAAGGAGCCCAGGACCTCGCCCCCCAACCGGGCCGGGAGAAGGGCGATCCCCATGTGATTCTCCATGGTCCGGATGTCGAAGACGGGCATGTTGGGGTCCAGCTCCCGCACGATGTTCCGGATGTCTCCGATGACGTTCTGCGGATCGTTCCGGGTCCGGGCCACCAGGGTCATGGCAAACTCGAAGCGCTCCCGATGGGGCAGGTACATGAACTCCCTGGGCTCCTCCCCGAGGCTACGGTATTTCCCCGTTTCCACCACCCCCACCACCTCCCGTTCGGCCCCCGCCGTTTCCACGATCCTTCCCAGAGCCGACTGGCCGGGCCAGAAGCGCTCGGCGAATCGCCTGTTCACGATGATCACCGGGGGACCGCTCTCATCATCGGCCCGGGTAAACCCCCGGCCCTCCAGGAGCCGGATGCCCATGGTCTCCAGGTACCCATCGGTGATGTAGGTGTAGGGAATGCTCCGGAGCTCTTCTTCCGAGAACTCGTATCCCGGGATGTCCACACCCCGATCGGAGCTGCTCAGCCCCAGTGGCAGGTAGTGGGCCATGCCCACGGAGGTCACACCGGGAAGGGCCGTCACTTCCCCCTGGAGGCGGTCGAAGAACTCCCGAGCCTGGGCAACTTCGTATCCCTGGAGTCCCGGATCCACGGACAGGGTGGCAAGACTCCCCGGATCCTCGAACCCGGGATCGATCTCGGTGGCCCCCCGGAGGCTCTGGATGAAGAGGCCGGAGCTGATGAGGAGAACGATGGAGAGGGCCATCTGGAGGATCACCAGAGTGCTGCTGACCCGGGACCGGCCGCCCCTGGAGTTGGTCTCCCCCTTCACCGCCGAAACGGTCTCCGGATTGGCGGCCTGGAGGGCCGGGGCCAGCCCGAAGAGGATCCCCGCCAGGACCGAAACCACCAGGGTGAAGAAGAGGACCCGGTTGTCGATGCCCACATCAATCAAGAATGGCCCGTCGATGGGAGGCTGGAAGCGCTCCAGGGCCCCCAGTGCCAGGTGGGCCACCACCAGACCCACCCCTCCGGCCAGGATGCTGAAAATGACGCTCTCGGTGAGGAGCTGCTGGATGATGCGACGGGCCCCGGCCCCCAGGCTCAGGCGTATCCCCATCTCCCGTCGGCGTTCCCGGGCACGGACCAGGAAGAGATTGGCCACGTTCACGCAGGCAATCAACAGAAGGAGTCCCACCACCACCATCATTACGGTGCTCATCCCCACCTGAGCATTCCGGAACATGGGGTGGATTCCCGCCTCGGTCTGCCGGACGAGGGTCGTGCCCAGCTGCTCCTCATAGTAGTCCGGGAATCGCTCCCGAAGGCTCAGCAACTGAGCGTCCAGGACCTCCCGGGCCCGTTCCACAGTCATCCCCTCCCGGAGGCGCCCAACCGCCGTCATCCAGTTGTTGCCCCGGGCTTCCAGGAGATCCTCCCCGGGCATGAGCTCCCGCTGCATCATGATGGGAGCGTAGATGGGGATGTCGGCGAAGTTCATGGGCCCCCGGAAGTCCGGCGGAGCCACGCCCACGACCTCGAACGGATGACCGTTCAGGATGACGGTCTGTCCGATGACGCTCCGGTCTCCTCCGAACCGGCTCTGCCAGTAGGCGTGCCCCAGGACAATCACCGGGTGGGCTCCTGGGCCCACGCTCTCTTGGCCCGGGATGAAGGCCCGGCCCAGAACCGGCTGCACCCCGTAGGTTTGAAAGAAGTTGGCGCTGACCATGAGGCCAACGGTCCGCTCGGTCCGGTCATCGGCAGCCACCGAAAGGGGGATGAAGTTCCAGGCCGCCACCGATTCGAACACCTCCTCCGTCTCGTCCCTCAGGGACTGGTAATGGGGAATGGAGGTGGACCCGAACTCAATTCCAGGCCAACGCCGGTACATCTGCACCAGCTCGGCCGGGTCCTCGGCGCCGTCCAGGGGCCGGAGGAGGATCCCATTCACGGCGGAAAAGGTGGCGGCATTGAGTCCGATGCCCAGAGCCAGGGTCACCACGACCGCCAGGGTAAAGAGGGGACTCCGGACCAGCATCCGGAAGCTGTAGTGCAGATCCCTCAAGATATCTCTCATGACTGTGGCTCCATCGTTCTTGCCGGTGGACCGCACCGGTGAACCGTCGTTCCCTGGGCTGCCTCTCCCGGACTCCCACTGATTTTCCCCGGATACCTCCCCACCCAGAGAACCGGAGGCCCTCCGGACCTTCTCCAGGGCCGAATCCTGGGCCAATCTGTCGGCTTCCGTCTGACCGGGCATACGAACGGACGGGGGAGAAAGATTCGGCCGTGTTAGCGGCCTTCCGGGAGGGCCGACAACTCGAAGTGGCCGGGAGAATCCGTCTGGATGGAGTGTCCTGTGCTTCGGAGGTAGGCCCGCGCAACTGCCAGGGGCATCAGCACCGCCTCATGAGTCTCGAGCATCTCTGCGCTTCGAAGGTAGACCCGCGCCACTACCAGGGGCTCGGCTGGGGTGCTGTCCCACACCGTTCCCGTGCATACCGGAGGTCCAGGGACGGAAGCCGCCAACCTTCGGCGCCTTCCAGGGAAACCCAGGTCCAGAGTGCGAACACGGATTTGACGACAACGTATCAAATCCCCCCTCTAAATTTCACGTTTGATCAGTACATGAGAATTATTGCGAAGAACCTATCAAGGATCGGAGGGGCGGCGTGACGGTTGAGACGCTGTTCGCAATAGTTACCAACAACAGATCAACCTCGATTCTGAAGGGGGCCCTTTGATACGTTGACGGTAGGAGATCCGTTCTTCCAGCGGTCCCGCGGCGAGGGCAAAGGATCCGCCCTTCCAGCGGTCCCGCGGCGAGGGCAGGCGATCCGTCCTTCCAGGGGTCCCGCGGCGAGGGCAGGCGATCCGTTCCTCCAGCGTTCCCGCGCCGACGCCAGGGGCGATCCGTTCTTCCAGCGGTCCCGCGGCGAGGGCAAAGGATCCGCCCTTCCAGCGGTCCCAGGCCGACCCCGGTCCATCCCAGCGGTCCCACGTTGACGGCAGGAGATCCGTTCTTCCAG
>CAZSDD010000219.1:0-3485 GCA_964605505.1 uncultured Gemmatimonadaceae bacterium | reverse complement strand
GACCAGGGAGATCCAGAAGCGGCGCTTGAAGTCCCGGGCCATGTGCTCGTGATGGGAGCCGTGGTCGTCGTGGTCATGGTCATCCCCGTCGTGGTCATGGCGATCACCACTGTGGTCGTCGTCGCCATGAGGGGCGGCATCGTTCTCTCCCTCGCCACGATGGCCATTGTCTTGACCTTCCTCAGGGTCCCCGTTCCGACTCTTCCGGGCTCCTTCCCCGCCTGGCCCGGCTTCCGGCTCCCGGGGCTCTCGGCTCAGGGTGTTCTGATCCTCATTCTTCGGCATGATCGGTCCGGCCTTCCTTCGAAACCCTTCGGAGACAGGCTGAAAGAGGCCCAGGAACCGCCGGAATCATCCGGGATCCTGGGCCGCCCTCGATGCTGGTAGCTACTCCCGGCTATCAGCCGTTGCTCAGGGTGGTAATGGTCTCGGCGACGAGTTCACGGCCTTCCAGAAAGTCGTAATCCATATGACCGGTAACGCTGACCCGATCTCCCACCTCAATCTTCTGATAACCCACATCATCCAGCGGATTGTAGGGCATCTCTTCCACCTCCACCGTGATCTCCTGGAGTCCGGTGCTGAGCTTGAACTCCTCGTCGTTGACTTCCGTCACCACACCCTGCAGCACCATGGCCGAAACCACGGGAGGCGTGATCGTGACGAAGGTGTCTTCCTCATCTACGGCGCTGGCGTAGAAATAGGTGTTCAGGTTGTGGACATAGACGCTGCTGGCCTCGATGGTCCGCATCTCGAAGAGATCGTCGTCGATGATGCCGTACACGGTAACCGTGTCGCCTGGCAGGAGCTTATAGGCGTCAGCGTCCCGGTCTCCGTCATCCATCTCCACCGTGATGAGACTCTCTCCATTCTCCTCGAATTCCAGGAGGAACTCGTCGGCGCTCACCGACTCAACGGTTCCGGTAACGCTGATCCAGGTGTCGTCGGGGGCTTCGTAGGGATCCTGGGCCGAGGCCGGAGCGGCCAGGAGCGCGCCCAGGAAAGCGACGCTCAGAAAGGATACAAGGCGATTCATGGGTTCCTCCTCTTGTTGTGAATGATCAGACTTTCTCATTCTCTCCATGAATCTTCACCGGAGAGGCGCAGGCATTGAATGGATCGGGATAGAGAACCGGGGAGGAATGTGAGTTGGTTTTGAAAATATCCATCCCTTTCTATACCCGGGCCTTCAACCGCGGTGAATGGAGATGGGCCCATTGCATCCCGTATCTTTCCCATCCGGACTCGAAATGCATCCAGGACCCCCGGAAGGAGCTTCCATGAAACCCGACCGCCGCTGGCCGTGGCAGGAGACGCTGGCCCTGGCCCGAGAAGGGGGGTGGGTGGAGGTCCAGGAGATCGTCCCGGGTTCGGTCCATCGCCAATGCGAGCGGCTGGAAATCAGGAAGGGAGCCGTCCTCCGGTGCGTGTCACGAGACCCTGAATTCGTGGTGTTGGAGGACGAGAAGGGAAACACCAGGCAGCTTCAGCGCCCCTTCGCCTGGTTCGTCGGCACGGCCGCCGAGCCGGGCAGGGAAGTCGGAGTTGCCGAGGAGACTCCGGACCTCATTCCCGAGATGAAGCTCCTAATCGAAACGGAAACCGAAAGGGCCCATGACTGAAGAAACACCCCTTACCCGGGAGGACGCGCTGATCCTCCTGGACGAATTCGACGATATCCTTCCCGAGCTCGAGGCCGGACGGATGGACGAGGAATCTGCCACTCACGTCAGAAAGCTCGTGGCGAGTCTTCGACGGTTTCCTCTGCCGGAAGGGGTCCGGGAGGAGCACGTGGACGAGATCGAAGGATGGACCAACCTCCTGTTGAAGGAGGACGCCCCCCCGCCGGAGCAGCAGACCGGCGCCGGATCGGTTTCCGCATTTCTGGCCGACCGGCTCCGGGAGCTCAGGATGCTGGTGGATTCCGGGTCCGGAAGCTGAAGCATCCACAGGATTTTCGACCCGCCGGACCAGGGAGTGACTCATGATGGAGGAAGCTTTCCTTTCCAGGGAAGAGGCGCTGGTTCTCCTGGACGAGCTCCAGGATTTTCTGCCGCGGTTGGAGGCTGGAGAGCTGGACGACGAGATGGCCCTCCAGGCCGAACGGCTGGTAGAGGGCCTGAGTCAGCTTCCCCTCCCCCCGGAAGTTCTGGAAGACCACGAAAAGGAAATGGGGATGTGGGAGGAGCTTCTCTTGAGCGCCAGGGGAGAGGACCGCCAGGACCAGGGCGCCCCGCTGTCCGGGCAGCTGGAAGACCGGGTTCTGAGGCTCCGGGGCATGGTGGAGGAGGGAATTGAACCGTGATGCTACAGCTCGTGGCCATCACGACCATATTCACCCGGGACGGACTACGGAGGCGGTAATGCTTCGCAGCGCAAAGGAACTGGAAGGATACGTACTGGAGGTCAGAGACGGGGAGATCGGGCACTGCAGGGATTTTCTGTTCGACGACGATTGGTGGGTCATCCGGTACATGGTCGCGGACACGGGACGATGGATCCCGAAACGACGCGTGCTCATCTCCCCCGTTTTTCTGGGCGATCCCAACTGGGGCTCCAGAAGGTTTCCGGTGGACCTCTCCAAAGAACAGGTGAAGAACGCTCCGCCACTGGAAGAAGACCGGCCTCTCTCCCGCCAACACGAGTTGGAGATGTTCCGGCACTACGGGTACCCCTATTACTGGGTGGGGGATTCCCTCTGGGGCCCGGAGGCCACGCCTGCCGAGCTGAAGGTCCGGACCGAGTCGGCGGCTCCCGGGCCGGAGGAAGGTGTGGGAGAGGGAGACCCCCACCTCCGATCCGTCAAGGAAGTGACCGGCTATCATATCGCCGCCATGGACGGAGAGATCGGTCACGTGGAGGACTTCATCCTGGACGACGAGACATGGTCCCTGCGCTACATGGTGGTGGACACCCGAAACTGGCTCCCGGGCCGGAAAGTCCTGGTGTCCCCCACCTGGGTGGACGAGTTCGACTGGTCCGAGGACATCGCCGTGGTTTCCCTGACGCAGGAGGAGATCCGGGAGAGCCCGCCCTTCGATCCCGGTGAACCCATCAACCGGGAATACGAAGGCAGGCTCTTCGACTTCTACGGTCGCCCCGTCTATTGGGAGTGACCCCGGCACGAATGGACCGCTGAGGAAAGGAAGAGACTGTGACGGTTGCGCCGACCCACTATGAATGGACCGACGACGAGGACGGCATCCGCTATGAGATCTGGCCCGCAAAGACCATCCAGGGGGAGTGCCCTCCCGACGCCACCTGTTATGAGGTGAGGAACCCCGAGACGGCGACGAACACCCACGTCTGTGACAAGGATTGGGGAGAGACGGGGCCCACGCAGCAGGATTTTCGCCGGATCCTGGACAAGGCTCGAACAGCGTGGCAATGAAAGGCTGACAGCCCTGGCGCCTGATCGTAAGCGTCCGGGGGAACCCATGTTTCGCCGCCTGATCCAGGTGTTTTTCGGCGGTGCCATGGTGACC
>CAZSDD010000218.1:0-3575 GCA_964605505.1 uncultured Gemmatimonadaceae bacterium | reverse complement strand
CAACTGCTGGCTTGATTCCGGGTGGATCTGTTGGGGCCGCCAGGGGCTTGCTCCTCCGGAGCTTCATCGGGGAGGGGCTGCAAAGGGTACCGGTACGAATCTCCCCATGGGAGGACCGGACGGTTCCCCATCAGCGGGGCGGCCGGAAAGAGAGACGACCCGCCGCCTCGCGCACCACCCGGAAAGGCTGATATCATTCCGGGGAACGCGGGGGAATCCGCCTCCGTTTGTTGAACCTGCACCAATCGGAAACGCTACCATGTCTCGTGTTCTGCACTCGCTCGTCCTTCTGGCCTTCTTCCTTCCCGGTCCCGCGGGGGCTCAGCAGGAGGAGAACTTCGACTACTGGCAGTGGAACCGGGACCTGGTTCAGCGAGGCGTCCAGGCCGTCCTCATGTGCAACGGCCTCTTCACCTCCCATCGGACCCTGGAGCAGGTCTTCGACCAGGAGTTGGCGTACCTGGTGGATCCCATCGGGACTCCCCGAGGCGGGGATTACCTGGTCGACCGGGAGCGGAGGGCGGTGGCCGTAGGCGCATCCGGAGCGGTTCCCACCATGCGGGCGGCCTTCCGGGAGGGGATCGGGTGTGTGGTCCTGGCTCCGGATCAGACCTTCGACGACATCGATGATCTCCCCCTCCAGGAAATGCTCCCACCCGCCGGGAATCCTGCCACCATGCCGTGGCCCGATGGAGATCTGGTGGAGGCGGTTCCTCTGCCGGATGAGGTGGACCCTCGGGCTCTCCAGGCGGCATCGGACTGGGCCTTCCAGCGAGCCTCGGCGGAGCAGGTGACCCTGAGCCTCATGGTGGTCCACAAGGGCCGGATCATCCACGAGCGCTATGCCCCGGGAGTGGACATGACCACCCGGACCCGGACCTGGTCAACGGCCAAGAGCATCGCCGTGACCCTTTTCGGAATCCTTTCGGACCAGGGGCGGATTTCCCTGGACGAGCCCCTGGGGTTCGAGTGGATTCCGCGGGTCCGAGCTCCGGAGGCGGACCCCAGGAATGCCGTGACCCTTCGCCACGTCCTCAACATGTCCAGCGGGCTGGAAACGGTGGACAACGACGGAATGGAGTACGCCACCGGGTCCGGTCTGGCGTACTGGGCCGGGGCGAGCTCGGTGAAGGGTGCTCTCGGTCGCGCCCTCATCCGGGAGCCGGGGACCTACTGGGACTATGAGAACTACGACACCCTACTGGCCGTGTACCTCATGAAGCTGGCCCTCGGCGACGACCGGAGCTACCTGGAGTTTCCCCGGAGGGCCCTCCTGCACCGGATCGGGATGCGGAACACCCTTCTGAGCACGGACCGCTTCGGAGATTTCATCCTCAGCAGCCAGGTCTACACGAACGCACGGGACCTGGCGCGCTTCGGCCTCCTCTACCTCCAGAACGGGATGTGGAACGGGGAGCGAATCCTCTCGAAGGAGTGGATCGACTTTGTCCGGACCCCGGCACCGGCCACGGCTGAGCGAGGAAACCAATACGGAGGCCAGTGGTGGCTCGTTCCCGACGACCGGAGCGATGTCCCTGCCGATGCCTATTCCACGGCCGGGAATCGCGGGCAGTACGTCATCGTGGTCCCGTCACACGATCTGGTCATCGTGCGCCGGGGCCTGGATTATGGACGTCAGGGATTCAATCGCTGGGACCTGGCAAGAGAGGTGTTGAAAGCCTTCCCGGCCGGATGATCTGAGTGAATACGACGAGCGTGGAATCCCTCCTCTACCTGGACCGGTATCGGAACGAAGGGACCCGAGTGTACAGCTCCCACGCCGGGTACTCGGAGGCCAGGGATGGATACCGGCCCAATTCCCGCCGGGCCGCCTTCCGTCTTCCGGTCTACCGATTGCCCCGGGAGTCCCTGCACGTTTTCGAAGCCGGTCCGCCGGAGGCGTTGAGGGAGCGGTATGTCAGGAAGGACAGCGTAGTCTTCTGCGTCCATCCCCAGATCCTGGAGGATGGTCTCTCGGACCCCTGGCTCCAGAGGACCCTCGCCCTGGGAATTCCCGGGGAGCCAATCTCCGTTTCCCCTTCCTCCTCCACCCGAACCCTCTATGTCGTGAGAGACGAGCCCCCACATCTCTTCACCGAGCCGCCTCATGCCCTGAAGGTCCACTTTCCCTTCAGGATCAGCCGGTACGGGAGGCGGATGCGGAAGGAGGTGGTGGAGCAGGCCGTAAACGTGTCCCGGGAGTTGGAGGCCGGCGCCGGCCTCCTGGACAACGGCTTCGCCTTTCTCAGGGAAGTCCTGGGGATTGCTCATGGGGACCCGGATCCCGGTACGTCCCGGGGAGAGAGCTGGGGGTACCTGGTTCGGGACATGACCCCGTACCCCCGGCTTCCGGGACCGGGGGCCCTGGTACCGGGATTTTCCCTCTACGGGCTGGATTTCTTCCAACCCCAGCGCCCGCCTCTCCTGCTGGAGATGATGGGAGACGCCGATCCTCGGGATTTTCTCCTGGATCACATCTTCCTGCCCATTCTCCGGCACTGGGTGGAGTGCTACCTGGCTTTCGGTTTCATCCTGGAGCCTCATGGACAGAACGTCCTTCTGGAGTTGGACGACGGAGGAAGGATCCGGCGGATCGTTCACCGGGACCTGAGTCCCGGGATCGACATGAGGCGTCGCCGGGACGTTGGGCTGGGGGAGGAGGGGCTGAACACCTATAACCGGATGGAGGACGGGGCCTTCGCCAGCATCGCCTTCGACAGGATGATGGGGGGGCATTTCTTCGACCGCCTCCTGGAGCCCGTCCTCGCGGCCTTTCCGGCCGTCAGGGCTGAGGACTTCCAACAGCCGTGTCGGGAGGAGTTTGCCCGGACCTTCCTGGATCACGGGGCGTATCTTCCAACGACGGTGCATTACTTCAGCGAGAATCGAGACCGGTTCGGGAAGCCCCACTTCCAGGATACGGGCTCGACGCCGGTGTGGAGACCGTAGGATTCAGCGGCCAATGGCCAGAGAAGTGAGTAGCATGGAGAGAAGGCCCCATATCGTGGTGGTGGGAGGTGGGATTGCCGGCTCCGCCGTGGCCATCGAGCTGGCCATGCGCGATGCCAGGGTGACGCTGGTGGAGAAGGACCAGCCCGGTTCCGGGGCCACGGGAGCCTCGGCGGGGATGCTGGCCCCCCAGTACGAAGCCCACGGCCCGGATGCGGTCTTCCACTTTTCCGTGGCCTGCCGGGAGGCTTATCCGGCCTTCCTGGAGCGGCTGGAGACGCTGGCTTCCTGGAAGATGGGATTCCGGGTGGACGGGATGCTGGTGGCCAATCGGACGCCCCGGGAAGAGGAGATGGCTCGCAGGGACCTGGAGTTCCAGAAGGCCGAGGGGTTGGATGGGGAGATCCTGACACCGGGGGAGGCCCGAAGGATCCACGGGGGTGCTGCAACCGACGTGGAGTCATGGCTCTGGCTTCCCCGGGAGGCACAGGTGGACGCACAGCGTCTGGCGGTGGCCCTGGCGGAGGCGGCACAGGGGGCCGGTGTGGAGTTGGTGCGGAACGCTGAGGTTACGGCCCTCCTGTCCACGGAGTGCCGGGCCGGCGGGGTGAGGTTGGCGGGGGGTG
>CAZSDD010000217.1:0-3581 GCA_964605505.1 uncultured Gemmatimonadaceae bacterium | reverse complement strand
AGCAAAGTGAGAATGCGGACCAGGTTCGCATGCTTTTCCCGGTCCATGAGCAGGCCGAAGGCCTCTTCTTCCAGGGTCCGGGCGTTGATGTCGGCCACAAGGATCCGCATGCGGGAGACGTTCTGGACCTCCCTGGCGGAGAGGTCCACCCCGGACAGACGAATCCGGTGCATGGCTGTGTCGAGCCCGGTGCTCTGGAGGAGAAGATGGCTGAAAGCCCACCGGAAGGACCGGGGGCCGCGTTCGTCCAGCAGAGTCGGGGTCAGGCGCTCAGGAGCTTCCATCATGGAACGGAACCTGGCTCCAACGGAGGGGCGTGTGAATGGCGGTTCGGGACCATTCAGGACTACCTGTCAGGAACCGCCGGGAAATCCGGAACCTCTTTCCGGCCCATGACGAGCTCCACCTGTGACCGGTCCCTGGCCGGCACCTCGTGACAACGACGGCACCGAGCCTCGTAGCTTTCGGATCCCCCTACCCGAATGGTGGGTCCCTCTGCTGGTGCCGGCCTGCCGTCGATGAGGCGCAAGCCTACTTCTTTCCATGGGGGGCTGTCTAGTTACCTGCGGAATCGGTAAGCTTCTCACCCGGTGGTGAAATTACCCCGACCAGTTCTGTGTCGGGTGCGGACCGGATCAGGGAGATGGGCTTCCAGAACAGGTCAGTCCTCAATGACGACGAGTGAATTTGGCTGGAGACCGAGAGTGCTGGGATTGGCAGCCCTCCTGTTTGTAGCCTTTATCAATGGTTGTGGTGATGGTGAGGCTGAGCGGCCCGGATTAGTGGTCTTTGTCGTGGTGGACCAACTTCGGGGTGACCTCCTGGAAGAGTACGATTCTCTCTTCACCGGTGGCTTTCGAAGGCTCCACGACGAAGGATTCCGCTTCACCGAGACGACCCATTATCATGGCAAGACAGCTACTGCTGCAGGCCACGCCACTCTGGGTACGGCGGTCTTTCCGTTCAGAAACGGGATCGTGAACAACAGCTGGTTGGAGAGGAGCCCGGAAGGATGGCGGAGCGTCTACTCCTTTGAGGACACTTTGACCCATATTCTTGGGCATCCTGCCATGGAAGGCCGGTCCCCGAAGAACAACCTGAGGACAGGGTTGGCCGATTGGACCCTGGAAGCGGATTCGGCGGCGATTCTGGCAGCGATCTCCAGAAAGGACCGGGCCGCCATCGGCATGGCGGGACAGGCCCGGGGGCATGTCTACTGGATTACCGAGAACGATGGACAATTTGTCACGTCCAGCTACTATGCCGATGCCTATCCGGCATGGGTGGACCGCTTCAATCGGGAATCCATGCCCCGAATCATGGGGGATTCGATCTGGGAGCAGACCATGCCGCCGGATTTCCGAGAGGTTACCCGAAGGGATACGGTGGAATATGAGGGAGACGGAGAGCACACCTTCTTCCCCCACCGCTTCCATGCAGAGAGCCCCGACCCTCAGCGGCCCGGCGCCTTGAGCCGCTGGGCTTATGGCCAGACCCATCCGGACGCTGCCGTGGCCGCCTTCGCCCAGGAGGCAATCCGAGCTCTTGGGATGGGGCAGGACGAAGCGACCGACTTCCTGGCCCTCTGCTTCTCCCAGACAGACGCCATCGGCCACGACTACGGCCCCTTCAGCCGGGAGCAGTTGGAGAATCTCCTTCACCTGGACCGTGTGCTGGGGCGCTTCATGACCTTCCTGGACGAGAGAGCGGGCGAGGGCAACTGGGTCATGGCTCTCACGGGGGACCATGGCGCTCTCGCCATTCCGGAGTATCTGAGGGAGTTGGGGCAGGAGGGAAGCCGGGCGACCCGGGATCAACTGACCGCTCTCCGGCAGACATTCGAAAGGCATCGAGGGCAGGAGGGGAATCCCATGGAAGTGGCTGAGGCTCTGGTGGCGGAGTTGAAGGCTCTGCCTGTTATCGCCGACGCCACCACGGGCTCCGAGCTTCTGTCCAGCGGACCCCCGGCAGACTCCTTTTCCGTGCTCATGCGGAACTCCTACCATCCGGATCGCTGGCATTGGGGGTACGGAAGCCACGGATCGGGAATCGTGTTCCGGTTCATCGAAGGACTCTATCCGGATCCGGAGCCCAGGGGGACGGGCCATGGCTCGCCATATTACTATGACCGTAAGGTTCCCCTCATCTTCCTGGGGTCCGGGGTGGAGGCCGGCCTATCCGTCGACGATGCACGGACGGTTGACATTGCTCCGACGCTGGCTCTCCTTGCCGGCATTCCGACTCCCGTCGACCTTGATGGGGTGCCGTTGTTCGGAGGAGGGTGACGAAAAGGTCATGCTTCCGGCTCGGAAACCGCCCCCGTGCAGCGTGCCATTTCTTTGATTGAGTCGTAGGTTCGAGTAGACCGGCGTCCCACGGCTCAATTGTTGCTTGACATGGTTATCCCTTTGTTGCATATCTAACCGTGGGATGAGTAAACATTTGATTCCTTTTCCTTGAAGTACCATTCCAAGCGGGTTTTGAGGTTTGGGAATAGGGAATAATTTGGTTTTGCTCGATCGAGCTTCCACAGAAACCCGCATGGGTTTCTAAACCCCGCCGCCGAAAAAGCGGGAAGGCGACCAGTGGCGCTTCAATTCGAGGGGCTTTCCTCGGACGAGGGATGGACCATCCAGCGGGCGGAAGATCTGCTGACTTCTCTTAAGGGCGTGGTATCCGTTCGGGTGGTGGCCAGGCCGGGAGGGAAGATCGACGAGATCCACGTCCTGACCACGGAGGAGATCTCTCCGAAACAGACCGTTCGGAACGTGGAGTCCGCCCTGAAGGCCCACTTTCAACTGGAGGTGGACCACCGGATCATCTCCGTAGCTCAGAGCAGTGAGCCGGTGACGAGGGCTGAAGGCCCGATAAGACAAGAGCCATTCCCGGAACCTCCGCTGGAGGGAACAGTGCCCCAACTCCTGGCTGAGCCTTCGGCGTCAACAGCAACCTTGGTGGAGACCCGGGAAGGCCGACTCCTCTTTCTGGGGCATCAGGTGGAAACGGAGCGGGCGCGTCGTGTCAGGGTCGCGGTGAGCCTGGAGTGGGAGGGCCGGGAGTTCACCGGCGAGGCTCTGGGGACGGACCTGCCGCGTGCGCGGCTGGAAGCAGTGGCAAATGCCACCCTGGAGGCCATCGAGTCAGCGATTGTCCCCGAAGAGGAAAATCAGGAAGAACGGAAACCCGGCATGACCCTTGCCTTGGACGGTGTGAAGACCGTCGAAGCCTTCGATCGCAGGTACATCCTGGTCGGGGTGAATGCCATACACCAGAGAGATGTAGCGGAGCTGGCAGGAGCCAGCGCCGTGGAAGATACACCGGAGAGGGCCGTGATTCTGGCTGTCCTCCAGGCGACAGACCGATGGGTCCGAGGCCGGCGTTAGGCTCGGATTCCACTTTTGGATCGTAAGTTGTCGGTTAACCTGAACCAAAGGAGAACCCCCCTCAGCCCACCACGAGCGAAGCGAGAGCGGATGAGCGGAGCGCAGCAGCTACCAGCAACATCGGAGCTGACTTTCCTTAAGAAAGGAGGACCTGCGCATGTTCGCGACTCTGTTCGAGTTTTTCGGAGCCATGCTGAC
>CAZSDD010000216.1:0-3587 GCA_964605505.1 uncultured Gemmatimonadaceae bacterium | reverse complement strand
TTCCTGCCGGCCGGGGAGAGCGGAGACCGGTACCGTCTGGGCCTCACCTGGTCCACTTCCAACGCGAACGACACCACCGGCCTGCCCCAGGTCACGGTGAAGGCCTCCCGGAAGCTGGCGTATGGCGTCAGCACCCGGCAGGCGGCACCGGTCCGGCTCTCGGACCGGGTCTCCCCCACCGGAGCGGATCTCCTGGCAGGGCTCCCGGAGCCTTTTCGTGAAGCCCTCCGGATGGAGGCGGCCACCGAGGACTATCATCATCGCCTCCGGGAGTCGGAGAGGGAGATGCTTCGGCGCATGGGCCCCGGGGCCCGGCCCCTCCGGGACGAGAGGGGGATGAGGACCCTGGTTTCAGCCCTCCGGGCCCCGGCGCCCGAGAAGCTTCGCCTGATCCCCAACCCCACCAACGAGTGTTCCGCCTCCGGAGCCCAGGTGACCGCCCTGAAGCTGGGCGAAAACGACCATGTGGCCATCTACCAGGACAGCGCACAGGCCCAGGTGGACTCCATGAAGGTCAGCACCGATCTGGCCGGCATGATGCTGGACTACTACCGGGACTATGGCGCCCAGGTCATCGAGGGCTACTTCGACGGCGTCACCGACATCAACGGGGACGGCCGGGTGGTGGTCTTCATCACTCCCGTGGTGGAGGCAGACGTGGCGGCCTACGTCTGGAGCGGGGACTTCTTTTCCCAGAGCCAGTGCTCCACCTCCAACGAGATGGAGTTGGTCCGCTTCAACCCCCGGACCATCCGGGGGATTTCCGACGGCAACTACCAGGCCCTGGGGACGCTGGTCCACGAAGTCAAGCACGTCAGCTCCCTCTACAAGAGCATCTCCAGATTTCGGGACAGTGGGACCCAGGGTGGATTCCAGCCCCTCTGGGTCGAGGAGGGGACGGCGGAGATCGCCGCCGAGATGTCTTCCCGCCTGGCCTGGGCCGCCACCGGCGGTCCTCCGGTAGCCGCCATGATCCGCAGGTCCGACAAGGTCATCACCAAGGAAAGCTACGGGGTCCTCCTCCGTCTGGTCCGGGTCATCTTCCATCTCAGCAGCCAGCCCAACGGCCTGGTGGCCACACCTGTGGGAGCCCGCCCCGAGCACAGCGTCTACGGTTCCGGCTGGCACTTCCATCGCTGGCTGGGAGACGTCTACGGAAACGCCGGCTCGTCAGCCATGGCCGAGGCTCCCCTCTTCGTCACCCTGAACGACTCCCTGACGGCGGCGGGGCCCCCCGGTATCAGGTCCGTTACGGGAACGCCCTGGGAGGAGCTCCTGGAGGAGTACACCTCGGCCATTCTCCTCAACGGGACCGGAGCGCCCCAGCCGGCCTGGGGGTTCACCTCCTACGATTTTCCCGACCTGACGACGGGGCTCCTCACCCAGCAGCCCCCCGGAACCTATCCCTGGCCGGTGAACGTCTCAGGGGCCGATTCCACCCAGATCTTCACTTCCTTCGTGAATGTCGGGGACATCGGGCCTTCAGGCCTCCGGGTCTATGATCTCACCTCCGACGGCTCCGGCCTGGGTCTGGAGGTGCAGGTGGAGACCTCCCGGCAGCCGGTCCGGATCATCGTGGCCCGGATCAGGTAGGAGGCTGACCAGACCATGTCCCGACCCGTTTTCTGGACCACGTCTTCCAGGATTCCCGGTTCTTTCGTCCCGTCCGCGCTTTCCTTTCTCCTTCTGCTCCTGCTGCCCTGCGTCACGGGTTGCCAGGGATCGCCGGGCCAGGACGGAGCCCGGCAGGAAGCCGCGGTGGCCGAAGCTCCCGGAGGGGCTCCGGCCCGGGGCACCCGGGGGATGGTCAGCACCGCCCACCCCCTGGCCACGGAGGTGGGGCTGGAGATCCTCCAGGCCGGTGGGAATGCCTTCGATGCCGCCGTTGCCGTGGCAGCGGCCCTGAATGTGGTGGAGCCCCAGAACTCGGGTATGGGGGGATACGGAACCATCCTGGTCCACTCCGCCCGGGAAGGCCGGTCCCGGTTCCTGAACTCCAGCGGGCGAATCCCGGCAGGGGTGGATCCCGACGCCTATCGCCCGCCGACGCCGGGCTACATGGACAACCGCCGGGGAGCCAAGGCCGTGTCCACTCCCGGAAACGTGAACGCCTGGGGAGCCATGTCCCGGGAGTACGGCTCCCTCTCCTGGCCAGATCTCCTGGCACCGGCCATTCGCCTGGCGGAAGACGGTTTTCCGCTCAGCGAAGGGGGGGCTGCCGTCATCCAGCGGAGCTGGGAGGAGTTTTCCCGTTACACCCGTGGGTTCTATGGGGTGGAGGGAAGGCCGCTGGAAGCCGGGGAGAGGTTGGTGCAGAGAGATCTGGCCCGCTCTCTGCGCCTGGTGGCCCGGGACGGCCCCGGAGCCTTCCATGGCGGCCCCATCGGCATGGCCATCGACGAGACCATGAGGGAATCCGGAGGGTTCCTCCGGCTGGAGGATCTGGCGAGCAACGAGGCTGAATGGTGGGAGCCTGTGGGGATCGACTATCGGGGGTATCGGGTCCTGGTTCCCCCACCCCCGGCCAACTCCTGGCCGGCCCTGGTTCGCCTGGGGATCATGAGCCGGTTCCAGCCACAGGAGCTGGGCCACAACAGCCCGGAGTACCTCCACCGCTTCGCCGAGGTCACCAAGCACGCCTTCTGGACCCGGCTCCGGTGGGCCGGGGACCCGGACATTGCCCCTCCGCCCCTGGACCGTCTCCTCTCACCCGGCTACTGGACCGAGCAGGCTCAGGCCGTGGACCCGAACCGGGCAGCCCCCTTCGTGCCTCCGGGAGTGGTGGCGGAGCCCGGGGCCCACACCACCCACTTCGTGGTGGCCGATGACCTGGGGAATGTGGTGTCCGCCACGCAGACCCTGGGAAATTCCTTCGGAAGCCGCATCATGCCCGAGGGGACGGGCATCTGGCTGAACAACTCCCTGGCATACTGCACCTTCGAGCCCGCCGGAAACCCCATGGACGCCCACCCCGGAAGGCGCAAGCTCTCGGGGGACGCTCCCCTCTTCGTCCTCAGGGACGGAAAGCCCTGGGTGGCGCTGGGAACACCCGGCGGCCACACCATTCCCCAGACCGTGCCCCAGATGGTCATGAACATCCTGGACTTCGGGATGGACATCCAGGAGGCTCTCTCGGCCCCCCGGGTCTCCTTTGTGGAGCCCGACTTCCTGGCCGTGGAGGAGGGGATCTCCCGGGAGGTCTACGAGGCACTGGCGGACATGGGCCATCAGGTCCGGCGGGTGGGAAGCCTGGGGAATGCCCACGGCCTCATGGTGGAGTGGGGGCCCCGGGGACCGGTGGCCTTCACGGGAGGAAGCGACCCCCGGGGTGAGGGGATGGCCAAAGGCTGGTAGGCCGGGGTGGTCCGGTTCGGGAGCTGGTAGACCGGGTGGTCCGGTTCGGGAGAGGTTTCCGGAGGCCTCCTCAGCTCGGTTGAGGCCCGGCGAGGGCCTGGAGACGCTTCAACGAGACGTTGCCCCCGCTCAGGACCACCGCTGCCGCTCCCTGCCCTTTCCTGTGGGTGAGGGCATCCCACTGGCCGCCCAGGACGGCCGCCAGAGCCACGGCTCCCCCTCCCTCCACCAGG
>CAZSDD010000215.1:0-3596 GCA_964605505.1 uncultured Gemmatimonadaceae bacterium | reverse complement strand
GCAGGTCCATGGTGACTTCGAAGGTGTGCCGCTTCCCTCCTTCCCAATCCTCCACTCCGTAGCCCATAAACCCTGCCACATCCAGCTCCCGGGCCCAGAGGAAGGTCAGGTCCAGCCTTCTTACCTGGGCGGCACACCCCAGGAGAACGATTCGGCCACGTGGCTTCGCGAATCGAAGACACTGGTCCAGACTCTCCCGGCTCCCCACACAGTCATAGATGACGGGAAACCCGCCCCCGGCGTAGACCTCCGGCCCCACCAGAGGCTGATAGGCCCAGGCTCCCGTGTCCACCAGCCGCTGTCTGGCCGACTCCCCCGGTCGGACCACATCGGTGGCGCCTAGAGCCATGGCCATGGCATCCTCACCCTTCCGCTTGGCCTGGACGACCAGGGTTCCGGAGAATCCGATGGCCCGAAGAGCCCAGACGGTTCCCATGGCGATGGGACCGCTCCCCACGACCAGAACCTCATCCGCAGGGGCCGGAAGGGAGTTGAGAACGGCGTGGATCCCGATGGAGAGGGGCTCCACCAGAACGGCCCGCTTCTCTTTCATGCCCTCCGGCACCGGAAAGAGTTGGCTCTGGTGGGCTACAGTCTCTTCTCCCCATCCCCCGGCCAGCTGCCGGTGATAGCCAACCGTCAGGCCCCGGGCCAGCGGCTCTTCTCCCACCGTCGCCAGCCCCTCCTCACCGGCGTTTTCGCAGGTGCCGGGGAAACCTTCCCGGCATGAATCGCAGGTGTGGCTGTCATCATAGCCCCGCATGCCGCAGGAAATCATGGGATCCACCACCACCCGGTCCCCTGGGCTGAAGCGGGACACCCGGGCTCCCACTTCCACCACCTCCGCCAGGATCTCGTGACCCGGCACGCAGGGGAAGGAGGCGAAAGGCTCCAGGAGAGGGCTGGTGTGGAAGGTGAAGGTGGAGATATCGGTGCCGCAGATTCCGGCGATGAGGGTCCTGAGGCGGACCCAGTCCGGCCCGGGAAGGGGCGGAGCCGGGATCTCCTGGAGCTTGACGCCGCCGAGGGACCCGAGGGTGACGGCGGAAGTGAGACCGCCCAGGGCCTTTCCCACCAGGTACCTGGGAACGGAGAAGTTGAAGGTGACGGCTTTCATGAATCGAATCTAGGGATCATCCCACGGCCCTCCAACCAGCATGCGAATCCCCTGCATCCGGACGAGGCGAACACCTGTCAACTGCCGGCAGACCCGGGCGCCCTACCTGCCGAAATCCAATCATCCTATCCGCCGAAATCCAGGCGCCCTCCCAGGAATATGGCTCTTCCGGGGGCCCGGAAGCCGAAGACTTCCTGATAGTCCTCATCCAGGAGGTTCTCGGCCCTCACCTGAAGCTTGAATCCCGGGCGGGATCCATCCGGCTCAAGAAGAGTGAACTCCCCGGCCACACCGATCAGGACATACCGATCCAGCTCCACGGGGGCAGCCGGCCGGCTCGTGAAGTCCCGGTCGCCACGACTTCCCACCATCCGGAGGTTTCCGGAAACGCTCCCTCCGGAGACTCGCAGGAGCCCAGCCAGGCCAAGCTGATGCTGCGGTCGTCGGATGAGGGCTTCTCCTTTCACGAAGGTCGCTCCTTCTCCCTCGTCGAATCCCGCATCCAGGACTTCCGTATCCAGATAGGTGTAGCCTCCAGACAGGAGCAAAGGGCCCAGCGGAAGCCGGCCCGTCACTTCCACCCCCCGGCTCCGGGCCTCGGCCACATTGTAGTAGTTGGGTCCGCCGGGCGTCGGCGGCATGAAGGTGTACTGGATGAGGTCCCCCAGCTCCTGGTTGAACCAGGTGAGGGAAAGCTGGCCCCCGCTCCTTCCCAGGGACTGCTCCGCACCGATCTCCCAGACCCTGGAAACCTCCGGCTCCAGCTCCGGATTCCCCACGGAAAAGCCGGTGGAGTGGGTCTCGAAGAAGGTGGGTTCTTTCATCCCCTTCCCCAGATTTCCCCGCAGTCGCGTGCCGGTCCCCCGGAATACATGGGAAAGCCCGGCTTGATAGGTGAAGAAACGGCCGTACTCCTCATTGTCCTCGATCCGGGCTCCCACATTCCCGGACCAGCCTCTACTCTCCCCGGTCATATGGAGATAGTAGCCGCCATTGGACCGCCGGTTTCGACTCTGGCCCGTGGACGGCCCGTACTCGCTCAGAGACTCGGAGAAGGAACGCTGCTGCTCCTCCTGCAATTCCACCCCTGCGGAGAGGACCGCTCCGGGATGGATCGTCAGGTTTCCCCTGAGATCGGCCGAGGTCCGCCGAAAATCGTCGAGACTTGAATAGGCGAAGAAACCCGTGCTGTCCGAGGGATCATCCGGCTGGTCGTCGGATCCCCCGTTCCATCCGTAGCTCCGAGCCGTGCCCCGGAGTTCCAGTCGCTCCGTCAGCAAACGGACCACCTCCACCCCGAGTGCGGTCTCGTCGCCAAAGGTGTAGGCGTTCCGGTCCACCACATTCCCGGAGCCATCGGTGGGGAAATGATACACCTTGTCGCCCCAGCGCCCCGTGAAGCCGATTCGGGTCCGATCGTCGGGAGTCAGGTAGATCGCACTGGAGAGGGATGTGGTCTCGAAGCGGTTGTTGAATTCCAGAATCCCATCGGAGGACATGCGGGAAGCGGAAAGTGAATAGCTGGCGTTGTCCCCCCCGCCCTGGAGATCCGCCGCCCACTCCATCCGTCCATAACTCCCCCCCCTTGCAGAGAGGGAGGAGTGGAGTGGACCCCGGCCTCTTCGGGTGATGATGTTGATGACCCCTGCCATGGCATCCGAACCATAGAGGGCCGACGCAGGTCCCCTGGCCACCTCGATACGTTCCACATCAGAAAGAAGGAGTCCGGAAAAATCGAAGTTCCCTCCCGGCTGATTCACCTCCACCCCGTCCATGAGCACCTTGACGTGATCCCCTTCGGCTCCCCGGAAAAAGGTGGACGACACGCTTCCGTAGGAACCATTCTGAACCACCACCATTCCCGGAACCCGGGCCAGGGCCTCCGTCACCCTGGACAGGCCCAGGTCACGGAGCTCCTCCCCTTCCAGGACTGTCACATGGGAGGTCTCGGTGCCCACGGTCCGGGGCACCGGGGTGCCCGTGACGATGATGCCTTCCAGCTTGATGGGTCGAATCTGGGGTGAGGCCTCCTCCGCCCAGAGCAGAAGGAGCGAAAGAGGGAGCAAGACCAGGAAGACTCGGAGAGGCGAGGAGTGAGGCCGTACATCCGCCCCGGCGCTTCCAGGCCCCGCAGTGATCCGTTTGAGGCTCGCCCTGCCCTCGCGGGTGCGATCCATGAAAAAATCCCCTTTCCCTTCCGCGGGACAGGGGAACCAGGGGCATGAGAGCCGGATCCCGGACCTCCCCGCGGAGGCGTCAATTTGGGTGCGGGGTGGGTCAGGTCTCCTGGCTCGAGGCCGTCAGTCTCGCCTTCCCAAGCCCATGAGGCTCAGTGGCTGGTCGGAGCTGACGTTCCGAAGATTCCTCGGTACTCTCGAGAATCCCTCGGACCTCTCACAGTGGCGGGGCCGCGCCGGAGTTTCACCGGCTTCCGGGATGACCCACCCGCCGAATTGAATTGTAGAAGGATAATCGGCCC
>CAZSDD010000214.1:0-3598 GCA_964605505.1 uncultured Gemmatimonadaceae bacterium | reverse complement strand
CTGACGGCACCTACACAGTGACCCTCACGGTGACGGACGACGACGGCGCCACCGGCACGGCGTCGGAGGGCGTGACGGTGAGCAGCAGTACGACCAACAGTTCGCCCACAGCAGGCTTCACCTACACCACCACCGATCTGACCGTAGACTTCACGGATAAGAGCACGGACAGTGACGGAAGCATCGCGAGCTGGAGCTGGGACTTCGGGGATGGAAGTACCTCCACAGCCCAGAATCCGTCCCACACCTATGCCGCTGACGGCACCTACACAGTGACCCTCACGGTGACCGACGACGACGGCGACACCGATACGGCGTCCCAGGACGTGACGGTGAGCAACTCCAGCGGAGACTTCACCCTCTCTGCCATCGGCTACAAGGTCCGGGGCGCGCAGAACGCCGACCTGGACTGGAGCGGCGCGACCTCGACGAACGTGGACGTGTACCGCGACGGCACGGTGGTGGCGACTACCGAGAATGACGGTAAGTACACCGACATTACCGGCGTGAAGGGCGGCGGCTCCGCCGTCTACCAGATCTGCGAAGCCCGCACCACCACCTGCTCGAACGAGGTGACGGTGATCTTCTGACCTCTTCTCAGGAGCGAGGCGCCGATGGAAAGTCAGGCGCCAGACTCCCGCTCCGGCATCCGGCCCGGCCCGGGGTCCTTCGGGACTCCGGGCCGGTTTGCGTCGGTCCGGTTACCCTTACGGAAGCCCTACAAAAGACGAACCTTCCGGAGCCCTTCCTGGAGATGCTCCGGACGCAGCCGGCTCATGCTCGTGCTCCTGGTGGGGAGCCCTCCCCTTTCTCTTCAATGAGAGCTCGGTCGCCCCCCCACCTGCCGCCCGGGTACGCCGCCACCGATCTCGGACGTGCCCCCCCTACCCCTTCCCCCCCGTCTCCAGGTAGCGGGCGAACTCGTCCGGCAGTTCGCTCTCCCGGACGGCTGCAGCGGCCCGGGCGAGATCGTACTCCAGCCGCACGAACTCCACGTCAACCGCGTTGCCGTCCATTTCCACCACAACGTACCCGGCCCGCCAGTCCCCGTCCTTGGGGCGCCCCACGGAGCCCGTGTTCACGAAGTGGATCCCCTCCACCTCCCGGTGCCAGGGCTTGTGGGTGTGGCCGAAGGCCACCACGTCCCCATCTTTGGCCCCCAGGTGGTTCGCCATCTTCAGGCAGAATCCGTCGGAACGATCCTCCGTCCAGTAGACGGTGTTCAGGACCGGGTTGCCGTGGATGAGGAAGAGGGACGGCCCGGAGGCGTGCCCTCCCAGGGGCCGGAGGTCCAGGCGGAAGGGGAGGCTTCCCAGCCAGCCCTTCGTCTCCGGAGTCACGTGGGCCCGGGTCCATTCGTAGGAGAGATGGCTCAGCTCCTCCTGCCGGGGATCCTCGTACTTGCACCCGCAGTGCTTGTAATCCGTGGCAGTTGTGGAGTCGTAGTTGCCGGCCACCCCTGAGATGCCCCGTTCCCGGAGCACGGCCACCACCTCGTCGGGCCAGGGGGCGTACCCCACCAGGTCGCCCAGGTGATAGAGGGCGTCCAAGTCGTCCCGGGCATCGATGTGGGCCAGGACCCCCTCCAGGGCCGGAAGATTGCCGTGGATGTCGCTGATGAGGGCGTATTTCATGGGGAAGCTCCCGGGTCCGGGATCGGGGTCCCGTCGCCCCGGGCGGCCGGGGCTTCCTCCACCACCGGGGCCTCCTCCACCACCGGGGTTTCCTCCACCACCGGGGTTTCCTCTGCCACCGGGATGTCCGGCTTCCGGGCCCTTACAAAGGCCGCCATGAAGCGGCCATCCACCGAAGCGGCCAGTGCGTCGGCATCCAGACCGGCCCCCTCCAGAACAGACCGGGCCTCCTCCATCTCGTAGACCCGCGTGGGCTCCAGGCTCGGCTCTTTGAACCCCACGTCCCGGAGGAGTCCCTGGAACTCCCTTTCGTCCAAGGCCCCGGCGAAGCATCCCGTCCACATCTCCATGCTCCGGCGGACCTCGTCCGGCATCTCCCCCCGGACCACGATGTCCGAGACGGCGAAACGGCCTCCGGGCCTGAGCACCCGGAAGGCCTCCCGAAGCACCTTGCGTTTATCCGCGGCCAGGTTGATGACGCAGTTGCTGATGATGACGTCCACGCTGGCGTCGGGGAGGGGGATGGACTCGATGTCCCCCTTCAGGAACTCCACGTTGGCGGCCCCGGCCGCCGCGGCATTGCGCCGGGCCAGCTCCAGCATCTCGTCGGTCATGTCCAGCCCGTAGGCCTTTCCGGTGGGTCCCACCCGCTTCGCGGAGAGGAGCACGTCGATGCCTCCTCCGCTTCCCAGGTCCAGGACCACCTCCCCTTCTCCCAACTCCGCCAGCGCCGTAGGGTTCCCACACCCCAGCGATGCCAGCACCGCTTCCTCCGGGAGGGATGATGCCGACACCGCATCATAGAGGTCCCGGGTCACCGGGTCCTCATGATCGGGATGGTCGGGCCCGCACCCGCAGGAGGGTCCGCAGCAGGAGCCGCCGCTCCCTCCCAGCACCTGGAGGGCCGCACCGCCGTATTTCTTCTGCACTTCGCGTTTCACATCCTGTTTCATGAAGCACTCCCTGGAATCATCTGGATTTCACCCGCCGTCAGCCCGACGCTCCCCCGGAATGGGCCGTCGCTCCCGCCGGCACCGCGCACGTGGACACTCCCTCGATCTCCTCCTCCGCCCCGGGGAAGTACTTCCGCTTCCACCACAGGGCCACATTCACCAGCCCGATGAGAACCGGCACCTCTACCAGGGGACCGATGACCGCCGCGAAGGCCGCCCCGTGGGCGATGCCGAAGGTCCCCACCGCCACGGCGATGGCCAGCTCGAAGTTGTTGGAGGCCGCCGTGAAGGAGAGGGTGGCCGTCTGGGGATAATCGGCCCCGGCGGCCCGACTCATGAAGAAGGTCACGGCGAACATGGCCAGGAAGTAGATGAGGAGAGGCACCGCCACCAGGACCACGCTCCAGGGCTGCCGGATGATGGCGTGCCCCTGGATGGAGAACATGACCACGATGGTGAAGAGGAGCGCCAGAAGGGTGATGGGGCTGATCTTCGGGATGAAGCGCTCCTGGTACCATGTCTTCCCCTTGGCCTTCACCAGGATGAACCGGGTCAGCATGCCGGCCAGGAAGGGAACCCCCAGGTAGATGAAGACGCTCTCCGCGATCTGCCCCATGGTGATGGCCACCACCGTACCCTCCAGCCCCAGCCACTCCGGCACCACGGTGATGAAGACCCAGGCGTAGACCGAGTAGAAAAGGACCTGGAAGATGGAGTTGAAGGCCACCAGACCCGCGGCGTACTCGTTGTCCCCCTCCGCCAACTCGTTCCACACGATGACCATGGCGATGCAGCGGGCCAGGCCGATGAGGATCAGCCCCACCATGAGCTCCGGGTGGTTCCGCAAAAAGAGGACGGCCAGGCCGAACATGAGGAGGGGGCCGATGATCCAGTTCTGGATCAGCGACAGCCCCAGGATCTTCCAGTTCCGGAAGACGTCCCCCAGCTCCTCGTATCGCACCTTCGCCAGGGGCGGGTACATCATGAGGATCAGCCCCGCGGCGATGGGAA
>CAZSDD010000213.1:0-3619 GCA_964605505.1 uncultured Gemmatimonadaceae bacterium | reverse complement strand
GGAGTTAGCCGGACTCCATGCGGCGGTCTCCATGGCTCAACGAGCCGTCCCCCGGCCCCGCAGAATCCGAGACCATCACCGTGACGGGCTCCCGGCCCGGCCCGCGGGCTCCGGCTCCGGCGCCACCTCGTCGTCCTCGCCATCCTCGTCGCCGATGGCTGTGGCTGCGGTAATGAAGAAGTCCGCCTCCATCTCCCCCAGCTCCGCTTCCAGGCGGCGGTTCGCCTCCAGGTCCTGTCGGGGGGTGTCGCTCACGATCAGAATGTGGGTGACCTGCTCCTTGGTGACGAGGCGGCTCCCAAAGCTCCGGGCGTCCTTTCTGGCTTCCGTTTCCTCGCGGTGGAGAAGGCCCTGGACGGCATGCATCCGGTCCTCCGCCTGGGGTTTCATGAATTCATATGCATAGGCCCATACGGTCGCGGGCCTCGGATTCGGCTCCTGGTTTGTCATGGTTCCCTCCCTCCGTCCTCGGGTCCGTCGAGCCGTGAGCCCGCCGAACCCTGACGTGTTGTGGTACCATAACGATAGCCCCGGCGGTCTCCCGCGGGTATCGCCCGAACAGGTATCACACGGAAGGATGTGGGGTCCGGCCGACTCCGTCCGCGCCCTACCCGACCTCTTCGTCGTGGGCCCAGGCCGAGATCTGCAGGCGGGTGTTCAGGTCCAGCTTCTTCATGATGTGGCGGATGTGGCTCTTCACGGTGTGGACCGAGATGTGGAGCTCCGCGGCGATCTTCTTGTTCGACATTCCTTCGGCGATCAACTCGATCACCTCCCGCTGGCGGGGAGTCATCCGCACGCCCTCGGGGGCTTCCGGCCCGGAGCTGGGGGCCCTGTGTTCGGCGATCTGGGTGAAAAGCGCACCCGTCACCTGGTCAGGCAACACGCTGTGTCCACTCACCACTGATCGGATCGCGTCCAGCAGATCATCCGGGGTGGCCTCCACCAGGACGAATCCTGACACCCCCGCTTGAACGATGTCCAGGAGGCTGTCGTCGTCCGGGAGCACGCCGATCAAGATGATCCTGGAGTCGGGGACCTCCATTCTGACCCTCTCGACGACAGCCAGGTCATCCGCGTTCCCGGAAGCCAGGCTCAGAAGGATCACGTCCGGTTCCATGGCCGCAAGCGAGCCTGCTTCGGCGCCGGACACCGCAGCCACGACCTGGATGTCCGGCAGCTTGCTCAGGGTCGAGGTGAGCCCGCGGCGCGCGAGGCGATTGTCGTCGATGAGGGCTACGGAAACCATGCTTCGCCTTTCACGCTCCCCAGGTCCTCCCGTCTCTGATGCCTGACGGCCACGCATCTCACCGGTAGCCGGTAGCCGGCAGACTTCCACCGAGAGAAGCCGGTTCGCATGGATCGGGCTCAGCTTCTCGAGACGGGCTGATGTGAAACCTACGGTTTTCTACGGTCTGACAGCAAGGATTCCTGGGCCCCACCGGGGCCGCCGCCGGAGCAGAGGCCTTCCGCGGTTTCGCAGCCTCGTGCCCCGCCGGATGCCCGGGCTGGACGGGTAACACCGAATGAGTAGCCCCATCGAGCCACCGTTGGGGGGCGCTCGTACTGCTTCGGGCTGTGATGCTCTTTCCGTCCCATCGGGCGATGGGTGGAAGTGACCTCCCGGGCTAGACTCAATACAGCGGAATCCCAGTTGTGCGACCCTCACTCGATCACTCGATCCACGCCCCCGCGCTGGGGGTCGTCGAGGGAGTGGATCCCCGCGAAGGTTCCATTGAAGAGAGGTCTTCCATGAGCATCAAGACATTGTCCACCGGACCCGGGCGCCTCCTGAAGGGTGCGCTCCTCCTCACTCTCACTCTAACCTTCACCGGCTGTGCGTGGAGCAACAAGTCGAAGGGCACGGCCGTGGGAGTCGCCAGCGGCGCCGCCGTCGGCGGGGTCATCGGAAACCAGACCGGGTCCACCGCCCGGGGAGCCATCATCGGAGCTGCCGTTGGAGGCACAGCCGGCGCCCTCATCGGCCACAGGATGGATCAACAGGCGGAAGAGCTCGAATACCTGATCCCGGGGGCCGTCGTGACACGGGTAGGGGAAGGAATCGTGGTCACCTTCGATTCGGGCTTGCTCTACGATTTCGACTCCGAAGTCATCCGCCCGGACGCGGCTCAGAACCTGCGCCATCTCGCGACAAGCCTGGAGAGCTACTCCGACACGAACCTGCTCATCGTCGGCCACACCGACTCGGTGGGAAGCGACCAGTACAATCAGGATCTGTCGACACGGCGGGCCAGATCCGCGTTCCAGTACCTCGCCACCCAGGGCGTGCGGACGGGCCGGATGGCAACCTCCGGCCGGGGCGAGATGGAGCCCCTGGCATCAAACGACACCGATGCGGGACGCCAGTTGAATCGGCGAATCGAGGTGGCCATCTATGCGGATGCGGCGGCCGGCCAAGGGTGATGGGGACTGAATCGCATGCGTGTCTCCCGGGCCGGGCCCCGACCCCGGGGGCCGCAGCCCCCCATCTTTCTGTTTCGATCCCCTCAACGCCGGGTGCAGGTCGACTCCGGGAGGTGCCTGACATGTTGACACACCCACTTCGTTCCGCCGCTCTTCTCGCTGCTCTCGCGTTCGGCAGCGCGGCGGTCCTGCCATCCGAGGCCACCGCCCACCAGGGCGCCGGGGCCGACTCTGGCGACACGATCTCCGCTCAGGCTACCGCCAAGCACCAAGCACCGGCGGCCACCGCAGACCAAGCAGCGGCGGTCATCGCGGACCGAGCACCGGCGGCCACCGCCAACCCACTGACGACGGGTCTCGGCATCGCGTCGGTTGACCTCGTCCGCTGGACGCCGGCCGGTCCCCCCGTCGCCTTTCCCGCACAGGATCGTGTCCGAGCCGGTCCCAACATCGCCCTGATGGCCGTGGGTGGTGCCGCAATGGTGACCGGTCTGATCATCGGCGGCGACGGCGGCTACGCCATAGCGGCGGGTGGCGTTGTGGTCGGCCTGATCGGGTTGTACCGATACCTCAGATAGGTTCCGGTGCGGGGGGATACGGAGGGACCCGAGAGCCGGGCCCTCGCTGATTCGGGAAGACATCAGCGGGGGCTCGTCGCATGCACCCGCAGTGGACGTGGTGCCCCCTGCTCGCTGGGTGAGCATGGCGGCCCAACCAGGCCTTCTTTGGGCCCGTCCACCGCACGGAAACCATCTGGCAGGTGGAAATGCGGCGCAATATTTTTTATTTTGAATCATCCCATTCACTGCTGGCAGGAATCGTGTACATGGAAGAAGGAGAACCGGAGAAACCCGGAAGCCCTGAGGCGAGAGACGTTATCTGCGTAGCCCTCATCGAAGACAACCGTCTGATTCGGGAGGGCCTCGTATCGCTCCTGGCCCAATACCCCGACCTCAAGGTCATCGCCGAGGGATCGAACGGGGAGACTCTCCTGTTGAAGGAGGACCCTCACGTGGTTCTCCTTGATTTCGGACTGCGAAGGGGCGACAGCTTGCGGGTGGCGGAGAAGGTCAAGAAGGAAAGACCCGAGACCAAGATCCTCGTGATGGACCTGCTCCCGGTGCAGGAGGACCTGGTGGAGTTCGTCCACGCGGGTGTCTCCGGGTTCATCATGAAGGACGCCACCCTGGACGAG
>CAZSDD010000212.1:0-3624 GCA_964605505.1 uncultured Gemmatimonadaceae bacterium | reverse complement strand
CTGGACGGCCTGGGGCCCATCTGCAAGGGATACCACACCCGGGAGGAGTTCGTCTACATCTCCAGCATCCGGGAGCGAACGGCCCTGCTGGCGAATGCGCTGTTGAGGGTGAACGAAGCGTTCGGCTCGAACCCCGACAGGTCCAGGGACGTGCCGTGAGAAGGGGTCGCGACGAAAGTGCCGGAGCAGGACACCGCTCCGCCGTGAACCCCTTCTTCATCCGCTTCATTGCCGCCGCCGAACGAATCGGGAACGTCCTTCCCCACCCGTTCACCGTTTTCGTCATCCTCATCGGGGTGGTGGTGGCCGTCTCCGTCTTTCTGGCCTGGCTGGGGGTGTCGGTGACCTACCGCACCTACGATCCGGAGACGGGAGCGGAGATCCTGAATTCGGTGCGCGTGCTGAGTCTGGCCCGGAAGTCCGTCATCCAGACCACCATGCAGGACTTCGTGAACATCTACGCCACCTTCACCCCCGTGGGCTTCGTCATCATCATGATCCTGGGGGTCAGCGTGGCGGAGCAGACCGGGTTCTTCTCCGCCGTCATCCGGACCATCGTCCAGCGGGCGCCCCCGGCCCTCATCACCTTCATCATCGCCCTGGTGGGGATCTGCGCCAATGTGGCCTCCGACGCTGGGATCATCATCACATCCACCCTCGGCGGGGCCATCTTCCTGGCCCTGGGCCGGCACCCGGTGGCCGGGGTGTGCGCCGGATACGTGGCGGCCTACGGGGCCTTCTCCGCCAATATCTTCCCGGCGGGGACCGACGTGGTCCTGGCGGGGATCACCCAATCGGCGGTGAGCCACCTCGCCGTGGACGCCGTCGTCCACCCCCTCATGGACTGGTACTGCATGATGGGTTCCTCGGTGGTGCTGGCCGCGGTGGTGACCGTTGTCACGGAGAAGGTCATCGTCCCGTACCTGGGCGATTACAATCCACCGGGGGATTTCGTGGCCCAGCCCCCCGAAGATTTCCACCTGGAGCCCCATGAGAAGCAGGGGCTGAAGGCGGCGGCCCTGGCTACCTTTCTCTTCCTCGCAGTCCTTCTCTTCCTGACGGTTCCGGAGGACGCCCTTCTCCGGAATGACCAGGGGGAGTTGCTGCCCCGGTCCCCCCTTATCTCCGGAATCATCGCGATCCTCTTCGTCTATTTCGTGGTGGTGGGGGTGACCTACGGTCTGGGTTCCCGGCAACTCCGATCAGAAAAAGACGTGCCACGGATGATGGAGAGGGGGCTGGCTGGAGTGGCCAGCTTCCTGGTGGTCTGTCTCCCGGCCTCCCTCTTCATCCATCTCTTCCAGCAAAGCAACATGACGGTGGTCATGGCCGTGGAGGGCGCTGACCTGATCCGCAACCTCCAGGTGGGGATGATCCCCACCATCCTCCTCTTCGCCCTCTTCTGCGCAGCACTTACTACGGGGGTCATGAATTACCTTACGCCGCCGCGTAGCGGACGTGTTCTTCCAGGAAGTATCGGCGCACGATGGTGGGTTGGCGCTGCCGGCTGCGCAGGAACCCCCGAACATTGCGCATCAGGTCGGGCAGGGCCCGGGCCCGCTTTCGTCCCACGGCGTTGGCCTTCACGTCCTGGTTGAGGACTTCGTCGGGGTTCAGGTGAGGGCTGTAGCCTGGGAGGTAGAACAACTCGATGCGCTCAGCGTTCTTCTCCAGCCAGACCTTGACCTTCCTGGCCCGGTGAACAGGATGGCCGTCCACGATGAGGAACACCTTCCGTCCGGCCTGGCGTGTGAGGCGCCGAAGGAAGTTCACGAACAGCGGACCCGTGAACCGGCCATCGAACACCATGAAGTTGAGCTGGCCCCGGTTCGTGATGGCCGAAATCATGCTGCAGCCGAAGCGCTTGCCTGTGGCGTCCACCACCGGAGTCTTTCCCTTGACGCCCCAGGAACGACCCGCCACATGATCCGAGCGAAGCCCCATCTCGTCTCCCCAGTAGATCTCGGCTCCCTCCGCCTTGGCTCGGGACCGAATCTCGGGATAGGTCGTCTCCAGCCACTCCTGCACCGCCACCTCGCTCCGCTCATACGCCCGGCGCAGGGGCTTCTGGGGCGAAAAACCCCAGCGCTTCAGGTACCGCCCAGCCGTCCACACCGAGATCCGCACCTCAAAGCGCTCCTCCACCCACGCCACCACCGCTTCCCGCGTCCACAGGTAGAAGGGAAGCTTCAACTGGTCCGGCATCTTGTCCCGCAACGTCCTGGCCACCAGCGCCTTCTGCCACGGCAACAGCCGTGATCCCGAGCCCTTGGGGCACCCTCGCTGCTTGGCTCGCAGCGCCTTCTCCCCTTCGGCCTCATAGGCCTTCACCCACAGCGACACAGTCTGACGGGTGACACCGAACAGCTCGGCCACCTCGGTCCGGGTACGGCCGTCCAGAACCGCCTTGACGGCTTTGGTGCGGAGAGCTTCCTGAGCCTCCGGCGGCAGCGATCGGGCATCGACGTCCTTCATACCCTCCAATCTACATCACATCGCGATGAAACGGAAGGTATATCGTGCTCGGGTTAGTAACATCTTCATCACCAGCGGTTTCACGAAGTGGCTCATCCTGGCCCCGGTCTTCATTCCTCTCTTCTATCAACTGGACGTGAGCCCCGCCACGACGCAGATGGCCTATCGAATCGGAGATTCTACCACCAATATCATTTCTCCGGTTTCGGCCTACCTGCCTTTCCTGCTGGGGCTCCTGGAGAAGTACAGGGAGGAGGGCCAGGAGGTGGGAATCGGCTCCGCCATGGCCCTGATGATTCCCTATTCCATGACGTTGTCGGTGGTATGGATCGGATACCTGGCCCTCTGGCTCATCCTGGGGCTGGATCCGGGCCCAGGCGTGACCCTGTTCCTTGACTGAGGAGACATTCGCCCTCGCTGTGGATCTCCCCCCGGGCACGGCTTCGCATTTCCGAGCCGTTTCCGTTCCTCCGGTAGGAGTAGTGAAGTGAAGAAGAGATCTGGTCGCGTCCTTTCCCGGAGCGTCCTTCCGGCGACCCTTCCCAGGACAGCCTTTCTGGCGGGGGCCCTCCTGACGGCGATCATCCTGCCCGGTCCCTTCGCCGGCATGGCCCAGGACCGGGTGGCCACCGGCCGGGAGTACATGGTGAGCGCTCCCACGCCGGAAGCCATGGAGGCCGGTCGCTCCATCCTGGAGGCCGGCGGCAACGCAGTGGACGCCGCCGCCGCCGCGGCCTTTGCCCTCCTGGTGACGGATCCCCAGATGGCCAGCGTCGGAGGGCGCTCCCAGATTCTCATCCGCACGTCCGACGGCGTCTTCGTGGGGATTGACGGGGCCACCCAGGCCCCCCTCCGTGTGGACCGGCCCTGGGGTGTGGGGCATGGGTACGGGGCCATCCCCATACCCGGGACTCCCGCGGCCCTGGAGGAAATGCTCAGGGAGCACGGAACCCTCTCCATGGAGGAGGTTCTGGCTCCGGCCATCCGCCTGGCTTCGGAGGGATTCCTCATCAAGAGGGACCTCCACGACGCCTTCCGGACCCATGAGGAGACTCTGAAGGAGTACGCCGGGACCCGGGCCCACTTCCTCAAGGAGGATGGCTCTCCCTACTCGGAGGGGGACATCTTCCGGCAGCCGACTCTGGCCCG
>CAZSDD010000211.1:0-3635 GCA_964605505.1 uncultured Gemmatimonadaceae bacterium | reverse complement strand
GGATGACGCCAAGATCACCGGCGCCAACATCTCCGCCAGCAACGGGATCATCCACAAGATCAACGAGGTCATCGTTCCGCCTTCGGTGGTGGCGGCTCTGACCGGCTCCTGATCAGCTGAAGGCCGGGCGCAAGCCAACTCCGTCTGGAGTCCATCGGCGAGAAGATTGCCGAAGAATCCAGCGGGAACCTGGGAGGGCGGGTCTCTGAAAAGGGGCCCGCCCTCTTTGTCCCCCTCCTTGACGAATCGGACCCCTTGCGGGTATAGGTCCTCCTGCAGTTCTGAAGTCTCCTCCCGCCACATCCTCGCCCTTCCACAGTGAGGCTTCCCATGCGTGGTTCGATGCCCTCTCCGGTGGCCGTCTTCCTGTCGGCCCTGGCCCTCCTGGCCCTCGCCATTCCTCCACCGGTCTTCGCCCAGGCCTCCCCCGACGCCTACCAGGCCCTCCACTGGCGCCACATCGGCCCCGAGGGAAACCGCTTCAGCGCCGCCGCCGGGATTCCGGGAAACCCGCACACCTACTATGTGGGAGCGGCTTCGGGCGGGATCTACAAGACCACCGACGGGGGTGTGCACTGGGACGCCGTCTTCGATGACCACCCCGTCCAGTCCATCGGAGCCCTGTCCGTCTCCGCCAGCAATCCCAACGTGGTCTGGGCCGGCACGGGAGAGGGAAAGATCCGGAGTCACATCTCGCTGGGAGAGGGGATCTACAAATCCACTGACGGAGGTGACACCTGGACCCTCATGGGGTTGGAAGAGACCGGACGCATCCCCAGGGTCCTCATCCACCCCGCCAACCCGGACGTCGTCTTCGCCTGCGCCCTGGGTCACGCCTACGGTCCCCAACCTGACCGGGGTGTGTTCCGGACCACGGACGGGGGGAAGAGCTGGGAGAAGGTCCTCTTCGTGGACGAGAACACCGGGTGCTCGGATCTGGCCATGGACCCCTCCAACCCCAGGATCCTCTTCGCCGGTACCTGGCAGCTGGAGATCCACACCTGGGGCCGGACCAGCGGCGGCCCGGGGGGCGGCCTCCACGTTTCCCGTGACGGAGGAGACACCTGGACCCGGCTGGAGGGAAACGGCCTCCCAACGAAGCCCGTGGGGAAGGTGGCGGTGGCCATCGCCCAGTCCAGGCCGGATTGGATCTACGCCATGTTCGAGACAGGGGACGGCCTGCCATGGGAGGGGAGGGAGACGGACAGCGGCCAGCTCTGGCGTTCTCAGGACGGGGGCCGCCACTGGGATCTCATCACCCGGAACCGGGACGCCATGGGCCGGGCCCACTACTACTCCCGGCTGGCCGTCTCCCCCGAGGACGAGAACGAGGCCTACTTTCTCACGGCCTCCTTCGCCGTGTCACTGGACGGGGGCCGGACCCTGGAGGTGGTGCCCCGCTCCCAGGCCCCCGGAGGGGACCACCACGACATCTGGATCGATCCTACTGACGCCGACCGGATGATCGTGGCCCACGACCAGGGCCTCTCCATCTCCATCAACCGTGGGGAGACCTGGTTCCGGCAGCGTCTCACCAATGCTCAGATGTACCACGTCACCGTGGACACCGAGATTCCCTACAACGTCCTGGGGAACAAGCAGGACGAACCCACATACCGGGGGCCCAGCAACAGCCGGCTGGGGGGGCGGGGCATTCCCCGGGGCATGTGGCACCATGTGGGGGGCGGCGAGAGCGGGTGGGCGACGCCGGATCCCACCGATCCCAACGTCGTCTGGTCCTCGGCCTCCGGTTCGGGGATGGTGGGGGGGATCGTGGTCCGGTACGAGGAAGACCGGCGGCAATACCGTAGCGTGGAGGTCTGGCCGGAGCAGAGCAGGGGACCGGCCTCCGGGGTCCGGTACCGTTTCGTCTGGGACGCCCCCCTTCACATTTCTCCCCACGACAACAACACGGTCTACGTGGGTAGCCAGCACGTGCACCGGACCACCAACGGGGGCCAGAGCTGGGAGGTCATCAGTCCGGACCTGACCCTGAACGACCGGAGCCGCATGGGGCCCTCCGGGGGCCTCACCTTCGACAACATCGGGGTGGAGTACGCCGGCGTGGTTTTCGGCATCGCCGAATCCCCCGCAGAGCCCGGCCTCATCTGGGCCGGCACCAATGACGGGCTCCTTCATCTGACCCGGGACGGCGGCGATACCTGGAACAACGTGACGGAGAACATCCCGGGGCTGCCCGAGTGGATCGCTGTCCGGAGCATCGCCCCATCCCGCTATGACGCGGCCACCGCGTATGTGGCCGCCGACGGACACCAGGTGAACATCCTGGCCCCCCACGTCTACAGGACCCGGGATTACGGGGAAAGCTGGGAGAAGATCACCGCAGGTTTTCCACCCAGTGTCCTGAGCTTCACCAAGATCATCGTGGAAGACCCGGTGCGGCAGGGGCTCCTCTACCTGGGGACGGAGAACGGCATCTACGTTTCCTTCGACGACGGGGACCTCTGGCAGCCCCTCCAGAACGACCTTCCTCACGTTCCCGTTTCGGGCATCGTGGTCCAGGAGCACTTCAACGACCTGGTCGTCGGCACCTACGGACGGGGGTTCTTCATCCTGGACGATCTGACGCCCCTCCAGCAGCTGACTTCGGAGGTGACCACCGCGGAGGCCCATCTCTTCGTGCCCCGCCCCGCCTATCGGTTCCGGGAGATCACCCGGCCCTCCACCCCTTATGACGATCCCACCACCGGGGAGAACCCGGAGTATGGGGCATCCATCAACTACTGGCTGAAGGCGCCGGGCACTCAGGTGCCCACCATCACCGTTCAGGACGCTTCCGGAGAGACCGTCCGGATCCTGGAGGGATCGAACCACGCCGGGGTGAACCGGGTCTACTGGGATCTGGAGGACGAATCCAGCACGGCGGTCCGCCTCCTGACACCCCCCATGTATGCCGAGCATATGGAAGTGGGACCGGAAGGGCGGAGCGCCCCCAGCACCGGTCGCCTGAGCATTCTCCGGCCCCCGGGCACCTACACGATCACGCTGACGGTGGACGGAGATTCGCAGCACCGGCCTCTGGAGGTTCTGAAGGACCCCAACTCTGCCGGAACCGAATCCGACATCGCGGAGCAGGTGGCCTTCCTGGAGCGGGTCAGGGAGCGGATGGAGGCCGGTGCCGGCGCGGTTCACCGCATGGAAGCCATGCGGGTCCAGCTCCAGACCCTGAGCCGTTTCACGGAAGACCCATGGGTAAAGGAGGAGGCCAGGGCGCTGGAGAAGAAGATCGTGGATCTGGAGATGGAGCTGGTGGATCTCCGGCTGACGGGGCAGGGGCAGGACGGGGTACGCTTCGAGGCCAAGCTCCTTTCGAAGCTCAGTTACCTGACCCGGGGCCCCTCGGTGGCGGACTTCGCCCCCACCGACCAGGATCTGGAGGCTTTCGAAGTCGTAACGGGGGATTTGCGCCAGGTCCTGGATGCCCTGGACGCCTTGGTGGCCGGAGACCTGGCCCGGTTCAATGCCCGTCTGCGGGAGGAGGGAATCGGAGTGATCGGGAGCGCTGAATCCTGACCCCGGGGGGGGGCCGCCGACTCTCGGCCAGGTCCAGGGACATGATTGAGGGATGCAAGAGCCCCCCGGCGGGGATGACCTCGCCGGGGGGCTCTGTCTGG
>CAZSDD010000210.1:0-3664 GCA_964605505.1 uncultured Gemmatimonadaceae bacterium | reverse complement strand
ATGCTTTCTGAATCGGGTCGCTTTCTGGAGGTGGCTCATAGCTGACCGCTTTTGCCAAGAACGGACCCGTCAACCACGAACCCTCATGGTTTCCCCCTACGTCGAGCTCCACGCCCACTCGGGCTACTCCTTTCTGGACGGCGCCTCCCACCCGGAGGAGCTGGTCCTCCGGGCCAGGGAGCTGGGCTATCCGGCCCTGGCCCTGACGGATCACAATGGTCTATACGGCTCCATGGAGTTCGCCCGGGTGGCGAAGGAAGAAGGGATCCAGCCCATCACCGGGGCCGAGGTGAGCATCGATCCGGCCACGGTGCCGGGGATGGAAGGATTTGCAGGCGGCGGGCGGCTTGGATCCGGCGCCGCCGGGCCCATGCCTCGCTCCATCAGCCGAAACGCGCGACATAACGGGCATTACGGGCGAGGGCCGGACATAAACGCGGCGGTCCATGGACCGGCCCTTCCCCCGGACATCGAACCCGTCTCCCCCGACACGGGCTTCCACGTCACCCTCCTGGCCGAGACCCCTCGGGGCTACGCCAACCTCTGCCGTCTTCTCACCCGGAGTCACATGGAGGCGCTGGACCGGCGGAACCCCCTCCTCCCCTTCCCCGTTCTCCTGGATCCGGACCGGACCCGGGGGCTCATCCTCCTCACCGGATGCCGCCGAAGCCCTCTCTGGGCGGCCATCCGGGATAGCGCCGCCGCCGGAGAAGCCTTCCTGAGACGCCTCCTGGACGCCTTCGGCCCATGGAACCTCTTCGTGGAGCTCCAGGAGAACCGGGTTAAAGGGGACCGGGCCCGGAACCGGGCTCTGGGCCGTCTGGCGGATCATTTTGCCGTGCCCGTGGTGGCCACGGGGAACGTCCACTACCACCGGAAGGAGCGCCACCCCCTCCAGGACGTTCTGGTTTCCATCCGGAACCGGACCACCCTGGACGGGGCCCACCCGGTTCGGCGCCCCAACGCGCTGTTTCACATGGCCGGTGCCGAAGAGATGGCCTACCGCTTTCGGGGTCGCCCCGACGCCGTCTCCAACACTCTCCGTATCGCCCGGCGATGCGCCGCCTTCGACATCACCCGGGACCTGGGCTACGAGTTTCCGGACTTCGAAGGAGCCGGAAACGGGAAGACGGCTATCCGGATCCTGGCCGAAACCTGCCGTGCCCTCCTGGAAGAGCGATATCCCCTGGAACCTCAGAGATTGGCTGAGAAACGACGAGAAGCGGAGAGGCGTCTGGAGGAGGAGTTGCGCCTGGTGGAGCACCACGGCCTCTCAGGCTTTTTCCTGGTCTACCGGGACATCATGAACCTGGCCCGGGAAGTGGCTTTCCGGGTCCGGGGAGAGGCCCCCCGGGCCCGCTCGGGGCTACCTCCGGGACGGGGCCGGGGTTCCTCCGTGTCCTCCATCATCTGCTATCTGATCGGGCTCTCCCATATCGATCCGGTGGAAACGAATCTCTTCCTGGGGCGGTTCCTGAACGAGGCCCTGAACACGGTGCCGGACATCGACCTGGACTTTCCCCGGGACATCCGGGAGGAGCTCATCCTGGCCGTTTACGAGAAGTACGGTGCCGAGCACGCCGGTCTGGTCTGCACCTTCCCCACCTACCGGCTTCGCTCGGCGGTCCGGGAGATCGGAAAGGTCCTGGAGCTTCCCCCGGGAGATCTGGAGAAGCTCACCAAGCTGTCGGAGCACCGCTCCGCCGGAGGACTGAAGGAGGAGCTGGAAACCCTGCCGGAGTTCAGGGAGAAGGCCCAAGCTCCCCTCTGGCAGGCCCTGGGGGCCCTGGCCGAGGAGATCGCCGGACTGCCCCGGCACGTCTCCCAGCACGTGGGGGGGATGATCATCTCCTCCCGGCCCCTGCTGGAGGTCGTTCCCCTGGAGCCGGCGGCCTGGGAGGGCCGGGTCCTCTGCCAGTGGGACAAGGACTCCTGCGAGGACGCCGGTTTCGTCAAGATCGACTTCCTGGCCCTGGGGATGCTCTCCCTGGTGGAGGAGGCGGTGGATCTCATCGCCGAACGGGGAACGGCTGGAGCCGGCGGGGAGCCGGCGGTGGGCGGCAGAACTGCCAGCGAAGCCGAGGCCGCCGCCGGAGAGGGCGCAGTGGGCCCCGACGGCGTCCGCAGGATCGGCGGCGCCCCCGACTTGTCCAGAATCGACTTCCACGACGAAGGGCTCTATGATCTCATCTGCTCCGGCGACACGGTGGGAATCTTCCAGATCGAGAGCCGGGCCCAGATGCAGATGATCCGCCGGGTCAGGCCTCGGAACCTGGCGGACCTGGCGGTGGAGGTGGCCCTGGTCCGGCCGGGTCCCATCGTGGGGGGGGCCGTGAATCCCTATGTGACCCGTCGGGAGGCCCAGCGGGCAAACCCGGATTACCGGGTACCCTACGAACACCCCCTCCTGGAAGAAGCACTGGGCGAGACCCTGGGCGTCATCATCTATCAGGACCAGGTCCTGAAGGTCTGCAAGGCCCTGGCAGGCTTCAGCGACGGCCAGGCCGAGGGGCTCAGGCGGGCCATGAGCCGAAAGCGCTCCAGGGAGGCCATGAATTCCTACCGGGAGGCCTTCATGGAGGGGGCCCGGGCCCGGGGAGTCCCGGAGGAGGTGGCGGAGCGGGTTTTCTTGCAAGTGGTGGGCTTCAGCGAGTTCGGCTTTCCCAAGTCCCACGCCGCCGCCTTCGGCCTCCTGGCCTACCAGTCGGCCTGGCTTCGGCACTACTACCCCACCGAGTACTACGTGGGACTCTTCAACAATCAGCCCATGGGATTCTACTCCCTGGACGCTCTGGGCCGGGACGCCCGGCGCCACGGCATCGAAACCCTGCTACCTCATGTGAACAGAAGCGCCGTCCGGGCCACCCCGGAGGGCAAGGACCTCCGCATCGGCCTGGGCTTCGTCCGTGGATGGGGAGAGGAGATGGCGGGCCGTGTCGTGGCGGAGCGAAAGAGAAACGGGCCCTTCCGGTCCCTCCCGGACTTCCTACGTCGGACCCCGGCGGCACTGAAGCGTCCGGCCATCGAAAACCTCATCTGGGTTGGAGGATTCGACGACCTCGGTCTTACCCGCCGGGAGCTCCTCTGGCAGGCGGGTCTCTGGCTGGGCCCCGAGAGCGATCCGGAGCGAACGGGAGGCCGTCAAGACCATGCCCAGTTGGAGATGCAGCTCCCGGACCCGCATGTGGACCTTCCCTTCGCCGACATGAGCGCCGAAGAGCGAATGGTATCGGAATATCGGATGCTCCGCTTCTCTGCGTCCTTGCACCCCCTGGCCCTTATCCGGGATGACCTCCCGTCAGGAACCATCTCCTCCGGCAAGCTCAAGGAGCTTCCCAGTGGCTCCACCGTCCGTCTGGCCGGCATCGTGGTGGCCAGACAAAGACCTCAAACTGCTAAGGGTTATGTATTTGTCCTGTTTGAAGATGAAGATGGTCCAATAAACGTGATTGTTAAGCCGGATATCTACGAACGAGACCGGACCACCATCCGCATGGAGCCTTTCGTGGCCGTCCGGGGACGAATGCAGAAGGACGGAGATACCATCAACATCATCGCCCGGGAAGTTACGGCATTGCGCCTGGCCCATGGGAAGCGGCCCCGGCCAGGGGCAGACTCGGCGCCCACCGAAGGGCATGAAGCTGTTCCGGCAGGCCCGGGGGGC
>CAZSDD010000209.1:0-3672 GCA_964605505.1 uncultured Gemmatimonadaceae bacterium | reverse complement strand
ATGTGGACGGCATGGATCAGGAGGAGGCGTTCATTCCCCTGGTGGACGACGGGCGGGAGCACTGGGTGAAGGCGAGTGTCCGGGCCGGGGGCTCGGATCCAGACCAGCACGGTCCGGTGCCGCCCCGGGGAGGCTGACGTGGGGATACGGAGGACCCGTGCGATGGTCGCCGCCTTCGGCGAAGGTGCCTCGATGCGATGCGCACTGTGGCTGCTCGCCTCGCTGGTCTTCGCCGCACCGAGCGGGGTGATTCGTGCGCAGGGCCCGGCCCCGTCGGTCAGCCGATGTGACGGGATGGTCGTGACGGAGGTCACCATCACCGCCCGCGATCCGTCGTTCCTGCGGGTTCCCCGGAGCCTGCGTGGGCTTGCTCGGGGGGGTCGGCCTGATCCACACAACGTCGAAAGAGGAAGTCATCCGGCGCTTCCTGCTCCTCGACGTGGGCCGGATCTGCACGGAGCGGCGGCGGGCGGAGTCGGAACGTATCCTTCGCTTACAGCCTTTCCTGGCCGCCGCGACGGTGCGGGCGGTGTCGGACGCCGCGGGGGGCGTGCGCATCGAGGTCGAGAGCATCGACGAGATCCCCACCGTGTTCGGCATGAGCTTCCGGGACGGACTTCCCTCGGCGCTCCGCTTCGGCAACGGCAACGTCGGCGGCCGAGGTCTGCATCTGGCGGTGTCCGCGGAACGAGGATTTGCGTATCGCACCGGCGTGGGCATGGAGGCGGTGGCGTACCAGGTGTTCTCTCGACCGTACACCCTGGCCATTGTGGCCGAGCGCGCGCCCCTCGGCACAACGCTGACCCTCGCCCTCGGGCATCCTTTCTTCACCGACCTGCAGCGGACGGCCTGGCACGTGGGGTACGGCGAGGTGAACCGCTATGTGCGCTTTCTTCGCCCGCAGAGCAATCCTCTCTCCCTGAGCGTTCAGCGTCGGTTCTCGGACCTGGGAGGAGTGCGCCGGATCGGCATAGGAAGATACAGCGCCTTCCTGGGTGGCCTTTTCACCTATGAGGGAGTCACCCCAGCGGCCCGTGCGGTGGTGGTCTCCGACTCGGGACTCGTGGCAGACACGAGCGGTGCACTGGACGGCCCGTTTCCTGCCTACCAGAATGTGCGACTGAACGCCGTGATGGGCGTGCGGGCCCTGTCCTTTATGCCGGTGTACGGATTCGATGCACTTTCGGCGGTACAGGACGTGGCCACCGGCGCGCAGCTCGGCGTCCTTGTGGGGCGTAGCATCCCTGGTCCGGGAAGCACCGACGACGATCTCTTCGTCTTCGCCGACTTCTACACCGGCGGCGGTTCGCCGCGCTCCTTCTCCGCCCTGCGGGCCAGGGGTGAGGCACGCATGAACCGGCTCACGGGCCGATGGGATTCCATGATAGCGAGCGGTCGAGGGGCCTGGTACCTGAAACCCGGCCCTGCCCACCTTCTCCTGGGCAGCGTCGAGTTCGGCGGCGGGTGGCGGGGGAGGGTTCCCTTTCAGCTCCCACTCGGTGACGAACAGGGTGGGGTGCGAGGCTACTCCGGGTCCCGGGTCGCCGGGTCCGTCCGAGGGGTAGCCTCCATAGAGGGGCGCTGGGCCATGGGTACGCTCACCCGACCCGGGACCATCGGGAGGCTCGTGCGACACGGGACCTTTGGGCTGGCGCTCTTCGCCGACGCGGGGCGGGTCTGGGCAGGGGATTCGCCCTTCGGTGTGGATAGCCGAACGATGGTCGGTGTGGGGGTGGGGCTGCTGGCGGCCTTCCCCCCGGAATCCCAGCGGATGTGGCGCCTGGATCTCTCGTTCCCCCTGAGTCCGGATTCCCGGGCCCACTGGGAGATCCGGCTCACCCGTCTCGGTGCGGAACCCTTCCATCGGGAACCCCGGGACGTGGCGTCCGGCCGTGCGGGGGCTGCGCCCTCGGCCATCTTCACCTGGCAGTGAAATGAGACATGACCCCTGCACCCGGGAGGGTTACCCATGAGCGACAAGTCACGTCCGGACCTGGTGCCGGGAGCACTGCGTTTTCGCCGAGGTGCCCTCCTCCTCCTGGTGGCGGGGATCTCGGTTCTTTTTCTACTGGTGGTGCGTAGCTTCATCCTCTCGGTCTTCCTGGCGGCCATCTTCGCGGGGATCGCCTACCCCCTCTACCTCTGGATCCTGAAGCGACTGGGGGACAGGCGGCGATGGGCGGCCATCAGCACCATGGCCCTCCTCCTCCTGGGGATCGGGATCCCGTTGGCAGGATTCCTGACCCTGGTGGCGAGGGAAGCCGTGCAGGTAAGCCAGGGGGCCGAGGGGTGGATCCAGAGTAACCAGCACTATCTGGAACAGGCGAGGGGGTTGGTGGAAAGAATCCCCTTTGCCGTCCATCTCATCCCCGAAGCGGATGCCCTGATGGACCGCCTGAAGGAAGTGGCCGGGGGCACCGGCCCGGCCCTCATGGGGACGCTGGCGGCGGCGACCCGGGGAACGCTGGGGTTCTTCCTTCAGGTATTCATCCTCCTCTACGCCCTCTACTTCTTCCTGGTGGGCGGCAGGGAAACGCTCCGCACCGTGCTCTACTACCTCCCCCTCTCCAACGAGGAGGAGGAGCAGCTCCTGGAGCGCTTCGTCTCCGTGGCCCGGGCCACCCTCAAGGGATCCCTTCTCATCGGACTCCTCCAGGGGGCGGCGGCGGGTCTGTCGTTCTGGGTGTCGGGAGTGCCGGGACCGACGTTCTGGGGAACGGTGATGGTGGTGCTCTCCATCATCCCGGCCGTGGGGGCTGCCCTGATCTGGGTTCCCGCCGTCATCTACCTGTTCCTGGTGGGTAAGACGATGGCGGCGGTGGGGCTCCTCGTGTGGTGCGCCACCGTGGTGAGCCTGTTGGACAACTTCCTTCGACCCCGCCTCATCGGCCGGGATGCCCGGATGTCGGATCTCCTCATCCTCCTCAGCACGCTGGGGGGAATCATCCTTTTCGGGGTGGTGGGCTTCATCGTGGGGCCCATCGTGGCAGCTCTCTTCGTCACGGTGTGGCACATCTTCGGCGAGGCGTTCCACGATTGGCTCCCGGCGGTGCCGGACGACGGGCCCCTCACCAGTCCTTTACGTTCAGCGGGGAAGGGGGAGGAAGCTCCTTGAGGGCCAGCGGAGTGCCGATCACCCGCTTGATGGGCTGCCCGGCACGTAGCTGCGCACTCTCATCCAGTCCGTTGATCATGGCCAACTCTCCAAGGGAGATGCTCGAAGGAAGCTGAGCATTGAACTGCTGGAGCGTCATGGCCCGAGGCGCCTTGTCGATGCGCAGGCGCAGGGGTTGCACCGCCAGCGCCACCGGGTCCGTGAGGCGATCGAAGCTGCCGGTCGACCGCTGGAAGACCGGGCTGTAGGAGGCAAACCTCTCCTCCATGGTGTACGCCACGATCCCCCACGTGTTTCCGCCGTACTCGATGAAGGTCGCAAGTCCGTGGACCGCCCCCCCCTCGCCACTCTCCGCCTTGAACTCGCCCGTATAGGCTCGATTTCCGTGGATCGTCACCTCTGACTGAGGCCCCGCCTGCAACCCTTCCTGGCCAAAGAACTCCCTGGCGGCTTCGGCGGCGCTCCCCTGGGCGCCGCGGAGCTGGATCAGGGCGGCCTGGGCGGCGCTGATACCGGTTACCGCGTCGTTTGCGTTCAGCGTCTGCCAGCCGTCCGGG
>CAZSDD010000208.1:2508-3722 GCA_964605505.1 uncultured Gemmatimonadaceae bacterium | reverse complement strand
GGCGGCATCCAGATCGTGGCCTACCCCATGAAGGCCGAGGCCTACGAGGCCCATGTGAGGGCGCGCCGGCTCGAGAGCCCCGATATGGTCCAGGACTCCGTGGCGGAGGAAAACGGGCCCATGATGGCCGCGCCGGCCCCGGACATGGGGCTGGCTCCCGGAGGCCGCATGACCCAGGAGATCTACGAGGATCCCTTCGACTTCGACGTCTGGGACACCCGGCACCCCAGCCGCTGCTTCGTCCACCTGGCCAACTCCCTGGCCTGGCGGGCCATCACCGGAGAGGATCCTCCCACCCCGCCCCTCACCTCCAGAGAGTACACCGAGGCCGGCCTCCCCTGGTTCGACTACTACGGCGGCGACGCCAAGGCCCTGGAGGGGTCAGGGGTGCTGGGGGGGTTGAGGAGCGTCCTGACCGTGGGGAAGGAAAAGGGCGCCAACCCCCTCCCGGAAAACGAGAGCGTGGAGCCGGAGAACCGGGTGCATCTGGGTTCCGGTCCCCTGAAACCAGGACAGGTACGGGAGGGGGAGTTTTAGCGGGGGAGGTTTCGGGATTCGACCTCCCTCAGGGCTGTGAATTGCACTATCCGGTGGTAAAAACCGGCGCCGCCAGGTAGCTTTGAACCAGGCGCCCTCCACTGATGATCCCCCTCGGACTTCGGTCACCCGGGAGAAGTGATGCCCCGTTTCGCCGTCAGAATCCTGCTTCTGGCCAGCCTTCTGTTTCTGGGAACCTGCAGGGACTCCACCTCTCCGCCGGTTCCCGCGGGGGTCGTCGTCTCGGCCCCCGGCACGACCCTGGAATCCCTGGGAGAGACCCTTCAGCTCCAGGCCCGGGTGACCGACAAGAAGGGAAAGACCCTGGGCAACGTGGCCGTAAGCTGGGCTTCGAGCGATGAGGGCGTGGCCCGGGTATCGGCCGCCTCCGGCCTGGTGACTGCGGTGGACCAGGGCTCCGTCACCGTCACCGCCACGGCCGACGGCGCCCAGGGGTTCATCACCCTGACGGTGACCCAGGAACCGGCGAGTCTCGAAAAGGTCCAGGGGGACGGCCAGGAGGGAACGGTGGGAGAGGTCCTGGCCCGGGAGGCGCAGGTGAAGGTCCTGGACTCCGGCGGGAGTCCGATTCCCGGGATCGCCGTGGGATTCGTGGTGTCTTCCGGAGGGGGCTCCGTGACGAGCGAGGTGGTTCCCAGCACCGCTGAAGGGATCGC
>CAZSDD010000208.1:0-2408 GCA_964605505.1 uncultured Gemmatimonadaceae bacterium | reverse complement strand
CGCCGGAATCCAGCTCGACGAACGCTGCCGGGGTCGCCGTTTCGAATTGGACGCTGGGCCCGCTGGTGGGGAGTCAGACGGCAACGGCCTCCGTCGACGACCTGGGATCCGTTTCCTTCACCGCCGCGGCCCTTTCTCCTCCCATCGCGGAGATCACCCTGACGCCTCCCGATCCTTCCCTGGAGGTGGGCGGGGTCATCCAGGTCACGGCCTCCGCCGCCACGGCAGAAGGCGACACCCTCCAGGGGGTTACCTTTGCCTGGGTCTCTTCCGATCCCTCCACGGCCTCCGTGGACCAGGACGGGCTGGTGACCGGCCTCCAGGAAGGCACTGCCACCATTTCCGCCGGCTTTGAGGGGGTTCAGGGATCCGTGACGGTGACGGTGGCGGGCATCTCTCAACCCACCGGGATCCGGCTCGTGGCCCCGTCATCTGCGGAAACCGGCGAGAGCCTCCAGACCGAGCTGATTCTCAATGCCACCGGCGTTTCCGAGGCCGTCGGCGCGGTAGCCGTCACCCTGGAATGGGACCCGGCGGTGCTGGCCCCCGGCGACTGGAGCGGATTCGTCAGTGACAATCGATGGAAGATCGTCCGATGGTTGTCGGAGGGTCGACTCCGGGTCGTGGTGAGCGTTCCCGGGGGGCTTACCGGGGAGGTGACGTTGCTGGACTTTCCCTTGAGCGTCATCGGCTCCTCCGGCTCGGCCTCGGACATCTCGGTTTCCGTGGACCGGGCCATCTCCGCCCACACCTTCCTGGAGATCGCTGCCGAGCTCCCGGGAATCGGAGCCCGGATCGAGGTGAACGGACCATGAAGCGGACACTGGAACGGAAGGGGGCGGGAGCGGTTGGCCTCACGGCCTGCATGGTGGTCCTGGGAATGGTCGTGGAAAATCCTCCCCTGGAGGCTCAGGAGCGAAGCACCAGGCTCAGGGAGGCCCTGGAACAGGTGATCCAGCAGAGCTCTCCGGATCCGCCGGAGTATGAGTTCCAGCACGTCTGGAAAGCTCGGGTGCGGGCCATGCGGGCGGCTCGGGAGAGGCTGGAGCGGCCGGGCCTATTCCTCTCCCCCGGCGAGTTGGAGGTGGCCGGGGCGGCTCTCACGGGCACCGTCCAGGTTCCGGTCGTCGCCGGGGCTTTTCCGGATGTGGCGGGACCGTACCCGAGCGAGGAGTACGAACGGCGTCTTTTCGGGGACGGTGCCGGAGCCGTTTCCGTGAGGGATCTGTACGAGGAAATGTCCCTGGGGTTGTTTTCGGTGGGGGGGATCGTGACCCCCTGGGTCACCCTTTCCCGGGAGCGTGCCTACTATGAGCCTTCTCCCAACTCTGACGACAGATTGGGTCGATTCTACGAGTTTCTCACCGAATCCCTGGATGCGGTGGACGGGACGGTGGATTTCTCCCGTTTCGACAACGACGGGCCCGATGGGATCCCGAACTCGGGAGACGATGACGGGATCGTCGATCTTGTGGCGTTCATCTATCCCACAAAGGCCATGTCCTGCGGCGGCACCGGAATCTGGCCCCACAAATCCCACTACTACTGGGCCAGCCGCGAGGCTACCGGCGTCGGGGAATTCTACCACACGGACGACCTGGCAGAGGATGGCGAGAACATCCTCATCGGGGACTACATCATCCAATCAGGGCTCAGCTGCGACGGCGAAAGCCTCATGGGGTCCGGCACCCTCTCCCACGAGCTGGGCCACGGCCTCGATCTGCCCGATCTCTACGACGTGGACCGCAACGACGGCACAAATTCCGAGGGCATCGGCGAATGGGGCCTGATGGCCAGCGGGAACTACAACAACGTCACGTCGCCGGCCCATTTCAGCGCCTGGACCAAGGATTTTCTCGGCTGGGTTACCGTCCAGACCGTAACCTCGTCCCGAACCGGCCTGTCTCTTTCCCCCATCCAGCAAGGCGGAGATGTGCTTCGGATCGACCTTCCCGCTTCCAGTGAGCACTTCCTCCTGAGTAATCGCCAGGCCCTGGGATCAGACCGTTTCGTGAACGGCACCGGCCTCCTGATCTGGCATGTGGACCGGAATCTCGCCGGGGGCATCTCCGAGGTCGGGAACCGCGTCAATGCCAACGCCCACCACAAGGGCGTGGACCTGGAAGAGGCCGACCGGAAGGACGACCTGGACTGGTCCCGGAATCGGGGGGATTCAGGGGATCCCTTCCCGGGCTCCAGAAATGCCAGGGAGTTCCATGCCCGGACCTATCCCTCCAGCGCGCCCTACGCCGGAAGCCTCTGCGGGATCGGCATCCGGAATATCTCGGAGATCTCCGGAAACCTGAGTTTCGACATTTCCATCGGAGAACGATGGGCCCTCTGGGGAGATTCGGACGGAGACGAGATTATCTCCAGCTCGGATATCTCGCCCATCTACTGGTATTCCC
>CAZSDD010000207.1:0-3774 GCA_964605505.1 uncultured Gemmatimonadaceae bacterium | reverse complement strand
GGCCCCGCACTTGCAGTATGGAACGCATTCCGAGATCATTTGCCACGATCTGTTCGAACTCCTTCATCATTCCGGAGGCTCGCGTGCGACGCCCTCTTTTCCGCTTTGCCGTGCCAGGTCTCGCCTTCGCCCTTCTTCTCTCTGCCTGTGGGGAAGGCGCGGATATCCTCGTCATCGATGAGCCCTCTTCCACCCTCCTGGTGGAAACCAATGCCGACGAGGGAGAAGGCTCACTGCGGGCTGCCCTGGATGCAGCCGGAGCGGACCCCGCGGTGAACTCCATCCAGGTGGCCCCGGGGCTGGGGGCGCTTTCCGTCACCGCTCCGCTGGAGTATGCCGGGAACCAGGCTCTCAGGATCGTGGGAAACGGCCTGGTCATTGACGGAAGCGGGTGCGGATGTGATCTGTTGGCTTCCACCGGCGGCGGGGACCTGGACCTTTTCGACCTCACCCTGAAATCCGGGAATACGGGGCTGAGGGTGTCGGTTCCGGGGAGCGCCGCCGGGGTGGTGACAATCCGCCTGGTCCGGCTCATCGTGGAGGAGAACGGGGGCCATGGCGTGTATGTGGGAGAGGAGGGAAGCGGTGGTCCCGCCGGCCTGCGGGTGGAACTGGCTTCCACGGTGATTCGGCAGAACGGCTTTGACGCGGGCGCCACGGACATGGACGGAATCCGGGTGGAGGAGGTCGGAGAGGGGAACCTGACCTTTCTGGCGAGGGGCTCGGACTTCCGGGACAACGCCGGGGATGGGGCGGATCTCCGGGAGGCGGGCGGCGGAGACCTGGTGGCCGACGTGCAGGACTCCAGCTTTGATGGGAACGGGGAGCAGCCCCAGAGCGTTTCCGAGAGCGAAGACGGGTTCGACGCCTCCGAAGCCGGGGCCGGGAGCCTGGACGTGAGGATCCTGAACAGCACGGCCAACGGGAACCACGGGCAGGGGGTGGAGTTGACGGAGTCCGGGGCCGGGGATCTCAGGGCGACCCTCACGGGTCTCGCCGCCTCCAACAACCTGGGAGACAACCTCCTTCTCAGGGAAGATCTGGACGCACAGGGAGGAGCAGTCCCCGGGGCCGGCGGGATCATCGCCACCCTCACCGACGTCACCGCCCGGGGAGGCCATCAGGACGGCGCAAGGATCCAGGAGTTTGGCGCAGGAGATCTGAACGCGCAGGTCCAGGACGGGGATTTCAGCGACAACTCCAACAACGGCCTCCGTGTGATCCAGGAGGGAACGGGAAAGGGACGTTTGCACCTGATCCGCGTCGTGACCGACGGAAATGGCGGACTTCCTGTCACGACCGACGGCGCGGCTGTGACGGAAGGGGGGGACCGGACCACAACGGTTCGGGTCCGAAACGCCGAGGACGCGGGATTCGGATCCTTCCGTGCGGCCCTGGAGATGGCCACGGATGACCCGTTGGTCAACACCATCCTCTTCGAGTCCGGCATAGGCGTCATCGAGATTTCCCGCTCTCTGGAGTACGGCGGGACCCAGGATCTTCTGATCACCAGTGCCGGGGCGGTAGTGGACGGGGAGGACTGCGCCTGTGACGCCCTGGTGGTGTCCGGGGGCGGGGACCTGACCATCGAAAAGATGACGTTCCGCAATGCCTCCGAGAACGGGATCTTCGTCGAAATTCCCCACGACGCTACAGGCCTGGTGACGGTGACGCTGGACCAGGTGGGCATCCAGGGGAACGGGCTGCACGGGTTCTACCTGGACGATCTGGCGGACGGGAACGACTCGGGTGGAAACTCGGCGGCGGGGATCTTCCTGGATTTCAAGAACGTTGCCATTCAGGGGAACGGCTTCCGGCAGGACATCACGGACAGGGACGGCGTCCGGGTGGAGGAGGGGGGGAGCGGAGGAATCGAGCTGAGGGCCGACGGCAGCCTCTTTCAGGGGAATGCCGGGGACGGGGTGGAGTTGAGGGAATTCGGGCTGGGGGAGGTGGTGGTGGACATTCGCTTCAGCCGCCTGGACGGAAATGGCAGCCAGCCCCAGAACCCGGACAGGATGGAGGACGGTCTGGATATCCATGAGGCCGGCCCCGGGAGCGTTCGCCTGGATATCCGGGGCTCGGACCAGACGCCCAGCTCTCTGGAGGGGAACGGAAGCCGGGGCATCAATATCACGGAGGAGGGATCCGGAGACGTGATCCTGAACCTGGATCGTGTCCTGGGCTCCGGTAACGGCACGGGGTTCATGGATGTCATCGAGGATGCCGATGCCCGGAGCAATCCATCCGGAGGGAGCGGGAACCTGGAGGTAACCTTCAACAAGGTGACGGCGGAGCAGGCCGGGGAGGACGGGGTCCACCTGGAGGAATTCGGACTGGGTTCCCTGATGGTCACCACCCGGGAACTGGACCTATCGGGCAATGGAGGGGACGGCCTTTCGGTCGGGGAGAATGGAGTGGGCGACCTGCTGGTGGAGATCCGGGCGTCCTTCTTCGATGGAAACGGCGCCATCCTGCGGGATCCCACCGATCCGGGCTCCGGCGTACAGGCGATGGAAGAAGGTGCAGGGGTCGCGGACGTACGGCTCCTCAACAGTTCGGTGAGTGAAAATGCGGGTGGAGGCCTGGACGTGGAGGAGAGCGGGTCAGGAGACCTGAGGGGCACGCTCACGGTGGTGGAAGCCATCGGCAACGGCGCAAACAACGTGAGGCTTGTGGAGGATTCGGATACTCAGGCTGGATCGGGCAGCCTCTACGTGGCCTTCTCCGAGCTCACCGTCACCGGCGCCCAGAGGGATGGAGTCCATCTGGTGGAGAATCGCGAAGGCAACTTCACGGGCCATATCGCCTTTTCCGACATTCGAAACAACGGCCGTGACGGAATCGACGTCACCCAGGGTGGGTTGGGGTCGGGCCAGCTTCAACTGGTCAACGTCAACCTTTCAGGCAACGGCGGGGACCCGGTGGTGTCGGAAGGGGTGGCGGTGACGGGAGGGTAGGGGGGATGACATCCGGGTGGGCGGGATGACACCCGGGTGGGCGGCCTGGGTTTCGCCCGCCGGGCCGCGTTCAGTAGATCCGGATGCCGAGCAGAATCGTGGAGGTCACGATGACCCCCCACCGGACGACCTGGGGCCACCAGGACTGCACAGGCTCTTCGGGAACCGTGATCTCGTCCCCGGCCTGGAGTCCCAGTTGGTCCAGGGACCGGCCCTCGTCCAGGGCTGCCTGGACCTCGGGGCCCACCATGAGGCCGGTGGATCCCCTCCGCACCCGGATGTCCTCCAGGTCCGATCTGGGGCCGGGGCCCCCGGCCTGCATGAGGACGTCGCTCAGAAGCATCTCGGAGGGAAACACGTAGAAGCCGGGCTGGCCCACGGCTCCCTGCACGGAGAGGCGGATGAGGGATTGAGCCGTCAGGGAGGGGTCTCTCATAAACCTGCCCATCTCCCTGGTGAGGTGATCCTCGAGCTCGGAGCGAAGCACACCCTCCAGGGAAATGACCCCCATGTTGGGGATGTCCAGGGAGGGCCCCTCCTCTACCAGGAGGGTGTCCGGAAGAACCCCGGCCCGCGTCCCTTCCAGCCGGACCACGATGCGGTCGCCCACCTTGAAATCCCCTTCCTCCAACCGACTCCGGATCAGCTCCGCAGACCGGGCCGCGTCTTCCTTCAGGGCTTCGCTGTATCCCTGGGAGTTCATGACCGATTCGTATCTGGCCAGGAGCTCCTCCAGCTCCGGCCGGGTCATCTGGAAGGCCGCAGCGTCCCATCCCGGAGGGACCTGGGCGGAAAGCATCACCGGGGAGAGGAT
>CAZSDD010000206.1:0-3830 GCA_964605505.1 uncultured Gemmatimonadaceae bacterium | reverse complement strand
CCATCACGAGCACATGGCCCGGGACTTCAAGCGCCGCTTCTGGATCTCCCTGGTCCTGACCCTTCCCATCCTGGCCCTCTCCCCCCTCATCCAGGGCTTTCTGGGGCTGGAGGAGCCCCTCTCCTTCACCGGAGACATGTACCTCCTCTTCGGCCTCTCCTCTCTGGTCTACTTCTACGGCGGGTGGCCCTTCCTGAAAGGAGCGGTGGATGAGCTGAGGTCCGCCTCCCCGGGGATGATGCTCCTCATCGGCGTAGCCATCACCGTGGCCTACGCCTACTCGGGGGCCGTGGTCTTCGGCCTTCCCGGAAAAGTCTTCTTCTGGGAGCTGGCCACCCTGGTGGACGTCATGCTCCTGGGCCACTGGATCGAGATGCGCTCCGTCATGGGTGCCTCCCGGGCCGTGGAGGAGCTGGCCAAGCTCATGCCTTCGGAGGCTCACAGGAAGACGGAGGACGGATCGGTAGAGGACGTTCCCCTCCAGGAATTGGGAAAGGGCGACGTGGTGGTGGTGAAGCCTGGAGAGAAGATCCCGGCGGACGGTATCATCCGGGATGGCGACTCGGCGGTGGATGAATCCATGGTCACCGGCGAATCCAAGCCCGTTCCCAAGGAGGCCGGGGACGAGGTCATCGGGGGGAGCGTGAACGGGGAGGGCTCCCTGGAGGTGGAGGTCCAGAAGCTGGGCGCCGAGTCCTTTCTCTCCCAGGTGGTGGACCTGGTGGAGGAGGCCCAGGAGAGCAAGTCCCGGACCCAGGACCTGGCCAACCGGGCCGCTATGTGGCTCACCTTCATCGCCCTGGGCGGGGGGATCGTGACGCTGGCGATCTGGAAGCTCCTGGCGGGAGCCGAGTTCGTCTTCGCCATGGAGCGCAGCGTCACCGTCATGGTCATCACCTGCCCCCACGCCCTGGGGCTGGCCATCCCCCTGGTGGTGGCCGTCTCCACTTCCCTCGGGGCCAAGAACGGCCTTCTCATCCGGAACCGGGCCGCCTTCGAGGCCGCCCGGGAGCTGGACGCCATCCTCTTCGACAAGACCGGAACTCTCACGAAGGGGGAATTCGGCGTCTCCGACACCCTCACCTTTGGTGAGATGGACGAAGACCGAGTCAGGAAGCTGGCCGCCGCCGTGGAGTCCCGGTCCCAGCACCCCATCGCCCGGGGCATCGCCGGAGCCGTGGAGGAAGCGCCTTCCGTGGAGGATTTCGACTCCATCCCCGGAAAGGGGGCCATGGGGAAGGTGGAAGGGAAGGAAGTCCGGGTGGTGAGCCCCGGCTACCTGAAGGAAGAGAATCTGGATGAGGGCGTCCTGGACCATGAGGATGTCACCCGTCTCTCGGAGGAGGGAAAGACGGTGGTCTTCTTGGTGGTGGACGGGAAGGTGGAGGGAGCCGTGGCCCTGGCGGACATGATCCGGGACGATTCCCGGGACGCCATCCGACGCCTGAAGGAGATGGGCATCCAACCCATGATGATCACCGGCGACGAGGAACGGGTGGCGAAGTGGGTGGCGGAGGAGCTGGAGCTGGAAGACTACTTCGCCGAGGTGCTTCCGGAGGACAAGGCGGAGAAGGTCAAGGAGGTCCAGGGGCGGGGCCTCAAGGTGGCCATGACGGGAGACGGGGTGAACGACGCCCCGGCCCTGGCCCAGGCCGACGTGGGCATCGCCGTGGGGGCCGGTACCGATGTGGCGGTGGAGGCGGCGGACATCGTCCTGGTCCGCTCCAACCCCTCCGACGTGCAGGCAGTGGTCCAACTGTCCAAAGCCACCTACCGGAAGATGGTCCAGAACCTCTGGTGGGCGGCCGGCTACAACATCGTGGCCATTCCCCTGGCCGCCGGGGCCCTGTACTGGGCCGGCATCATGCTGGGGCCGGCGGTGGGAGCCGCCATCATGTCTGCCAGCACCGTCATCGTGGCGGTGAATGCCCGGCTGCTGGAGATGCCCGGGGACTGAGCCGCCGGATCCGCGCCCCCCTTGGTCTGGCGGGTCCGTTTGGTGACATTTGCGGGTCATGAGCAACGCTCCATCCCAGGGACTCCGTCCCATCGATAGCACGGACCGCCGCTGGCGGGAGGATCTGGCCAGGGAGATCGCCCGCCGGCGGACCTTCGCCATCATCAGCCATCCCGACGCGGGAAAGACCACCCTTACCGAGAAGCTGCTCCTCTTCGGCGGCGCCATTCACCTGGCCGGGTCCGTGAAGGCCCGCCGGGCCCAGCGCCACGCCACCTCCGACTGGATGGAGATGGAGAAGGAGAGGGGCATCTCGGTGACGGCCAGCGTTCTTCACTTCGACTTCAGGGACTTCCGCATCAACCTCCTGGATACGCCGGGTCACCAGGACTTCTCGGAGGACACGTACCGGGCCCTGACGGCGGCGGACAGCGCCGTCATGCTCCTGGACAATCGAAAGGGCGTGGAGGAGCAGACGAAGAAGCTCTTCAGCGTCTGCCACAAGCGGCGCCTCCCCATCTTCACCCTGGTGAACAAGTGCGATCGGGTAGGGGAGGATCCCTTCGGGCTCATGGACGACGTCCGGACCCATCTGGGCATACCCTGCTACCCCCTGACCTGGCCCGTTCGGCAGGCCGGTCGCCTGGCGGGGGTGTGTGACCGTCAGACCGGGCAGGTCCACCTCTATTCCCGGGTGGAAGATCACGGCCAGACGCTGCCTGACTCCACCGTGCTGGACCTGGATGCCCCGGAGCTGGAAGAAATTCTGGGGGCCGGTGTCCTGGACCCCCTCCGGGAGGAGCTGGAGATCCTCTCCGTGGCCGGGGAGAAGCCGGAGGAGGGGGCTTTCCAGCGGGGAGAGGCCACCCCGGTCTTTTTCGGAAGCGCCCTCACCAACTTCGGGGTGGACGTCTTCTTCGAGCGCTTCCTGGAAATGGCTCCGGCCCCGGGACCCGCCGAGAGCAGCCGGGGGCCGGTGGATCCGGTGGAGGAACCGTTTTCGGGGTTTGTCTTCAAGGTACAGGCCAACATGGACCTCCGGCACCGGGACCGCATCGCCTTTCTGAAGATCTGTTCCGGGCGTTTCGAGGTGGGGCTGGAGGCCACGGTGCCGAGGACAGGCCGCGCCCTTCGCCTGGCCCGCCCCCAGGAGTTTCTGGCCCGGGATCGAGCCGATGTGGAAGACGCGGTAGCCGGGGACGTGGTGGGCCTCCACGATCGCGGGAACCTCCGGGTGGGAGACACGGTGGCCCTCTCCGAAGGGATCCTCTACCCGGGGGTGCCTCGATTCTCGCCGGAACACTTCGCGGAGGTCCGCCTGGAGGATCCCCTTCGCCGCAAGCATCTGGACCGGGGCCTTCGGCATCTGGCGGAGGAGGGGACCATCCTTCTCCTTTTCTCCGATTCCCTCAGCGGCCCCGTTCCCATCGTGGGTGCCGTGGGCCTCCTCCAGTTCGATGTGCTGGTGGACCGGTTGAAACGGGAGTACAACGTCACGGTGAGCCTCAAGCCCCTCACCTTCCAGGCCGCCCGTTGGGTCACGGGCCCGGAGGAGGAGGTTCGGCGGGTGGGTAGCGGATATGGAAAACGACGGGTGGCCGACGCAGACGGCCTGCCCATGATCCTCTTCGACACCCAGTGGGTCCTGGCCCGGACGGTGGAGGAGGAGAAGCGCCTGACCTTCCACGACGTGCAGCCCCGGTCAGGGTTCACGGAGGGCTGACGGGGCCGGAAGCTATACGGGATGGAGGAGATCCCCGCAGGGGGTCCTGCGGGGTCCCCTCGGACGACGACCGGTCCATTTTTTTCAATACCGCTTCTGCCCCACGAAGGGAACGGCGGTTTCGGGTTGAGGCATGACACCGGTCATGTA
>CAZSDD010000205.1:0-3857 GCA_964605505.1 uncultured Gemmatimonadaceae bacterium | reverse complement strand
GGTCCCTGGAGGTGAAGAGGCTCACCATCTTTTCCAGCGTCACCACGTCCTCCTCTTCCATCTCCACGTCGAATTCCCAACCGATGAGGGCGTCCTCCTCGATGGGCTCCCTCTCCGGTTCGATCCTCTCCTTGTTCTTGAATACCCTGACCCGGGAGGCCTCCACCACCCGGATCTGGGACTGGTTGGTGATCATCTCCAGGCAGACGGTTTCTTCGTCCGGGCGGGATCGGCAGACCGGCTCCAGATGGTCATTGGCCAGGTCGCTGTAGCGCGCCACGTTCCCGTTCACGACCCGGCCGTCCAGGTCCGTGCGGAAACGGAACGTGCCGGACCAGCCCAGGGGCTGCACGGTGGTTTCCAGTCCGGCCAGGTGAGGGTCGGCCATGCTCACGAACCGGCGCTGGGCGACGCGGCATTCCGGACCCCCGGGAAACCGGCAGTGGATCTTTCGCAGGAGCTCTCCCCGCTTCACGTCCAGTTCCTGCCGGTAGGAGAGGATCTCCACGTTATCTGCGTCGAACCACTCTCCTCCCTCGGGCCTGAACGACACGAAAAGCCAGTTCGGGAGGTTCACCAGGCTCTCGTTCTCCACGGTGTGTTCCCCGATGGTGGTCTCCAGGCGGTTGAAGCATCCTGCCCGGTAGGTGCCGGGATAGTGGCACCCGCCGGCCCGGTTTTCCGGGACGGCGCCTCGGGTAGCCATGTATCCGTTTCCCAGCGTGCACAGAGCCTCCCGCAACGGCTCCTCTTCCGGATCGAAACCCTCGTATTCCAGCAACCAGACACTCACGCGCTCTTCCTTTCCACGATTCCCACGAGGCTCTCGAGGAATTCCCGTACCTGCCCCGGATCTTCCAGAGCGTATCGGGCGGCGGTGACTCTCTCGTCATCCTCTCCCCGAACCACGATCCCGAGGCCATGGCTCCGGATGACCCTGAAGGCGTCCTCGTCCGTCAGGTCGTCCCCGATGTAGACGGGCACGGCCCGGCTCTTCTCTCTTCCGAATCCGAGAACCTCCAGCAGATGAAGGAGCGCCTTTCCCTTGTCCCACTCCAGATCCGGCCGGAGCTCGAAGATCTTCTTTCCGCCGGTGAGGCGAAGCTCCGGAATCTCCGCCTGCGTTCTCCTGGCCCATTCCTCGATCCTGGGCTCGGCCCCGGCCTCGGCTTTCCGGAAGTGGACGGCCACAGCGAATCGTTTCCGCTCCACGAACGCTCCGTCCACCCCTGCCACGGCTTCCTCCAGGCGACGGGCGGCCTCGTCCAGGGCCGGGAGGTATTCTTCCCCTCGACGCTGGCTGACCCCTTCCGGGCCCGACACGTCGAACCCGTGACTGCCGGCGTAGATGAGGCCATCCAGCTCAACCAGATTCTGGACGTCCCAGCGATCCCGGCCGCTCACCACGGCAACGGTGCAGAGATCCGCCAGCCGCTGGAGCACCCGACGGGTGTCCGGCGAAAGCCGGGCCTCAGACGGATCGTCCACGATGGGTGTGAGAGTCCCATCGTAGTCCAGGAAGATGGCCGGAATCCCTTCCTCCAGGATCTTCCGGACCTCGGCCTCCATTTCCAGGGCCGAGGGGAGCTCCCGGATCACGGCCCCCGCCTCCGGATCGGTCCCATCCGCCTCTTCCGCGTCTTTCTCCGGGGCAGGATCCGGGTCGGAGGTGACGGAGGCGTCGCTCCCGCCGCTCCCATCGTTTCCTCCCTGGAGGAAGGGCAGGTCTCTCAGGTCCCGGATCACCACATCGGCTCCGGCACCCTTCAGCCCCTGGGCGGCGTTGTCACGATCCACACCCACCACCAACCCGAATCCCCCCTCCCGGCCGGCCCGGACGCCCGAGGTGGCGTCTTCAACGACCACAGCCCGTTCCGGCTCCACCCCGATCCGCTTCGCCGCTTCCAGGAAGAGGGCCGGGTCCGGTTTTCCCGGAAGGTTCAGCTTTGCCAGGTCATTGCCGTCCACGATGGCATCGAAGCGGTCGTGGATTCCCGCCGACTCCAGGACCAGGCGGGTGTTTCTGCTGGAAGAGACCAGGCCACGGGCCACCCCCTCACTTTCCAGGCGATCCAGCACCGGAAGAGTCGAGTCGAAGAGATCGACGCCCCCTTCCTTCAGCAGGCGGTGATAATACTCGTTCTTGAGGTTTCCGAGGCCGCAATAGGTCTCGTCTCCCGGTGAGTCCCCCGGTGCGCCGTAGGGCAAGGTGATGCCACGGGAATTCAGGAAGCTCTCCACGCCGTCGTACCGGGGCTTTCCGTCCACGAACTCCCTGTAGTCCTCCCGGGTGAATTCCCTCTTCTGCCGCGGACCCGCGGTTTCCTCGAGGTATCCGTCGAACATCTCCTTCCATGCCTTGAAATGAAGGGAAGCCGTATCGGTGAGCACGCCGTCCAGATCGAAGATGACGGCATCGAACTCCCGCTCCCCTTCCCTCCCTCTCCGTGGGGTATCCGCTTCGGTTTCCGGGATCATAGGGACCTCTTCTTCAGGGATTTCCCGGGTCACTGCCCGGATCTTCACGACGCCAGAACAATTATTCCTTCGAAAGGATAACCGGGTACCGATCTCCAGCCAGACATCGAGTTGCAGGCACCGGATAGAAATTTCGATAGAGCGTGGCCGAACATCGTCAAAATATCCGTTTATATCCCGAGACCTATCCCCCGTCTCCATCCTGATGAATACCTTCGTTCTCCATCTCCCCCTAGTCTATTCCTGATCCATATCTCCTTTGAACCAGCACATCGAGGAAGATCCATGTCGTACGGGATGGGAAGGCCGCCACGCTTCTTTTCGCTCGCGGAGGGGTCCGCTTCCGGCCACCGGGTGGGATCGTCGGGAAGATCCGCGATTTCTGTGAGTCGAAGACGGAGCAGGGCAGCCGCGAAGGGGGCCAGGGTCGCCGCAATGGAGAGAAGCGGCGAAGGTCGGTTTTTCTCCCGACCTTCCAGGCGGGAAATGGATGAGCCCCGGGATCGACGGTTCCAGACCCCCGGGGTGGGACCCCGGATCCATGACAACGGGAGCCATCCCGGAAAGGCCCGGAGGAAGCACCGTCTCATGGTCATTTCCAATCGCCTTCCGATCCGGATCGTGGAAGGGGAGAACGGAAGCCGGGAGGTGAGACCGAGCTCCGGAGGACTGGTGACGGCTCTCCGGCCGGTGCTGGGGCGGCGGGGAGGCTCCTGGACCGGTTGGCCCGGAATCTGTGACGCCTCGGCCGAAGACCTGCGGGAGCTCATGACGGATGCCGAGGAGAAGTTCCGCCTCAGGTCCATTCCCCTCACCGCCCGGGAGCGGGACGAATACTACCTGGGGTTCTCGAATCAGACCCTCTGGCCCCTCTTCCATGGATTTCCCTCCAAGGCCGAGTTCGACCTGGGGAACTGGGAAGCGTACCGGGCCGTCAACTGGAAATTCGCAACCCTCCTGGACAAGCCACAGAACGGCGACGCCATATGGGTCCAGGATTATCACCTCCTTCTCCTGGGCCGGGCTCTTCGATATCAGGGGTACCGCCAGCGAATCGGTTTCTTCCTGCACACGCCCTTTCCAAACCCGGAGATTCTCCTCCAGCTTCCCTGCCACCGTGAGATCATGAAGGGGCTCCTGCATTATGATTCCCTGGGATTCCAGACCGAGCGGGACCGCAGGAATTTTCACGAGGTCCTCGAGATCGTGTCCGACTTCGGACCGTTGAAGGGGAGCAACGACCCGTATGTCATGGATCCCCTGACGGGGGCCCACCCCATCTCTGTGGATTTTGACGAGTGGTCCGGGAAAGCCGCCTCCGGAAGCGTGACCCAGCGTGTGAGCGAGATCCGGAAGTCCCTGGGGAACGTCTCCACCCT
>CAZSDD010000204.1:0-3876 GCA_964605505.1 uncultured Gemmatimonadaceae bacterium | reverse complement strand
ACCGCCACCCGGAACTGGAGCATTCCCGATGTGATGGCCTTGATGTCCTCCAGGCCTTCCTCGGATTCGGCGGGATGGAGGTAGACGGCGGCATCGGCGTGATACCCCTCGTTCAGGACCCCGAGGATTCCCCGGGCACTTCGCTTGGCCGGGGTGCTGGCCAGGAGGATGTCACCCCGGGGGCGTCCCGCCGTCTCCAGCACCGCCGCCAGGGCTTCGGCCATGATGGCCACCCCCGTGAGATCATCCGCCACCCCCCATCCGTAGATCCGCCCGTTTTCGACCTCCCCTTCGAATGGATCGTGCTCCCAGGAGGCCAGGGAAGCCTGGGTCACAGGCTCGCCGTCGGGGTGGGCGAAGAACAGGAGGCTCTTCCCTGTGCCGGCTCCGTCCAGCCGGCCCACCACGCTGATCCGCTCGGTGTCGTCCATGGACTCCTCCGCTGCGAACTCCAGGTCGGGACTCAACCGGATGGGCCGGAGCCGGAGGATCTCCACCTCCATGCCCAGCTCGGAAAACCGGGCCGCCACCAGGGCCTGGACGGCTTCCTCTCCCTCTTCCTGAGCCTGGATGAGGCGTTGCAGGAAGGCCAGGTGGGTCGTCCGGTTCTCTTCGATGGCCTCGAACACCGCCCTCTCTGAGCCGGGTTCCTGACCCGCTCCAGAAATGGGCACAAGGGTCCAGAGAAGCAGGCCGAGAAGGGGAAGGGAAGAAACCCTGGAAAGTCGGCGGATGTTCATGGGGAGTCGGACCCTTCCTCCGTATCTCTGGACGATTTTCCACCCGGTACACAATAGGGCCAGAAAGGGGACGGGGCCACGTGATGCGGAACGTGAGGAGGCTCGTGGGGAAGCTCGAGGCAGGAAGGCTCCTCTGGCCGGCGGCCGGCGTCACGGATGACCCGCACCGCGTCCCGGCGGGCCACCATGGATGACCTTCGAAGCAGGAGAAGATCAGAGCAGCTCGAAAGCGCCTGTCAGATTGACAGGGAGTATTTCCTTTTCGGCAGCCCCCTATGTCGGTTTGACCAGGATTGGAGCTCGGTGGATTGGCACGAGGTCTGCAAACGGCATTTCAACGCTTGGACAGTGTTTCTCGGACCTGTTGTCGAAAGGAGGAATGACATGGCTATCACTCGATATTCGCCCAGAGAGAGCGCTTCCGTTTCTCCGTGGAATGGCCCAGACCAGATGGGCAACCGGCTATTCCGATTGTTCGACGAGGGGTGGCCGCTGTCGGGTGGCACTTCCACCGGTCCCTGGGTGCCGGCGGTGAACGTGGAGGAGACTGCGGACGAGATCGTCCTCACCGCTGAGCTGCCCGGGATGGAACGGGACGACATCGAGTTGGAAATGGAGAACAACGTCCTTACCCTCTCCGGAGAACGGAGCGCCGAGAGGGAGAAGAGCCCGGATCGGCGCTATCACGTCTGGGAACGCCGCTTCGGGAGCTTCCAGCGCTCCTTCACCCTGCCTCGCTCCGTGGATCCGGAAAAGATCGAGGCCCGTTTTCAGAGCGGCATCCTCCATGTTCACATGCCCAAGCTGGAGGAAGCCAAGGGACGGAGGATCGCCATCCGCAGCGAGAGCTGACGCGGAAACCCATTCCCACCTGCCACAGAAGGCTGGATAGGGGAAACGCAGGAGACGGGGTCGGGGCCCCAGGACACGGTCCCGGCCCCGAACCTTCGCAGCAATCCTGTTCGCAAGAGAGAACGCTGAAGGGGCCCGGATCGACCTCGGAGAGACGATGGGTCGATTCAGGGGTGTCTTCGAATGCCCCGGCCCCCGGCGGCCGGATCAGTCCACGGCGAAGCGGAGTCCCACGGTGAGGGCCACGTCGTCTGGTTCCACATCCACCGCAGGCCGGGAATCCCGGCGCCATATCAGAGAGATCTCCAGGTCCCACTGGCTTCCCAGGGGTATGGCCGCCGATCCGGCGGCTGAGATCCGATGATCCTCCCAGTCGTCCAGGAGGGGCTGAAAGAACCCGGTGGCGGTCAGGGCCATGGGGCCGGCGCCTCCCTTCACCACAAGAAGATTCGTCCCCCGGATCACCGACTCCTCCTTTCCGGTCTCGGTGCGCTCACTCTCGTACATGACTCCCAGCCCGAGATCGATCCCGTTCCCGGCCTCCGTCAGAACCAGGCTGCGGCGGAGGCCGCCCCCCAACAGGAAACGCCGCTGAACGTCCAGCGACTCGTCGGCCTGGAGCTGGACGAAGGCGAAGCTCCGGGTACGAGGAGTGAAGATGTAGGAATGACGCAGGTGCGCCGAGCGGGCGTGCTCCTCCGTGTCACCCCCGGAACGCCTGATGTTGTAGGTGGGATAAAGCCGGATCCAGTTCTTCTTTCCCCGGTACCCCATCGCTCCGGCCAGATCCAGTTCCGTGTACTCGGTGTTCCCGGACTTCGCGTCGATGGTGAATCCGAGAGTGGCGTATCCGTCCTCCCCGGCGGCCCGGTCCAGGCTCTCGTAGCTCCGGATCACCTGGGCCCCGGCGGGAGCGGATGCCAGGAGAGTGAAGGCCAGGAAGAAGAGGGTCGGCAGGAATGGAACCGGCGGTGGGAGAGCCGGGGGCGAAAAGATTCTGGACATGGCGCGAATCCGTGTGTCGGTGGCTCTTCGGTTTCGGATAGCCTCCTGAAAACCGCAGAGGGGCCGGAGTGTTCCTTCGGCGGTGTTCCTTCATGGGCTCGGGAATCACCTGACCCCCATTTCCCTTCTCTTCTGACACACCTCGAACGCGCTCTTTACAGAGCCGCCTGTCCGGGCTCTCTTCGTTCCGCCAGTTTCAGTTGAGGAAAGGTGACCGATGCGCCGTGCCCACCGACTCAGGGGCGGTCAGACAGGAAGGAGCAGGTCGAGATGAAGTGGATGTCCCCCACCATTCAATTTCTCGCGAATGGCTTCAGGCCCTCGAAGATTGCCCCCGGGATGGGAAGGATGGTCGCTGCAGCCATCGCCGGGGCCTGCCTGGTCCCTGGCGTCGCCATCGCCCAGGAACCCGGTCCCAGGATCATCGATCTGACCCTGGAGCGGATGGTGGAGATGTCCCTGAGCTCCAGCTACAACGTCCGGCGCCTGAACCTGGAGATCCAGCGGGACCAGCTCAACCTGAGGGCCCACCAGGCCAGGTTGAAGTCTTCAGTGGACATGGATCTCACGGTCCCGGCCTTCAGCCTCACTTCCGAGCCCAAGTGGAACTCGGACCTCCAGAGGAACGAGATCATCCAGGAGAATACCCGAAGATGGGAAGGCGAGATCTCCATCCGCCAGCCCGTCATCTTCTTCGGCTACCCCACCAACGGCTACCTCTCCTTCAACAACCGGATGTATCGGTACAACCAGATCAGCGACCAGGGAGTGGAGGACGTCAACTACTACAACCGCTACTACATCCGCTACACCCAGCCCCTCTTCCAGCCCAACCGCCTCAAGAACGATCTGGAGCAGGCGGAGCTGAGCCTGGAAGCCACCGAGCTGGAGTTCTACGGCGACGTGGTGGACATCGTGGGGGATGTCTCCGAGGACTATTTCGATCTGTTCGAGGAACACTACCAGAGGAACATCAACCAGGTTCTGGTGGCGAACCTGGAAAGGGCCCTGGAGATCGCCCGTGAGGTGGCGGCGGCGGATACCACCCGGGCCATGGAGGTGAGCCAGGTGCAGGTGGAGTTGGCCAACGCCCGGGAGCGGGTCCAGTCGTCGGAGAGCTCCATCCGCCTGGAGGCGGCTTCCGTGAAGCGGAGCCTGGGGCTGGCCGACTCCGACTCCATCGCCATCGATCCCGTGGCCCACCTGGCGCCCGTTCCCATCGACATGGACCAGGCGGTGCGTCTGGCCATGGAGCTCACCCCCCGGATGCGGGAGCTGG
>CAZSDD010000203.1:0-3897 GCA_964605505.1 uncultured Gemmatimonadaceae bacterium | reverse complement strand
AGTTCGTAGACGATCCGGACGGAGTCTCCCGGGATCACTCCCGAGAGGGCATCCTTCCACCACCGGGTGGGCGTGCTGAACCGGAGCGTCGTGCCATGACGCCAGAGACGGACGAAGACATCGTCCCCGTCTGCCCCCAGCATGAAGATCCCCCGCTGTCGATGATCGAATATGGAAAACACCGGAGCCGGCCCCGGAGGGGGAGGGCCGGCCTCCACGCGCAACCGGACGGGGGCACCGCTCCGGACCGCCTCCCGGATCTGCTCGGTGTGTGGGGTTTTCCACGAAGGTACGGCGATCTCCCCGACATGAGCCTCCAGGATCCGCCCCCGGTAGGGCTCCATGTGTCCAAAGACCGCCGTCCATTGTCCATAGTAGATACCCTCCGGCGGGGCCGGAGCGAGCAGAAAAGCCGGGGCCATCAGCCCCACGAAACTCAGGAGCGCCGCGAACTCCAGGGGCCCTCTTCTTTTCGTGGCTCCCCAGGCGCCCAGGCCGGCTCCCAGGGTGTTGGCCAGGACGTCGGCCAGGCTGGTGAACCGCCCTGCCAGAAAGAGCTGAGCCAACTCCACGGCCACTGAAAGAGCCGCAGCGATTCCCGCAGCTCGGGCCACCCCCTTCTTCCTGCCCAGAACCCATCCCAGAGGCACGAAAAGAAGAGCGTTCAACACGGCGTCGGCGGTGGCTCGGCTCCCGCAGAAAACGCAGATCCGTTCCCCGGGAGGCACGGAGGTCGAACTCGCGTCCCCCGGCATCAGCGTGACGAGCAGGATGGGGAGCAAGGAGAGTACCAGTTGGGTGGACCACCTGGGTCTGAAAGGCAGAGAGACCTCCGGAACGTTGAAGAACTGGTACTTTCCTTGCCTATCAGGTGATAACTTACCGCCTGCGGGTCTCCTTGCGCATATCGTTGACTTCGGCTCACGCGAAACACTGTGGCGGGGACACCACACTTGGTCTTCTCCGAATGGGAGGAATACCTCACCTTGACCGACGGCTTCCCGGACCTTGACTGACGGTTTCCCGTCCCGTATTCGAGGGACTCTCGGGGCTCTGCGCCGGCGGCTCCGCAGGAGCCTCCACGCCCGGCTCCACCCCCGCCGGCGGCGCCGGGCCATGGCCGAGATCCGGCGGCGGCCCGTGCCCCGCCGGATCCTCGTCCTCTGCCTGGGCAACATCTGCCGGAGTCCCTACGTTGCGGCATCCCTGGAAAAGGCCGCCGGGGAGTTGGGGTTGGGGTTCGAAGTCCGGTCCGGAGGCTTCATCGGCCCGGGGCGTCCCCCGCCGCCGGAGGCCCTGGACGCCGCTGCCGGAAGAGGCCTGGACACCCGTGGCCACCTGTCCAGGGTGGTGGACCGGGAGGCCCTGGACGGGTCGGATCTGGTGATCCTGGTGGATCCGGACCACGCCCCCCGGCTGCGGAAAACCCTGGGCCCCCACGACACGCCCGTCCTGGTCCTGGGGGACCTGGACCCGGATGCCGGGGACTCCCGGACCATCCTGGATCCGTGGGGTAATGAACCTGATGTCTTTCACCAGGTGTTCCAGCGCCTGGATCGCTGCACGGAAGTACTTCTCGCGGAATGGAGCGCCCGTACCGATGGGTAATACGCCCGGGAGCACAGCCGTCCACCACATCACCGTGGACGTGGAGGAGTTCTTCCACTCCACGCTCCTGGTGGACCGGGTACCCTTCCACCAGTGGGAGGACCATCCCCGCCGGGCCGCGCGCATCGTTCCCTGGATCCTGGAAGAGCTGGCCGGAGCCGGAACCCGGGCCACGTTCTTCGTCCTGGGCTGGACCGCGGAGCGGGACCCCGGGATGGTGCGAGCCATCCATGAGGCCGGCCACGAGGTGGCGGCCCACTCCTGGATCCACCGGCGGGTGGACGCCGTGACCCCGGAGGAGTTCCAGGAGGCGGTGCGGCGATCCAGGGAGCTCCTGGAAGACATCATCGGCGCCCCGGTGGTGGGCTACCGGGCCCCCAGCTTCTCCATCAGCCCGGGTTGTGAATGGGCCTTCGACATCCTCCTGGAGGAAGGCTACCGCTACGACTCCAGCGTCTTCCCCATCGACGTGGGACCGGGATACGGGTACAGAGGCGGAAAGCCTGATCCGCACTGGCTGGAGCGGAAGGGAGGCCTTCTGGGAGAAGTCCCGCCTCTCACGCTGGAAATGCGGGGCCGCAGGCTTCCGGCGGCGGGAGGCGCCTACCTTCGTCTCCTGCCCTTTCAACTGGTGAGGACGGCCCTCCGGCAGGCCGAAGCTCGAAACACTCCCGGGACCCTGTACATTCATCCCTGGGACATCGATCCGGAGCTGGTGCCCCTCTCCACCCTCCCGCCCCTCCTGCGCCTCAGGCTGTACGGGGGAGCCCGGAAGGCCCGGACGCGGCTGGCCACCCTCATCCGGACCCTTCGATCCCGGACCATACGAGAGACTGTGGACGGACTGCCCCGTGAGGCCCGGCCACCGGAAGCCGCTGTAGACCCTCACCCCCGCCCCCACCCTCCGCCGGAAACCCTGAAGAGAAGGGACATTTCGTGACCCTGCCGACTTCCCTGGAAATCGAGCTCACCTCCGAACCCCCTCCGGGGTGGGACGCTCTCGTCCGCTCGGCGGAAGGGGGCAGCTTCTGCCACCTTTCGGGGTGGGGCGAGGTTTTCAGAGAGAGCCTGGGGCTGGAGCCTCTGTTCCTGGCGGCCCGGGGGGGCGTCACCCCGGGGACTGGCGGCACCCTGAGGGGAGTCCTGCCTCTCATCCGCATGCCACGATTGGGGCCCGGCCACGCCCTGGTCTCCATGCCCTTCCTCAACTACGGGGGCCCCGCGGGGGAGCCGGCCGCCCGGGAGGCCCTGGTGGGCCAGGCCCTGGAGCAGGCCAGGAACCGAGGGTCCCGGAAGTTGGAGATCCGGACCAGGGAGCCCCTGGACGCGGTGCCGGGCCTGGCGCCTGGACGAGAGAAGGTCACCGTGGTCCTTCCTCTCGCCGACGATCCGGAGGTCCTCTTCATGGACGGCTTCAAGGCCAAGCTCCGGAGCCAGATCCGGCGGCCCCTCAAGGAGGGCATGGAGGCGCGGTTCGGCCCCGGGGAACGGGAAGCCTTCTACCGGGTCTTCGCCCGGAACATGCGGGACCTGGGCACGCCGGTCCTGCCGGCCTCCTTCTTCCGGGAGCTGAGCCTGGCCTTTCCGGAAGAAGTGGACTTCGGCGCCGTCTACCACGAAGGCCGGGCGGTGGCCGGAGGTTGCGGCTTCCACTTTCGGGGCGAGTTCGAGATGACCTGGGCTTCCTCCCTGAGGGAGTTCAACCGCCAGGCCCCGAACATGCTCCTCTACTGGGCCTTCATGGAGCGATGCATGGAGGCCGGGGACCGGGCGTTCAACTTCGGCCGCTGCACCCCCGGCGCCGGCACACACCGCTTCAAGCGCCAGTGGGGCGGAGAGGACGAAGCCCTCCACTGGCTCCAGTGGCCCGAAGGGGCGCCGTCGGAGGACCCGGAGAGCGGCGTTTTCCAGATGGCCGTGAAGGCCTGGCAGAAGCTACCCCTGGCTGTGGCCAACGCCCTGGGGCCCAGGCTGGCCCGGCGGATCCCCACCTTCTGAGGCCCGGCCCGGATGTGGATTCCCCCGGTATATTCGCCCATCCGGCTCTCCGGAATCTGGAAAGGCCTCCGGGCCCGCCCCTCGGCCGTCCCCGAACTGGAGAAGAGGCTGACGGAGTGGTACGGGGCGGAACGGGCACTGGCCACCGCCTCCGGCACCCACGCCCTCCAGCTGGCCATCCGGGCCGCGCTGGACCACAGAGGAAGCGGCGGGCCGGTGGCCCTCCCGGCCTTCAACTGCTTCGACCTGGCCTCGGCGGCGGTCTGGGTGGGGGCGCCCGTGGTTTTCTAC
>CAZSDD010000202.1:0-3943 GCA_964605505.1 uncultured Gemmatimonadaceae bacterium | reverse complement strand
TATCCAAAATGCCCGGTGCCCCTGAGCAGATCCAACTCCTCCATGCCGGGCCCCGACTGGGTGAGGGCGAACCCAGCCTGGACCACCAGGAACCGTCGGGCCTTTAGCCGGATCCACCCGTCCACTTCCTCCCCCAGCCGCTGGGAAGTCAGCCCGCCTCTTTCCGCCGTCCGGAAGGCGTGGATGTCCAGGTTCAGGTCCAGGTCCTGCCGGAGCTTCCAGGCGAGCTTCAGGGCCGCGTCCTGGAGTCCCAGGCCCCGGGTGTCCCGCGGGATGTCCAGAAAGTAGTCGGCCCGGCCGTAGAACCGGTTCCTGGCTCCGAAGAGGGTGGTGAAGGCCCGGTCCTGTTCGTCGTCGGGATCCTCATCTCCGGAAAGGCGATCGTACCAGAGAGAAACGGATCCACTTCCGTCCAGGACATCGAGGCTTCCCTGGGCCGAAAGGAGGCTGGCCTCCACCTCGACCCCTTTCCGGGTCCCGGCCTGGTAGATGCCCTGGAACAGTACGGAGAAGGGCGAGAACTCTCCTCGCCAGATTCCGCCGAGGGAGCTCTGGCCCGTCTCCAACGCCCCTCCGGACCGGTCGTGGATAAGGTACAGGTGGGTCGTTCCCCCGGCGGCACCCGGAAGCTCGAGCCAGGCCGCGAGAATATCGGCCCCCGCTTCGTGAGCCGGCGTGGAGTTCTCCCGGGTGCGAAGAAAGATCAGCTCCAGCCGGCCGTCACCCGTCGGACGGATCCACCGGGCGCCATCGAAGGTCTGCCCGCCCTGCCCCCAATCCGGGGCACCCAGAAGACGGTTTTCCGCAACTCCCACCTCCTGGCGGCCGGCTCTGATCATCCCGCCCAGGGCGGGAAGCTCCGCTACTTCCAGGTAGGCCTGATGGAAGTCCATGTTGTCCGCCGAACGATCCCGGACGCTGAGCTCCTCTCCCCAGATCCGGACGTCCTGGAGCTGGAAGAAGAGCCCGAGGCCGTCCTCCATCCTGACGTCCGCGGAGATTCGCGTTCGCATGGAGGTCAGGTGGTCCCACCTCCCGTCCACGGGCTCCCGGCTTTCCACCCGGGGCCGGATTTCCCCGTTCCAGGTGAGAACGGGGTCGCTCTGGCCGGCCAGGGCCGCGGGAAGGGAGAGGGCCGCCAGGGCCAGGGCAGGAATCCGGGGGCTGCGCTTCTTCTTCATCGATTCGGCCAGTTTCTCATGAGATGTCTCCGGTCCGGGAGCAGCTTCCCGCAACTCGCGCGGACGCTTACCGGCCTACCAAAGGTGGTGCGAAAAAGGGTGACTCGCTACCGTATGGCCATGAATCCGACCATCGCATTGTTGGCAGCCGGGATGTCCACCCGTTACGGCCGTCTGAAGCAGCTGGAACCCCTGGGCCCCGGCGGGGAAGCCCTCCTGGACTATGCCGCCTTCGACGCCCGGCGGGCCGGCTTCACTCGGGTGGTCCTCATCATTCGGGAAGAGCTGGAAGAGAGCTTCCGGGAGCACGTGGATGGCCGGTGGCCCGAAGACCTGGACGTGGTTTTTCACCACCAGAGGCTGGAAGACCTCCCGGGGCTCGATTTCGGGAGCACCGCCGCCGGCGGATTCCTTTCCCGAAGAGAGAAGCCCTGGGGAACGGCCCATGCCCTCCTCACGGCCCGGAGGCTTTTCCCCGAGCCCTTTCTGGTCCTGAACGCCGATGATTTCTACGGGCCAGCGGCCTACTCCCAGGCTCTGGCCCTCATGAGCCGGGACCTGAGGCAGGGTCCCCGGCATCCCCCGGGGTTCGGTCTGGTGGCCTATACCCTGGACGAGACCCTCTCCCGCCACGGGGGGGTGAGCCGGGGAGTCTGCCGGGTGGACCGCAATGGCTGGCTGGAAGAGGTCAGGGAGGTCCTGGGCATTCGGAGGTCCGGTGGACAGATCACGGGAACTGCCGTCGAGGGGGACGAGGTTCTTCTCTCGGGCCGGGAGCCCGTCTCCACCAACTTCTGGATCCTCACCCCGGAGATCTTCCCCTTCCTGGAAGATGGATTCCAGGCTTTCCTGAAGGGGAGGCCGGCCGGGGGTGGCGGCGTGGAGACCGGGGAGGAATTCCTCATCCCCTCGGAAGTGAACCGGTTGCTTTCCCGGGACGAAGCCAGGGTCTGGGTGCTTCGGACCGACGATCCCTTCTTCGGCATCACCCATCCCCCGGACCGGGAGTGGGTGGCCGGAGGCATTCGGGAACTCGTCCATGAGGGCAGGTATCCGGAGACTCTCTGGACCACCGGTTGACCCCAAACACAGGGTGACGGCATGCAATTGACCATGGTGGACTGGGTCGTGGTGGCGAGCTACGGCGCGATTGTCCTGGCCGTGGGTCTCTTCTTCGTCCGGCGGGCCGGCGAGGGAACGGACGAGTTCTTCCTGGCGGGCCGGAAGCTCCCCTGGTGGCTCCTGGGGACCTCCATGGTAGCCACCACCTTCTCCACCGACACACCGAATCTGGTCACGGACATGGTCCGCACCGGGGGTGTGAGCCAGAACTGGCTCTGGTGGGCTTTTGTCATCACCGGAATGTGCACCGTCTTCTTCTACGCCAGGCTATGGCGCCGGTCCGGGGCCCTGACCGACATGGCCTTCTACGAACTCCGGTACTCCGGTAAGCCGGCGGCCTTCCTCAGGGGGTTCCGGTCCATCTATCTGGGAGTCTTCTTCAACGTCATGATCATGGCCACCGTGACCCTGGCGGCCATCAAGATCGGCGGAGTGCTGCTGGGTGTGGGGAAGTACGAGGTGGTCCTCCTGGCCGGGACGGTGACGGTCCTGTATTCCGCCACGTCCGGGTTGTGGGGGGTGGTGGTAACGGACCTGATGCTCTTTGTGGTGGCCATGGTGGGATCCGTCGCCGCGGCCTACTACGCCCTCATCCAGCCGGAGGTGGGAGGATTGGCGGGGCTGGTCACATCGCCGGCCCTTCAGGACAAGCTCTCCTTCCTTCCGGACTTCTCCGACTGGAGAACCGCGGCAGCCGTCTTCGTCATTCCTGTGGCGGTGCAGTGGTGGAGCACCTGGTATCCCGGGGCCGAGCCGGGGGGCGGGGGGTACGTGGCCCAGCGGATGCTGGCGGCCAGGGACGAGAAGGAGGCCATGGGCGCCACCCTCTGGTTCAATGTGGCCCATTACGCCCTCCGGCCCTGGCCCTGGGTCCTGGTGGGGCTGGCATCCCTCCTGGTCTATCCCACCCTGGAATCCATCCAGGTGGCCTTTCCCCATGTGGATCCCTCCATCATCCGTCACGACCTGGCCTACCCGGCCATGCTGGTCTTTCTGCCCAAGGGTCTCCTGGGCCTGGTGGTGGCTTCCCTGGCGGCGGCCTACATGTCCACCATCTCCACCCACCTGAACTGGGGGGCCTCCTACGTGGTGGACGACTTCTACCGCCGGTTCATCAATGACCGGGAAAAGGACAGGCACTACGTCATGGTGGGCCGTTTCACCACCGTGGGGCTCATCATCCTGGCGGGCATCGTATCCCTCTGGCTGAACAACGCCCTGCAGGCGTTCCAGATCCTCCTCCAGATCGGGGCCGGGACGGGGTTGGTGTTTCTCCTCAGGTGGTTCTGGTGGCGGGTAAACGCCTGGAGCGAGGTGGCGGCCATGCTCATTTCGTTCACGGTGGCCGTGTACTTCGAGCTCATTCACCTCAGCCTGGGATTCCCTGCCCTGGATCCCTCCCTGAAGCTGGTCATCGGGGTGGCCATCACCACCGTGGGATGGGTCACGGTGACCCTCTTGACCCCGCCGGCCCCGGAGGAGACGCTGCGGCGCTTCTACGGGGAGATCCGTCCCTTCGGGAAAGGTTGGAGAGAGGTCCTGGATCTGGGGCCCGGCGATCCGGGTCCGGAAAAGGGGACCCTGTCCGCCGGCTTCCTGGGCTGGTTCCTGGGGTTGACGGCGGTCTACGGGGCCCTCTT
>CAZSDD010000201.1:0-4062 GCA_964605505.1 uncultured Gemmatimonadaceae bacterium | reverse complement strand
GCTGAAAATCAAAGTCCTGGCTGGGGCTCCGGATGACCCCCGGAGCACCGCTGACGCCGTGGTGGCGGCCCTGGACCGTGTCCATGTGGCCCAGACCATCGGCCGGACGATGGTCCTCTACCGCCCATTCGAGGAAGAACCGGAGATCCAGCTGCCGGAGTAGCGGTCCAGGGCCTCATGGCCGATCCGGTCCTACCTCCCTCTTCGGCCTATCTTTCTCCTGTGAAGGCCAGGCCGGTGATCCTTCCCCGGGGCCCCACGGCCCAACCGGCGTCCGGCGCCGCAAAGTCCACGGCCCAATAGGCCGTGGAATCCGCCCAGGTCCAACGGAGCTCCGGGCCCAGGGCCCAGTTCATCCCCATGGGCCCTACGGCCACCACCCCTACCCCCTCTGCCAGATCCACCAGGGCCGAGCCGTAGACCGGCCCCGTCATGGCCGGCGGGGGTCCCGGTTCCCAGCTCTGCCCTCCGTCCTCCGTCCACGCCACGTTCCGGGTCCGGAGGGTGTCCCCACCGATGATCCCCCCCATGGCGACCCCCCGGCCATGGAGCGTCATACCGATGGTGGTGAGCCCCGCCATCTCTCCCGCCTCCACCGGCACCTCCGAGACCTCCCAGTGGTCTCCCCAATCCCGGGTTCTGAGAACCCGGGGCCGGGAGCCCGCTCCGGTGGCAATCCAGGCTTCTCCATCCCCGCCAGTGACCAGACAGCTGCCGCTGGCGGCGAATCCCCCCTCCCCTTCCGTGGCCGGAGGCAGGTCGGAGGCCGGCACCCGGCTCCAGTCCTTTCCCCCATCCAACGTCCGGATAATGAAGAACGCTCCGTCCACGGCATCACCGTAGGCCAACCCCCGATCCCGGTCCCAGAAGGCCATGCAGTCCAGGAATGCGTCGGGATCCCGGGCCCGGAACTGGAGGCGCCAACTCTTTCCCCCGTCGTCGGTGCGGTAGATGCGGGAAAGATCCCCCGGACCGGCGCTCATCAGATAGGCTGTAAGGGAATCGAAGGCAGCCACGTCCCGGAACTGGAGCGCTTCCTGACCCTCCATGACGGAGGTCAGCCAGGTAGCCCCGCCGTCCGTGCTCCGGGCATAGGTGCCCTCGTGACCGCTGACCCACACAACCCTCCGGCTCACGGGGCTCACGGCCTGGAGGAGGGCTGTGGTTCCCGAGACTCGGGGGGAGAGGGCCAGGGCGAGGCCGACGCCGGATTCGGAGCTCTGCTCGGGGCTGCCTTCAGGGGACCCGCTTCCTCCACACCCCGCCAGAAGCCACAGGCCCACCGCCGTCAGGCACCGCGTCCGTCCACCGAAGTCCAGAAAAGAGGGAAGATTCGGCATTTGGCTCTCCCTTGAGATCACTCCATGGGAAGTCGCGGAATTTGACCCGCCCTGCTCCCCGGGAACAGTATTGGCAGACGCTGTTTCCAATTCATCCCGGCCCGGCCCTCGGCTCACGGGGCCCCAACGTCTCTGCATCTCTGCCATGAATATATCCAGGCTTCTTCTTTCCGCCCTCACCTTCTCCGGCTTGGCCCTGGGTGTTCCGGGCTGCGATCCCGAGCCCGAGCCCCTGAATGTGGTGGAGGTCACCATCGCTCAGGTGCAGGAGGCCATCCTGTCCGGTGAGACCACCTGCCGGATGGTGGTCCAGGCCCATCTGGACCGCATCGAGGCGTACGACAGGGCTACGGTGAACGCCGTCACGGTGGTGAACCCGAATGCCCTGACCCGAGCCGACCAGATCGATGCCGCGGTGACGGCCGGGAAGGAGCTGGGCTCCCTCTTCTGCGTGCCCATGCTGGTGAAGGACAACTTCGATACCCACGACCTGATGACGACGGGGGGATCCATCGCCCTGGTGGGCAGCTATCCCCCGGACGACGCCTTCATGGTCAGGCGGATCCGAGAGGAGGACGCCGTCATCGTCGCCAAGACCAACATGGCCGAGTGGGCCTTCAGCCCCCGGGAGACCGTGAGCTCCTCCTTCGATACCACGGCAAACGCCTATGACCTGGAGCGGGTCCCGGCCGGCTCCAGCGGAGGAACGGCATCGGGGGTGGCGGCCAGCTTCGGCCTCATCGGCCTGGGAAGCGACACGGGTAACTCCATTCGCGGGCCATCCTCCCACCTGGCTCTGGTGGGTATCCGCTCCACCATCGGCCTTACCAGCCGGGACGGCGTCATACCTCTCTCCTTCGACCGGGACATCGCCGGCCCCATGGGCCGCACCGTGGCAGACGTGGCGAAGGTCTTCAACGTTGTGGCGGGGCATGACCCGGCGGATCCCTACACGGAAGCCGGCAGGGACCGCAAGGAAGCCGACTATACCCGCTTCCTGGACGCCCAGGGACTGGAGGGGACCCGCATAGGGGTCCTCCGCTCCCTGGTGGATCGGGAGGGGGCCGACACCGCCATCGTCCGGATCTTTGAGGAGGCCCTGGCCGACCTCACCCGCATGGGAGCCGAGATCGTGGATCCCTTCGAGTTCGATGTCTATGAGCAGCTGGACCGGCCGGGGATGTTCTGCCAGCGCTTCCGGTACGACATGCACCAGTACCTGCTGTCCCTGGGAGGCGCCGCTCCCATGGCCGACGTCATGGAAGTCCTGGAGACAGGAGAGTACCATCCCTCCGTGGAGCAATCCCTCCGACGCTACCTCGACACGCCTCTGGACGTCCACCCCTCCCTGTGGGACCCACCCTGTCCCGACTACCCGGATCACCCGGAGCGTCAGGGATACCTGGCCGACCTGGTGTCGGCCATGGACGAGGCCGGCGTGGAGGCGCTCGTCTATCCCTCCTGGCTGCAGCCCCCGGCCCATATCCAGCGGGCTCGAGAGGAGTACGGAGGGGACAATAGCCAGCGGGTGGCGCCTGCCACGGGGATGCCCGCCATTACCGTCCCCATGGGGTTCAGCTACGGGCGCTGGCCGGCGGGTCTCCAGATCCTGGGACGCCCCTATTCCGAGGGAGCGCTCTTCAAGCTGGCCTATGCCTACGAGCAGGGGACCCGGAAGCGTCGTCCACCGGACGGGTTTCCGCCGCTACGACGGTAGGGAATTTTCGCCCCATCTTGCCCCACTGATGTCCTTTGGATAGGCTCCGTCACTAGCCCTGAGAGGCACTTGTTTTTCCTACTGGTCAGAGGTCAGCGAAATGAGTGTCATAGAGAAACTGGAAGCCGTCCGATCCGCTGGTGGAAAGCGCCGCACCGAGGGATTACCGGACGAGGTGATCATGCGCTTTTCCGCCACGGATACGTCCCTGGCGGAGGCCATCGAGGCCGCTCCGGCAGCCTTCAAGGCTCTTCAGGCCGAATTCCCGGATCTGATGGCCATGGACGAAGCCGACCAGCTGGCGGCCATCGAAGCCGGAATCGTGAACTTCTACGCCGCCGACGCGGTGAATCCCTACGTCTCCATGGTGGCTCGCGGCCCCTGGATCATCACCACCAAGGGCGCCGTCATCCACGACAGCGGGGGATACGGAATGCTGGGGTTCGGGCATGTTCCGGCCTCCATCGTGGAAGCTATGAGCCAGCCCCAGGTCATGGCCAATGTCATGACCCCCAACTTCAGCCAGTACCGCCTGGTGAAATCCCTCGAGAAGGAGATCGGGCGAAACCGGGCCCAGGGCTGCCCATTCAGCCATTTCCTGGCCATGAACTCCGGTTCAGAGGCGGTAGAGGTGGCGGCCCGGATCAGCGACATCAACGCCAAGATCATGACGGACCCCGGGGGGCGCCACGAAGGCAAGAAGATCAAGAAGCTCTCCCTGGGCGGCGGATTCCATGGCCGGACGGCCCGACCCGCCCAGTTCTCCCACTCCACCCGGCCCTCCTACGCCAAGCACCTGGCCTCCTTCAGGGAGCTGGAGGATCTGCTGACGGTGACGCCCAACGACCTGGACGCTCTCCGGGCCGTTTTCGCCCAGGCAGAGAATGAAGGGACCTTCATCGAGGCCATGTTCATGGAGCCCGTCATGGGTGAGGGAGACCCCGGCAAGGCGGTCACCCCGGAGTTCTACGCCCTGGCCCGGGAGCTCACCGAGGCCCACGGCTC
>CAZSDD010000200.1:0-4222 GCA_964605505.1 uncultured Gemmatimonadaceae bacterium | reverse complement strand
GGAGGCTCCACGGGTTTGTCCGTCATCCCCAGGCCGATGCGGAGGGCCCGGTTCACCACGGCCTTCATCCCGTCGCCGGAGCGCTTCATCTCCTGCTCCAGGCGCTGGGCAACGTCGGGTTCCAGTGTGAGCGTCGTTCGCATGAACGCATCATGATGTTCATCTGATATGATGTCAAGATGCTACCTGATCTCCGTGCCACGCGGTCTGACTCCAGGCAGATGGATCCGAATCATAGAGACAACCCCAATCTCGGGCTCAAGGCGGGCCCGCCAATGGCCCGATGCGCCCCTCGGCCCGGGATCTGGCAACCGCCCAGGAGATCACCCGGGGGTCCCGGGCCGTTTTCGTGCAAAGGAGCTTCGGATCCGGGGTGATGCCCACCCGGGCCAGGTCCAGTCGGTCGGCGTCGAAGCAGGCTCGAATGGTGGGGTCGGGGTGGGTGGCGAGGCTCGTGTGTTGGGTACACGCCGTCAGCAGCTGATCCATCTGCAGATCCGTCAGGGGCGGCAGCAGAGACCGAAGGCTCTCGGCCAGTCGGGCTCCCCGGCGCCCGTGGTCCGGGTCCCAGTCGTCGTTCTCACGCCGGGAGTCATGGAAGAGGGCGAAGAGGTCCAGGACCAGGGGATCGGCCCCTTCCAGGGGGCCGATGCGCCGGCCATTCTCCAGGACCCGGGCCCAGTGCCCCGCGCCATGGACGCCCTCCACATCCAGGGGGTATCCCTCCAGGATCCGGCGCCAGACTTCCGGGGACACCGGGAGGCGCCATTCCCGGGGATTCCGCGGCTCGGAATCAGAAGATGGGGACATGGCTAACCTCGTGCCCGCTCCAGGATGTCCATGGCCAGGTGAAGGAGCTCCTCGGGGTCGTTCGTCACCCCCCAGGCCCCCGACGGCACCCCCAGCTTCTCTGAAGTGATGCCCACATAGAAGAGAACCGGCGTGCCGCCGGCGGCTTCCCGAACCCGGGGCAGATCCGCAACCCCGGCATCCTCCTGATCCCCCCGGGCGATGTCGCTCAGGATGAGGTGGAAGGACCGGTCCCGAAGGATGGCCAGGGCGGATTCCGTGTCCCGGCAGGTCTCCACGTGTGCGCCAAGCTCTTCCAGGGTGCGGCGCTCCCAGTCGATCCACTCGGGATGGTCGTCGATCCAGAGGATCCTGGCCCCCCGGAAGACCCTCCCGGAACGGGCGGCCCGGCGAAGGGCCCGTGCGTCGCCGATGACCCGGGACGCGACCCCAGCCTCCAGACGGGGAGAACGCTCCGACGCCACGCTCTTGCTGTGCCTGGGAGCTTCTGTGAGCCGTTTCCACTCTTCGGCCATCCCGGGGGATGCCGTATCCTTGCTCACCTGTGCCCCCAGGAGGGTCAGGGCCACGCCCTGGATGGTGTCGGTGGGCGTACCCAGGACCGCCTCGGAGGCCAAACCCACCAGGGATCCCATGCCCCCCTCCACCCCGGCCAGGTCCATCTGTCCGTCCATCCGGAGCAGGACCAGTCCGTGGAGGGTGGCCCAGGTGATCCAGGACGTCCGCAGCGTGTCTCCCGGAGGCAGCAGCCCGGCCTCCTGGCATCCGGTGATGACGCCCCGGGACAGCGCTTCCAGCTCCAGCCGGGCCTGGACCAGGTGGGAGACCTCGGCGGTGGTCTCCTTTGCGGCGTGGGGGCCACGGGCCGCGGCTCCGATCTCGGGCCCGAACATGAGACGGTAGAGGCGCGGGTGCTCGGAGGCGAAGGTCAGGAAGGCCTCCGCCATGCCCTGGAAAGCCGTCAGGGCATCGTGGGCCCGGACCCGGGCCCTCCGAAGGCGGCTGCAGAGCATCCGGGTGCCTTCTGCGGCCACGGCCAGGCGAAGTGCGGCAAGCCCGCCCCCTTCCCGCTCCTTTCCGAAGACCAGGTAGGGCGCGGTCCGGCTCTTCCCTGCCCTCTCCGCCACCTTCCGCAAATCCAGCGGGGTTTCGGGCTCGGACAGGATCTCCAGGGCAGAACGGACGAACCGGGCCCTGAGGTCGTTGGCTCCACCGGAATCCTCAGGTGTGACGTCTTTGGTTGACACCGTCAACTCCTCTCCGTAGATTGACACCGTCAACCTAGCGTCCCTCGGGAACAGAGGAAAGGGGTTTGGAGGAGGAAGGGGGTCCAGAGGAGACGGGACGTTTCCATCCATCACGCAGGAGGAGATATGAAGACCCATGTCACGCTGGATCATGAGCCGGTAGCCGATGGAGGTTGGATGGTGCACGCCCTCCTGAAGATCGAGGGCGAGGCCCCTGAAGATCGGGACCGGGTCCCCGTCAATCTGTCTCTGGTGCTGGACCGTTCGGGCTCCATGGCGGGAGAAAAGCTGGCGGCTGCCCGGAACGCCGCATCCATGCTCGTTCGCCGGCTTTCGCCCATGGACACCGTCAGCGTGGTGGCCTTCGATCATGAGGTGAGCGTCGTGGCACCGCCGGCTACCGGAGAGGAGCAGGAGCAGTTGCCCGGCGCCATTGAAGCCATCCAGGCCGGGGGGATGACCAACCTGAGCGGGGGGTGGCTCCGGGGCCGGGACCTGGTGGCCGACAATCTCAGAGACGGGGGGGTGAACCGGATCATCCTCCTCACCGACGGCCTGGCGAACGTGGGGATCACCGAGCCCGACACGCTCCTGGGGCTCTGCCAGCAGGGGACCAGAACCGGCGTGAGCACCACCACCATCGGATTCGGCCAGGGCTACGACGAGGATCTGCTCAGGGCCATGGCCGATGCCGGCCAGGGAGGCACCTACTACATCGAGGAGGTGGACCAGGCCTCGGGGGTGTTCGAGGAAGAGCTGGAGGGCCTCTTGTCCATTGCGGCACAGAACGTTCGGGTCAGCATCCAGCCCGGAGCCCATGCCGATTCGGTGAAGGTGCTCCACGAATACCCGTCCCACGCCCAGGAGGACCTCCTCACCGTGGAGGTGGGGGATCTCTACGCCCGGGAGCCCACACACATCCTCATGGCCTTTCTTCTCTCCCCCGACGCCGCCACGGATGGCTCCCAGGCCGAGGTGGCCCGGATCACGGTGACGGCACACGTCCTCACCCCGGGGGGAGGCGTGGAGCTCCAGGACGTCACCATCCCCGTGACCCTCTGTCCGGAGGAGGGTGGAAAGGCCGAGCCGGAGATTCGGCGGGAAATCCTGTTGGTGGAAGCCGCACGCCGACGGCAGGAGGCCCTGACGGCCCGGGACCGGGGGGACTACGCCGCTGCAGCCCGGACCCTCCGGGATTTCCGTGCCATGGCGGAGAAGAATTCCCCTGAGGCGCTGGACGACACCGTTCGGGAGGAGATGGCGGACCTGGAAGCCATGGCCCGGTCCTTCGACCAGGAGGAGATCAGCTTCGCCGACATCAAGTACATGAAGCAGCGGGCCTATTCCACGCACCGCAGCCGCCGGGAGTCCCTGGACCGGTACCGGCGGACGAAGGGGGACTGAGGAGCAACGGGGTCGGGAAATTGATGCTCAGCATCCCGGACGGCTTCCCGGAGGGAACGATCAGTCTCGAGTCGCCAGGATTGCGAGGAGTTCTTGAGGAGTGACCACGGTGACGGAGGTTGTGGGAAAGTCCGAGGGATTGCGCGTTACCAGGTAGTCGGCCTCGGCCCTCTGGGCGGAGATCCCTTGTACCGCATCCTCCACATCCTCCCATCCCAGCGAAAGGGCGCGAAGGAGAAGATCCTGATCCAGGGGCGTCACCGTGACGTGATCCAGCAAATCCAGGAGGACGGAAGCTGTCCGTTGTCGGCCCAGGTACTTCGATGCGAGATAGAAGAGCGTCGTCACCGTATGAGCGGCAACGAGGCCCTCAACGGCAGGATCGTCCAGCAGGGAAAGTACGGCGGCGGAGTCCCTGAACCACGGTTCCCGATCGGTGAGGACATCCAGGACCACGTCTGTGTCGATGAACAGAAGCATCAGAGGTGTTTCTCCTCGAGATACCGATGGTACTCCTCGATCTCCACGTCGCGAGGGAGGATGCCCCGGAGGCGACGGACGAGGGGCGAGAATTCCAGATCCGAGGGCGAATCGAGGCGGCTCAAATAGGTGGTAACGAGTTGGGAGATGCTGGTCTTGTGACGAACGCTATAGCGACGAGCTCGTTCGATGACCTGCTCATCGACGCTGAGCGTGAGCTTCTTCTTCGACGACATGGCTCCTCCATATACGTAGGTTACGATAGACTAAATACGTATACT
>CAZSDD010000199.1:0-4241 GCA_964605505.1 uncultured Gemmatimonadaceae bacterium | reverse complement strand
GGCGCCTCAGGGGAGGCGAAAGTCAACTGAAACGGCGCCTCAGGGAGGGAAGACGGGTTGAAAGTGCGACCCGATCCCACCGTGAAACCGGTCCCCTGCTCTGGACTGCCCTTCTGCGGCAGTAACCATAACAGAAGATCGGTCCCCGCGCATCGAGGGCTGCGTTCCGAAAGGGCGAGCGACGAGAAGGTATTCCGGTGTCGAGCTTTTCAGGACTCAACCATCCCGGACCCGGGAGGCTGGCTCCCTGGATCGACCGGCGAGGCATGGTTTTACCGGGCGCCCACTTTTCAGGGTCGTCAATCCCACTTTCCTGGCAAAAAACGGGAGCTTGGGGGATTTCACCGCGCTGAGAGAGGTCAAATCCACTTTCCATCTCCGAAAATGGCGGGCCGAGTGGATTTCACCACTGTGAGAGTGGTAAATCGCCAAAACCTCCTCCGACATGGTCGACTTTGGGGAATTCACGTCAGGAGGGGCGACACAAATCCGCCGCTCCAGCGCGGATTACCGTCACCGGCGGTTTTCTTGCCCCAGGGCCGCGAGGGTTCACCCGCCGATCGCCGTTACCGCCGTTCTCCCGCCCCGGAACGTGGGTTCACCCGGAGGTCCCGCAGCGTGATGGGCAAAGCCTCATCCGGGCACTGCGGGCCCGTACCCCATCAACGAGTTGCCTCCGAACCTCCAGAGCGTCTCCAGGACCCTGCTGGATACGGACCAGGTGGACCGATTGTCAGAGGAGGTGGCGGATCGGGATGGGGATGGCTCACAGAGAGAATGGTGGGTGAAGAGAATGGCGGGTGAAGGGGTGGACGCTTCTTGGAGACGGCTCCGAACTGGAGGTGCTGCCGGTAGGAGCCGCAGCTCAGGCTACCCGGGCCGCGATCTTCTCACTTTCGGTCCAGAGGGCCTCAGCCAGGGCGTCGTCCTGACCCTGGAGGCTGGGCTCGGCAATGTTGCAGTCGGCCCAGTACTCCCCCGTCACTCCGGCGGCGTCGGGGTGGGCGGCCACATAGCACTGGGTGGCGGCGCCCTCCGGGATCGACTTGAGAAGCAGAGGCTTGGCCAGGGTCAGGACCCCCCGGGCCACCGGGTTCATGTGCCGGCCCAGGTTCGTGGCGATGACCCCGGGGTGAAGGGCGTTGGCCGTCCTTCCGCTTCCGGCCAGCCTCCTGGCCAGGGCCCGGGCGAAGAGCAGGTTCGCCAGCTTGGATTGCCCGTATGCCTGCCAGGGGGAATAACCCTTCTCACCGCTGAGATTGTCGAACTGGATTCCCTCGTCGGGGGCCCGCTCGTGGGCTCCGCTGCTCACCATGACCACCCTACCCTCAGGCGCCAGTCGCTCCAGGAGGCCCGTGACGAGAATGAAGTGCCCCACGTGGTTGGTGAAGAACTGTAGCTCGTAGCCGTGCTTCTGTTGCAGTTCCGGAAGGGCCATGATCCCGGCGTTGGCGATGATGGCGTCGAGATGGCCGCTCACGTCCCTGACGCTCTGGATGCAGGCACGGACCGAACCGGGGTCGGCCAGATCGCATGCCACCCCCGCTCCTTCGGCCCCCACTCTTTCCAGAGCCTCGGCGGCCCTCTCCTGGGTCCGTGCAGCCCCGATGATTCGCCCCCCCCGCGAAGCCAGGACACGGGCCGTCTCCATGCCGAGGCCGGAATTGCAGCCCGTGATCAGGTACGTCTTTCCCGAAAGGTCCAGGCTTCGGGTGACTTCTTCGGCGGTGCTCCCGTATCCGAAGCCGCTCTTTCCGGTGCCCTTGATGCGAGAGAGGAGTGACATGTGGACGCTCCCTTGTCCGGAGTTGGAGATGCGTATGAGGTGTTCATTCCGGAGTTCTTGTACCCGGACACCGCTTTCGGATCCCCGGGAGTCATTCGGGAATCCGGACTGGAACCCGCAAAATCCCCGGGCGTGATTCGCGAATCCGGACTGGAACCCACAAATTCACCGGAAGATCCGGTTTCGGTTTCGTTCAGGGCGAAAGGTCAGCCATGAAGGACAGGCGAAGGCAGGAAGGGGCTACGGTGCTGATCCGGGGCGGGCGAATCGTCATGGGCCAGGATGTGATCGAGCAGGATCTCCTGATCCGGGGCGAGGAGATCGCGGACATCGGGCCAATCGGGGAAGTACAGGCTCAGACCATTGTCGATGCCCGGGGCCTCCTGGTTCTTCCGGGAGGCGTGGACACCCACGTTCACTTCAATGACGTCTTCATGGGAACGGTGAGCGTCCACGACTACTTCACCGGGACACGGGCGGCGGCCTTCGGGGGCACCACCAGCGTCATCGACTTCTCGAACCAACTCCCGGACGGGTCTCTGGCCAAAACCCTGGAGGACAAGCACCGGGAAGCCCACGGGAAGGCCCTGGTGGACTTCGGGGTGCACCCGGTCATCACCCGGCCTGACGAAGAAACCCTTGGTGAGATCGCGACGGTGGTGAAGGCCGGGTCCCCCACCATCAAGTGCTACATGACCTATCGGGACGACGGGCTCCTCATCCAGGATCGGGACCTGAAGCGCATCGCCCGGCGGCTTTCCCGGGCCGGCGGCATGCTCATGCTCCACGCCGAGGACAACGACACCATCGAGGCCAATGTTCCCCGCCTTCTTGGTGAAGGGAAGACCGCCTCCATCTTCCATGCCCGGAGCAAGCCTCCGGAGGTGGAGACGGAGGCCATCCGCCGTGTCATCGAAATGGCCCGGGAGACGGGAGCGCGGTTCTTCATCGTTCACCTGGCCAGTCCCGGCGGGCTGGACCTGCTCACCGAAGCCATGGCGGACGGGGTGGACATTCGCCCGGAGACCTGCACCCACTACCTGGTCTTTTCCGAATCCATGCTGGAGCGGGAAGACGGGATGAAGTGGATCTGTTCTCCTCCCCTGCGGGACGAGGCTGCCCGGGAGGAACTCTGGCAGGGCGTGGCCGACGGTCGCATCCGCATGGTGACCTCCGACGACGCAGCCTACTCCTGGGAGGCCAAGCTCTACGGCAAGGATCGCTTCGATCTCTGCCCCAACGGGATTCCCGGGATCGAGCCCCGCTTTCAGGTCCTCTACTCGGAGGGAGTGGCAAAGGGACGCATCTCCCTGCCCCGGTTCGTGGAGATCGTGGCCTCGGAGCCGGCCTGCCTCTTCGGCATGGCCCCGAAAAAGGGGAGCCTCCAGGTGGGAGCCGACGCTGACATCGTCCTGCTGGACCCGGAAGCCACCTGGATCATGGGGCAGGAAACACTGCACATGGCCACGGACTGGTCGGCCTACGAAGACATGGAAATCACCGGAAAGATCCGGAAGGTGTTCTCCCGGGGGGAGCTCATCATCGACGGGGAGGAGTGCCTGGGAAGGCCAGGACGGGGCCGATACCTGCACCGGACGCTGGAAGTCCGTCCAGATCATGCGACTGACCCCACTTCCCGGACGAGCGCCTGAATGTCCGACGTGCCGGAGGGACCGACCGGGATCGGCGGTACCGGCATTGCTCGACTCTTCTCCGGCGCTTCTCCGGAACGGGTGGCGGCGGAGCTGGCGGATCTGGTGGACTTCCAGCCCAAAGGGGTGCCCCTGACGCGGCTGCGGATCATGGTGGAGGAGCGGCTCCTGCCCCACCTCATGCGCTATGACCTTCCCTCGTTCCAGGGTCTCTTCAACGCGGGTCTCGAAGAAGGCGCCGCCTACGGTGCGCACCTGGCGCTGGACTGGAACCAGGGGGTAACCAACTGGCAGGTCTCGCCGGGGGGCGCCACCCTGGAAGAGCTCTGCTGCCGGGCCCTGTGCCGGCTTTTCGGGCTGGGTCCCGACGCCGACGCCACGATCCTCTACTCCGGCACCTACGCCAACCAGCAGGGCCTGTACATGGCCCTCTGTGACGCAGCCCGCAAAGAGGGCTTCGACTTTCCCACCAGGGGCCTGGCGGGCTTTCCGGATCCGGCTCGCCTCAGGGTGGCCGTCTCCGCGGACGCTCATTTTTCCGTCAGACACGGGGTCCGGTTCCTGGGCCTGGGTGACGATTCCCTGCTCCAGGTGGGGGTGGACGAGAATCGGCGGATGGATGTGGACCAGCTCCGAGGAGCTTTCGCGGAGCCGGATGACGGCCGAAGGATCTTCTGCGTGGTGGCCACGGCCGGAACCACATCCACCGGATCCGTGGATCCCGTGGGAGAGATCGCCGGCCTCTGCCGGGAACACGGCGCCTGGCTCCATGTGGACGGCGCCTACGGCCTGGCCTACGGGCT
>CAZSDD010000198.1:0-4272 GCA_964605505.1 uncultured Gemmatimonadaceae bacterium | reverse complement strand
GGAGCCACACCCACCAGCTTCTGGGTGGGGCGATTCCTCTTCGACGTGGACCTGAGGAAGCAGGGAAGCGGAAATCTGGGAGCCACCAACACCTACCGGGTCCTGGGCTGGAAGGCTGCGGCGCCTGTGGCCCTCTTCGACATCCTGAAAGGGTGGTTCCCCGTCTGGTTTTTTCCCCAGCACGACCACACGGCGACCTGGAGCTGGATCCTGGGATACGCCGCAGCAGCCATCCTTGGCCACGTGTTCTCTTTCTGGGTCGGATTCAGGGGAGGGAAGGGGATCGCCACCAGTGCTGGGGCCTTCCTGGGCCTGGCTCCGTGGGCGTTCCTGGTGGCCCTGGGCGTATGGATCGGCGTCGTTCTCACCACCCGCATCGTCTCCCTGGCGTCTCTTTCCGCAGCCGTGGCCCTCCCGGCATCCCTCCTCTTTCTTCCCCACCGCGGGGGTGCCACACTCTTCCTTTTCACCCTGATCCTATCGGCCTTCGTCTTCTGGGCCCACAGGGCCAACATCCGAAGGCTCCTGAAGGGCGAGGAAAACCGCTTCTCCGGAAGGAATGGCTCGGGGGCAGGAAAACCGGAAACGGGCGGACGGTCAGGCGGCGGCCCCGCCTCGGAAAAGGGGGCCCGACCATGACCTCCGTCCCCTTGAAGGTCGGCGTCGTCGGCGCCGGCAGCTGGGGCACCGCTCTCGCCCGGATCCTGGCCGGCCGGGGCCACCTCGTCGAGATCTGGGCCAGGGAGCCGGAAGTGGTGCAGGAGATCCGGGAGTACCGGGAAAACCGGACCTTTCTCCCGGGAGCCATCCTTCCGGAGAGCCTCTCGGCCAGCACCGACCTGGCCTCAGTGGTGGCGGACAAGGCTCTCGTGGTCTCGGTGGTACCCTCCCAGTTCGTGTCCCAGGTCATGGGGGCGGCGGCGAAGTTCCTGCAACCCGGGGTCCAGATCGTGAGCGCCTCCAAGGGAATCGAGGTGGCCACGGGGCGACGGATGGACGAGGTTTTGACGGGTCTTCTGACCCCTGAGCAGGGTCATTCGCTGACCTTTCTCTCGGGGCCCAGCTTCGCCAGGGAAGTCAGCCAGGAGGCTCCTACCGCTGTGGTGGTGGCCAGTCGCTCCCGGGAAGCGGCTCGAGCAGCCCAGGCAGCGTTCCAGACCGGCTATTTCAGGGTCTACACCAACGCCGACGTTCTGGGAGTGGAACTGGGTGGAGCCCTGAAGAACGTCATCGCTCTGGCCGCAGGAGCCGTGGCCGGACTGGGATACGGGCACAATACCCTGGCCGCCCTCATCACCCGGGGCCTGGCGGAGATCACGCGCCTGGGCGTGGCCATGGGGGCCGATCCGGCCACCTTTTCGGGACTGGCGGGCATGGGGGACCTGGTCTTGACCTGTACCGGATCCCTGAGCCGGAACCGGACGGTGGGATTCCGGCTCGGACAGGGAGAAGTGCTGGAGGAGATCCTCCAGGACATGCAGGGTGTGGCAGAAGGCGTGAAGACGGTCCAGGCCGTCCGGAAGCTGGCTCGAACGTTTCGGGTCGAAATGCCCATCAGCGAAGAGGTGCATGCCCTCCTCTGGGAGGGCCGGGCTCCGCTGGAAGCGGTACGAAACCTGATGCTCAGGGAACCCAAACCCGAAGTCTGGTCCTGATTGGTCCGAAGGAGAGCACTGTGAGCGAACCCATCGCGAAGAAGGCGTACTACTCCATCGGGGACGTATGTGATCTTACGGGGCTGAAACCCCACGTTCTCCGTTACTGGGAGGCACAGTTCGATGTTCTCAGGCCCACCAAGAACAGGGCCGGGAACCGGGTGTTCCGCCCCAAGGACATCGAGCTGATCCTCCTGGTGAAAAACCTTCTCTACGAGCAGAAATACACCATCGAGGGAGCGAATCAGAAGCTTCTGGAGATGCGAAAAGAGGGAGAACTGGAAGTGGGTCAACAGGAAATCCTGGAGCCCGAATTCCTGGCCTCCATGAAGAAGGAGCTGGAGGCGCTGACGCAACTCCTCACTCCCCCCACCCCCTCGGAGACAGAATGAGGATCCTCTGTACCAACGATGACGGGTACATGGCACGGGGTCTGTCGGTCCTCGCCGATGCAGCCCGGGTCCTGGGCGAAGTGGCCATCGTGGCCCCGGACCGGGAGCAGAGCGCCACCAGTCATTCCCTGACCATCCATCGGCCCATTCGGGCTCGAAAAGCCCAGGACGGAACCCACGTGGTGGACGGGACCCCCACGGACTGTGTCATCATGGCCGTGAAAGAGGTCCTGGGATATCAGCCGGATTTCTGCCTCTCGGGGGTGAATCACGGCGCCAACATGGGAGAGGACGTGCTGTACTCCGGTACCGTGGCGGCGGCCATGGAGGCCACGGTCATCGGGATCCCCTCGGTGGCCCTCTCCTACACCGGGGACGACTTCGAAAGTTTGGACGGGTGGCAACCTCTCCTGGAGAAGTTCCTGAAGCAGGTTCTGGGCAGGGATTCCTTCCCTCCCCACACGCTCCTGAACGTGAACCTCCCTCCCCTTGCTCCGGACGAAGTGAAGGGCGTGAAGGTCACTTCCCTGGGCCAACGAAAGTACAGCGATTCCATCAGCCGGGCTCTGGACCCCAAGGGAAAGGAATACTTCTGGATCGGAGGCGGCATTTCGGCCTGGACCGGGCCCGACGATGCCGATTTCCGAGCGGTGGAGGAGGGGTTCATATCGGTGACACCCCTTCATCTGGACCTGACCAGCTACAAGACCCTTGAGGAGATTCGCGGGTGGCACCTGGCCCTCTAGAGGACCATCGGTTTACCGGATATCGCCGCCGTCTCATCGAGGAGATCCGAGACAGGGGCGTTGAAGAGCTGGAGATCCTCCAGCTCTTCGATCAGGTACCCAGGCACCTCTTCCTTCCGGAAGGAATCCAGCACAGGGCGTATGAAGACGCCCCCATCCCCATCGGGTACCAGCAGACGGCATCCCAACCCTCCCTCCAGGCCCTCTACCTGAGCATCCTCCAACCCATGCCGCACGAAAAGGTCCTGGAGATCGGCACCGGATCCGGATTCCTCACGGCTCTGCTGGCGAAGATGGCGGATCGGGTCTATTCGGTGGAGCGGATCCGGGAGCTTTCCACCCGGGCCCGGAGAGCCCTGGACGCTCTGGGCGTGATGAACGTAGCTCTCCTGGTGGGCGACGGGACCATCGGTTGGCGCAAATACGCCCCCTTCGATGTGGTGGTGGTGTCGGCGGCATCTCCTGCGGTACCGAAGGCCTATCTGGACCAACTGGCGGACCCCGGTCGGATGCTCATTCCCGTGGGAACCCGGGACGCCCAGGATCTTCTTCTGGTCAGGAAGGAAGATGGCCGGGTGACGGAGGCGCCCTTGCAGGTGGAATGTACTTTCGTGCCCCTCCTGGGGCGTTTCGCCTGGAAGGAAGAAGCGGGCGGATGAACGGGAAGAAGCCAGGGTGGGTGCGGCGGATGTACGACTGGGTCCTCCACTGGGGAGAGACCCCCTACGGTCCCTTGGCCCTGGCCGTCCTGGCCTTCGCCGAGGCTTCCTTCTTTCCCATCCCTCCGGACCCCCTACTCATGGCTCTCTGCCTCGGAGCCATCTCCAGTTCCCTCCGGTTCGCCGCCACGGCCACGGCAGCCTCGGTCCTGGGGGGAATCCTGGGATACCTGCTGGGGGCCGGTGCCTGGCACCTCCTGGGTGACTTCTTCTTCGCCTACGTCCCCGGGGTCACCCCGGAGGCTTTCCACGGCGTCCAGGACCTCTACGCCAGGTACGACTTCTGGGCCGTGTTCCTGGCGGGCCTTACCCCCATCCCGTACAAGGTCTTCACACTGTCGGCCTGGGTGTTCGCCATCAACTTTCCCATCTTTCTCCTGGCCAGCGTGCTGAGCAGGGGACTCCGATTCTTCCTGGTGGCGGGACTCATCTACCGGTTCGGAGCGCCGATCAGCAGCTTCATCGACCGGTACTTCAACCTTCTCATGTGGCTCTTCGGAGCCCTCATCATCCTGGGGTTCCTGGTGGTGGAGTTCCTGATCTGATCGTGATGCGGACGGCTCCAGCCACGGCCGAGTAGGACCATCGACCGACCCTTTCACCTGATCCACCGATCCAAGGAGAGGAAAGAAATCATGGAAGCCCGATTCTCCCCTCGAATCAAACGTCTGCTGCACACTGCGGTCCTCCTCCTACCGGTCCTGGGGTTCGGCTGCGTCGGAGAAGAACCGGTCCCGGATTCGGGGGCCGAGGCTGAGTC
>CAZSDD010000197.1:0-4282 GCA_964605505.1 uncultured Gemmatimonadaceae bacterium | reverse complement strand
TGATGCAAAATCTTCTGGTTGGTCTGGCGGCGTTCCTGTTTGGGCTGATGGTAGGGCTGGTGGTGTGGATTCGGGCCAAGGGCGCGGCTGAGTCCGAGAGGACCACGCTCAAAGAGAAGGTCGCGACGCTGGAGGCGGAAAAAAGGTCCGAGGGAGAAAAGCTGGAGTGGATGGGCACGGCGGAAGAAGCGCTGAGAGACGCCTTCAACGCCCTGGCTGGTGAGGCGTTGAAATCCAATGCCCAGGCTCTCACAGCAGAGGCGAGGAAGGACATCGACGGGGTGGTGAAGCCGGTGAAAGATCAGCTCCTGACTCTGGACCAACACATTCGGGAGCTCGAGAAGACCAGGAAAGGCGCCTACGACTCGATCCAGACCGAGTTGTCACAGCTTCGAGAGACACACGGGAGGCTCCAACAGTCTACGGTATCCCTTGCCGAGGCGTTGAAATCCCCGACGGTGAGGGGTCGATGGGGGGAGATCGAGCTTCGTCGAATTGTGGAGATGGCGGGAATGGAAAGTCACGTCCATTTCGACGAACAATCGACGACCGATGCCGGAAGGCCCGATCTGGTCGTCCACCTGACCGGCGGCGGTGTGCTTCCCGTGGATTCGAAGGTCCCCATGACTTCGTACCTCTCGGCAATGGAGGCTTCGGATCAGGACCAGCAGGTCCAGCATCTGGTCATGCACGCAAAGGCGGTCCGTAGCCGAATCAATGAGCTGGGGCAGAAGAGATATTGGGACCAGTTCCAGCCATCCCCTGATTTCGTGGTGATGTTCGTGCCCAACGAGGCCTGTCTGGGAGCGGCCTTCAGCAGGGACCCGGCACTTCTGGAGTACGCCATCGAAAAGCGCGTTCTCATCTGCTCTCCGGTGACCCTTCTGGCTCTCCTTCGTACGGTCGCCTTTGGCTGGCAGCAGCATCAGATAACCGAGAATGCCCTTCGAATCGCCGAAGAGGGGAAGGAGCTCTACAACCGGGTCCAGACCTTCGCGGGCCATCTGGCATCCGTCGGGACAAGCCTCGGGAAGTCCGTGGATACCTACAACAAGGCAGTAGCGTCCTTCGACCGGCGGCTGATGCCTGCGGTCCAGCGGCTCCAGGAGATGGGCGTATCGGCCAAAGCGCTGGAAGGTCCGGAAGAGGTCGTCTCCCTGCCGGTGTCTCCGAGGGAGGCTGTCGACCCTTCGGCACAAGATTGACCGGAGATCCCGGCCGGTCGGTGGACCATCGGCACTTACTTATCAACCAGGCGTGATGGCGCGAAGCCGGGGATGAGCCCAAACCTCTCACGGGAGAACGAAACGGGCCCTCTCCCTTCGGAGCATGGTGAAGGGGCTCATGAACTTCACGCCCAGGCTGATACAGGCATCCGGGATCTTGATCTTCTTTTTCGAACCTGAGGCGACCTCGTGTGTTACCACCGTATCCCCGTAGGCCAGGCCGTGGCTGACCAGATAGTAATCGGCAGCCTGAAGAAAAGTGTTCACCGCCGCCGGTTCGTAGTTCACCCCGGTGGCCCAGGTGCTCACCTGGGCGAGAGCTGGAAGAAGGGCCGCCTCTGGCTTCAGGAAGAACCCGGCATCCAAGTTCCCGGCCCAGTCACTGAGCTCGTCAGCGATGCCCTGTAATTCGTCCCCAACCGATTCAACGCTGAAGACCTTTCCTTTTTGGTTCGCATCGAGAAGCCAGTCCCAAAATGCCGGGCAGAAGTCCATGCCATAGTGGAGATTCTTCGCCTGGATGAAGACGTTGGCGTCCAGAAGGTAGGCCATCAGACGGCGACTCCGAGGGTCCTCCCCAATTCCTGGAAGGTGCTGAGCTTCTTGAAGCCAAGAAGCCGAAATGCATCCCGATGCAGTGTGCGACCTTCCATTGTGCTGATGACCAGGGCCCGGGTGAACCTTCTGCTAGTTCTAGCCGCTTGGGTGAGATAGAAGTTCCCTCCACCTCCCCTCGGCAATTCCCGGAGCCTCTCGAGCTCCGATTCGTACGCGGCTCCGAATTCCTGTCTGGTGATTCCTCCGGCGTCGTGGATCCTGCGGAGGATGACGAGGCTGCTGACCTTGAATCGGCGAGCCAGACGCTGGGTCTCCTCCTCCAGAGGCCGGGAAGGATCATGCTCCTCCTGGACCAGGGTGAGGGGCACCAGAAGCTCGGCGGCGACTCGGTTGCACCAGAGTTCCAAGGTCCGGTTGGGAATCTGGCCGGCCTCAGAGTCGGTGAGTGCGGATTGGCCCAGCCAGACGTGAGCCAACTCGTGGGCCAGGGTGAACATCTGGGCGGCTTTGGTATCCGCGCCGTTGATGAACACGAGCGGAGCCAGGTCGTCGGCCAGGGCGAACCCCCGGAATTCATCCGGGTCCAGGGCACGCCGGGTGTTGTTTCCCACCACTCCGCTGCACATGACGAGGACTCCCACTTCTTCCGCCCGGCCGATGAACCGTCGGAGTGCCTCTGTCCAGGTCGGAATTTGCCGTCTTTCCTCCATTTCGAATTCCAGAGCCCGGCGCATGCGGCGTGCGACTTCCACGACGTCATCTCCCGCCTCCACTGAACCCACGAAACCCAGGGGATTCTCCCCAGTAGATCGGGCGAAGTCCCGGAACCACTCCTGGCGTTGCTGACAGAGATAGATGGTGTCCAGGAGGTTGGGGCTGGGAGAGAGGTCTCCCGCCCCGGCCACTCTTCGGAAGTCGGGAATGGGCACGCTCTCTTCCGGGGGGTCGGGAAGGAAGAGGAAGCCCACGGGAACGTGAGTGGACCGGGCAAACTGCTCCAGTTGTCTGAGAGTGGGTTGAAGCTTCCCCTCCTCCCAATCCACGAGTTTCGGAAAACGGCCAAGAAGAGCGTCTGTGGAATGCCCCGCACGCTCACGGGCCCAACGCAGCATTCTCGGACGGACATCCACGCGGATCATGAGGGGAGGGAACTCCTTCCTGCCGGCGGCCTGGGTGAGGGATTGACGCTGCTCCTCAGGGTACACCGACCCCGATAGAATGGGAAGATCCTCGTGCCGCAGCGCGCTCCATGGGTTGGGAGCGATATGACCATCCGCATCCTCGCCGCCCGGTCCAGGGGTGGATCCGCCTGGCCTGGACCTCCTCAACGCCCTCCCCGCTCAGTCGCGGTCATGTATGCGCGAAGCACCGCATTCATCCGGGTCTGGTACCTGGGACCCTGCCGCCTGAACCACTCGAGGACATCCCCATCGACCCTGAGGGAGATGGCTTCCTTGGGTTCAGGGACCACGACTTCTGCGTCATCCCAAAAGTCCACAGGAAGGTCACTCAACTCATCAGGAGAAGTGCCGGCGATTTCGGCCTCGCTCATCTTGCGAAGGCGTTCGATATCAGCCCGGCCCATTGAAGGCCGGTCAGCTCTTGAAGGCGTTCTGGTACGCGCGCCGCTCACGTTTGTTACTCCTCCTCGCCGAAATGACGCGCCGAATGAGTTCGCCTTGCGCCCCATTTCGATCTGTGTATACGACTGTCAGATGAACCTCGTCCGCCAGGCCCACGGCAACGACCCGTTTCTCTCCGTAGGCTCTTCGCCTGTCCTCCTTTTCCAGGGTGACCCCCTGGAAGATCAGGCTGGCGAACTCGAAGTCAAAGCCTCGGTCCCGAAGGTTTGCATCGCTCTTCTCAGGATCCCAGGTGAATAGCATAGTATATACGGATGTATATATGAAATCAAGATGTCCCACTCTCATTCTCACTCCAAAATCGTGGGGCATGGCTGTGGGCGTGCGGATGGCTGAGAGGGCCTGAATCCCCCGGGGAGGGAGAAAGGGTCCCCCCCTGTCGGAGGGGCATACGACCTTTCCTCGACGAAGCCACCGGGCTCGCAACCGTCGCCGGAGACCATGCTCCAGGAGAGTCCTGGGCGAAGTCCTCGGCGCATGCGAAGGGGCCTCATGCGTCAAGCATCCCCGGAAGGTTCTGGAGGATTGGCGAGCCGGCGACGACCTGGCCAGATCCGCGGATTTTCGCGAAACCGGCCCCACTGAAGAGGTCGATGTAGATTCGCTGGTCCCACCTGGTCTTCATTCCGGTGGAGAAGATCTGGTCCGGATCTCCTGCAAGGCATCTATGGTGCCGAGGAACGGACAGGCCGTTCGAGGGACGAATGCACCAGCAGTCGCGTTGGAGAGGAGGGGAGAGGGCCCAAGATGAAGATCCTGTCGTGGAACATCCTGGACGGTGGTGGACGGCGCGTCCAGGCGATCGCGGCCGGGGACTACCGGGAGAAGGACTCGTCAGAGATCCGAGGCTCGGGC
>CAZSDD010000196.1:0-4290 GCA_964605505.1 uncultured Gemmatimonadaceae bacterium | reverse complement strand
CTAGAAGGCTGTCCGAGTCATGGGGTGAGCCGCGCTACTCGGACAGGCTCCTACAGATCCCGTTTCCGGAAGGTCAGGAATCCCACCAGGAGAAAGAGTGCGATCCAGCCGCCTGCGGCAGCCGCCATGACGCCGGGATCCAGGAAGGCGGGGGCCTGTCTCCCGTGCTCCAGGGCGCTGGCGATGGCCGCCTCCTGGGCCGCCGGGTAGTAGTGCTGGCTCTCCGTCATGGTCATGAAGAGCTCGAAGGGCCGATACGGCATGAGCGGTCCCGCAGCGGGAAGAAAGCGAATGACGACCTGGGCCAGGATCCGCTCCCCGAAGCTCATGTAGAGGAAGAGAAGGGCGATGGCGGGTCCCCCGCTCCGCACTGTCGCGGCCAGGAGGAGGCCCATGGCCCCCATCCCCAGGACGGAGAGGGCCGCGCCGCCCAGAAGTGCCAGGTCGGTGCTGCCGACAACGGGGTCGGAGAGGGCTGCCAGATCGGTTCCCCAGAGGGCGACGCCGGCGCCAAGGCCTACCACCAGGACCAGCACGGCAAGGGAAACGGCGGGGAGGAGAATGGTCTTGCCGGCGTAGAACTGCTCCCGGGAAAGGCCGTCGATGACGTTCTGCCGTGCGGTCCGCCAGGAAAATTCGCTGGCCACCAGGAGGATCATCAGGACGGCTGCGAACATCCCCGGCAGGGGCCCGGGCTCGCTCACGATGTAGCTCCAGCCATCGGGAAGCTGGAAGAGAGGCACGCTCTCCCTGGACAGACCGGAGAGACGGCGGTCCATCACCATGACGGCCGTCAAGCCGCCGAGGCAGAGAAGGGTCACCCAGAACGCGAAGCGCCGGGTCGTCTTGATCCACTCGTTCCGGGCCAGTACCGTCGCCGTCATGCCGCCTCCTCCTTCCGGACCTTCGAGCCGTCCGCATCCGAAGCTTCCGACTCTCCCTTTCGGGTGCTCGTGATCTCCAGGAAGGCGTCTTCAAGCGACCGGCGCCTGAGGGCCAGGCGGGAGAGGAACACGCTCTGCTCGGCCAGAAATCGGTTCAGGATGTCCAATCCGTCGTCGGCGAGCTGGACCACCACCGCGTCTCCCTCTCGACGGGCCGATACCGTAGCGGGATAGCCTAGAACTGCCTCCTCCAGCGCTACCGGATCCGCTGATCCCAACTCCACCAGCACGTTGCCTGAAAGAAGCTCCCCCACACTGTCCTGGCGAATGATCCGGCCCTTCCGGATCACCGCCACGTGGGTACAGGTCCGCTCCACCTCGTGCAGGAGGTGACTGGACAGGAAGATGGTCTTGCCCCGCTCTCCCAACTCCAGAATGATCTTGCGGATCTCCCGCATTCCTTCCGGGTCCAGTCCGTTGGCCGGCTCGTCCAGAATGATGAGCTCCGGGTCGCCCAGGAGAGTGGCCGCCAGGGCCAGCCGCTGCTTCATTCCCAGGGAGTATGCTTTGAACGCGTCCTTCCGGCGATCACGGAGTCCCACCAGATCCAGGACCTCGTGGATGCGGGACCGCCCCACACCCTTTACGCTGGCGGCAATCCGGAGGTTGTCGAAGCCGCTCAGGTAGGGGTAGAAGTTGGGCTGCTCCAGGGTGGCGCCCACCCGGCGCCGGATCCTGTGCAGGTCGCCGGATCCACGTTCTCCGAAAAGGCGAAACTCCCCCGCCGTAGGTGTGGTGATGCCCAGAAGCATACCGATGGTGGTGGTTTTCCCGGAGCCGTTCGGGCCCAGGAAGCCGAAGATCTGCCCTCGCTCCACGCTGAAGGAAACCCGGTCCACCGCCACCGTCTTTCGGTAGCGCTTGGTGAGGCCCTGCGTCTCGATTACGGTCATGGCCCAGTTCGCCGTGGCTGAATGCGGCGCCCTCCGGCACCGCGCTCTCTCCTGACGGGGAGAGGGGTGGGGAGGTTTCAGGAGGGAAGGGCCCGAGAGGGGACGTGCCGGAATCGGGCTCTTCTACCGGGTCCACCAGGTGTCGAGTCCGGCCTCCTGCTCGCTCCAGCGAGCCACGTACTCCCGGAAGCCGCCTCGAAGGGTGAAGGCGTGGGCCACGTGGAAGGGGGTCAGGATTCGTTCGACCTCTGCCGGCAGGAGCTGGGGGTAGGCAGGGGAGGCGGGGCCCACCTTTTCCTGGGAGACAAAGCCGTCGTCCTGGATGGAAAAGCGGAGTGGATGGGTCAGGTCCTCACCGGATCCGTCCACGAGAACATACAGTCGCGCGCCGGGGCCGGTGAGCTGGGCGATGCGCTCAATGAGGAGTGGACGGTGCTCCGGCGGAAGCCGATCCAGAATGTTCCAGGCCATCACCACGTCGTAGGGCCGATCAGGGAGAGGGGGCAGCTCCTGGAGGGCCTCCTGCCAGGCGTCTCCTCTCGGGGGAGCCCGGAGGAGGCTGCCGAATCGTACCCACCGGGCGAATCTGCCATAGAAGCGCAGGTTGGCCTCCACCGCCGGCCCCAGGTCCAGAATTCCGTGGCTGCCGTCGTTTTTCAGGCCCGCGAAGATGGCGGCCACCCCCGGGGCGGTTCTCACCACCGGGGGCGGCACGGCTTCCTTCTGCCTCTCCGGGCGGACGTCCCTGGAGGGTGTCCGCCAGATCCGGCTCAACCATCCCATGGGCCGCCCTTCCTGTTCAGGGCTTGGTCTTTTCGGTTCCGCCGGATGTGGAATCCTTGCCGGTCCCGGCGGGAGTGGGTGTACCCACGGAGACCGGTTTGGATGTGTCCTGGCCCGTCTTCCCGGCACCTGCTGAAGAAGCGTTCTTCGTGTCGGACGCCTCTTTGCCTTTCTCTCCGGCCCCCGGGGCGGATTCTCCCTTCCCGGGGGGGTCTCCCATGTCCACCAGCCCACGGAAGGTGGCGCCGTCTTCCAGCACCACCCGGGGGGCCGTGAGATCTCCCTGGACCCGGGCGGAGCTTCGGAGAACCACCTGCTCCTTGGCCTTGAGATCCCCCTCCACCTCTCCCTCCACCGTGATGACGCGGGCGGTGATGTTCGCCTTCACGCGCCCCTCCGTTCCCACGGTGAGAGCGTTCTGCTTGAGTTCCACGGACCCGTCCACACGGCCCTGGATCAGCAGATCCTCATCGCCGGTCACCTCCCCCTTGATGGTGATGGACCGTCCGATGGAGGCCCTCTCTCCGACGGCAGCCTTCTCGGAGAGAGGCTCCTTCGATCGGCGTGTCTCCCTGGGCGGGGTGGCCTCGTCCAGCTTCGGTGCTGGAGGAGTGGCTTGCTCTGCTTCGTCCCTCTTCCACATACGTCTTCTCCCTGGTTTCTCTGAACCCCCGAACGGGCCGGGTGCACCCTCGGCTCCGGTGGAGCATGTGCAACAAGTCTGCCATGGCGCCGGGCCCGAGAAATCATCGAAGGCAGCATCCGGAGCCCTTTCACCTGCATCGATTCGAGACAGGGCCAGGGAATCGAGGCACTGTCATGAGCCAGTTTCCGGAGATCGGTGGCTGCCCTCCTCGCCCTGAACGCCCTCGGGCACTGGTGCCGAGCTTCGTTCCCAACCAACTTTGTGCGCCGACAGAACCCTCACCCCGAACCTCGCCGACCGTGCCCGACGCCCTGACTACCCCACTGCTTCTCTTTCTGGCCGGCCTGGTAGCCGGAACCCTGAACGTCATCGCCGGGGGCGGGTCCATGCTCACGCTGCCGGTGATGATCTTTCTGGGCCTACCCCCCACCGTTGCCAACGGTACCAACCGGGTGGCCATTCTCATCCAGAACGTGGGCGCAACCTGGAGCTTCCACCAGCGAAGGCTCATCTCCATGGAGTGGGTGGCTCTGGCCGTTCCCCCGGCCCTGGCGGGGGTGGTGGTGGGCACCCTGGCTGCGGTTCGCATCGGGGACCTGGCCTTCCAGAAGATCCTTGCCGTGGCGCTGGTGGGTGCGGCGGCCTGGACCGTGCTGCGCCCCGCCGTGCCGGCGGAAGAGAGGGCTGTCCTCCTGCCGGAAGGGAGAAGACGCTGGGCCTTCGCCGGCCTCTTCTTCGTCGTGGGCGTCTACGGGGGGTTCATCCAGGCCGGGGTCGGCTTCATCATTCTGGCAGTGACCTCCGCCGGAGGACTCAATCTGATCCGGGGCAACGCGCTGAAGGTCACGCTGATATTGGCGTTCACCGCTCCGGCTCTGGTCATCTTCACCTGGAGTGGAAAGGTGGACTGGGCCATGGGAACCGCCCTGGCGGCCGGGAATTTCCTGGGGGCGCTGGCAGGAGTGCGCCTGCAGATCCTGAAGGGCCACAAGTGGGTTCAGAATGTGGTGGCGGTGACCATCGT
>CAZSDD010000195.1:2266-4296 GCA_964605505.1 uncultured Gemmatimonadaceae bacterium | reverse complement strand
CCGGGGGACGGCTCGTTGAGCCATGGAGACCGCCGCATGGAGTCCGGCTAACTCCCTCTCGTCCTTCGTCCTTGCAGTCTCCCGTGCCGATCCGGCCTCCACCGGTAGATCCAGGAGCTCCTGGTGGCGCCCTGGGGCGGAACTCCAAGGAGTGCTTCCTCGCCATGAGGTCTCTGTAATCTCAGCGAGTCTTGCACCCCAGGGCCTCCCCCGGGGTCTGCCCCTCCGCCACCTCCACCAGCCCCCGGAGGGAGCGAATGGTCACCTGCCGGCCCCGGGTGGAGATGATCCCGTGCTTTCGCATCTCGCTGAGAGCCCGGGCCACGCTCTCCCGGCTGGTGGCCAGCTCCTGGGCCAGCTCGGATTGGGTGCGTTTTAGCTGAAAGCTCCCGCCCTCCTTCTGGGCCCCTGACCTCTCTGCTGCCTCCAGGAGGGTCTTGGCCACCCGGCCCGGAACGCTCCGGAGGGAGATCTTCTCCACCACTCCCACCAGCTTCCGCAGTCGAATCCCCAGGTTTCGTATGACGGCATCGGCGATCTCCGGGTGCTCCCGGTAGAGGCGCTGGAAGTCGTCCAGCGAGAGAAAGAAGAGCTCCGAATCCTCCGCGGCCCGCCCCGACGCCGGGTAGGGACCTCCGTCGAAGACCGGCAGCTCGGCGATGCTCTGAACCGGGGTCTCGGTGTGGAGAATCTGCTCCCGGCCATCGGCGGTGGACCGAAAGATCTCGACCCTTCCCTTCACCAGCAGGTAGACCCCCCGGGCCGTCTCCCCCTTCCTGAACAGGATCGTCCCCTGGGCAACGGACCGGTGAATCATCCGGTGGGCAACCAGGTCGACGGCCCCGGGCGATAGGCCCCGGAAAAACGAAACTCCCGTCAGGACGGCTCGAGGATCGTGGCGCAACGGAGCAAACTCCCTGAAATCGAGAAAACCGTGATCTTCGTCACAGACAAGATGAGGGAGAGGGTCCCGCTATGGAAGATGAAGATCGGGGGCCCGTCACGGTAACGGAGTTCGCCCCGTTCACGAGGCTCGTCCCGGTACGGGACAGGTTCCGGGGAGCCCGTCCGGCAGGGGTTCCCACCCTGGGCATCATCGACGGCTCGGCCCGCACCGTTTCCCTTACCGGCCGGGAGGATCTCAACCGGGAGGGCATCGCCGCCTGCGACGACTGGATGGCTATCGGCACGGGCGGCTGAGCGTCTCAGCCGCCCCGGAAGGCCAGGTGGGCGCTCACCCCGAACCGCTCGTAGAAATCCTCCCGGAATCCCGTCTGGCTCCGGGACCATCCCCCCCGGAGGAGGAGGTTCCTCCCGGCCCCCAGGGGAAGAGCGTACTGGAGAGACAGGATCGCCCCCGAGTCCTGGTCCGAGGGGGCCACCCGGGCGTCTTCCGGCCCGGGGTTCAGGTATACCTGGTGGGCAAAGGCCGCGTATCCCTGGAGTGATCCCTCTCCCCAGGGCGCCGACAGCAGCAGGACGGCACGCACCGAGCGAAAATCGTAGGCCTCGATCCTGGACTGGTTCCACGCTCCGCCAAGGGTGAGCCTGGCCACCCAACTCCCCTCCAGGAAGCCGTCGGCCTCCAGGGCGATGCGGGTGTCGCTCCGGCCGGAGAGACCCTGGGTGGCCAGGTCGGAAAACCCGTGGTGGGAGGCCCGCAACGACACCCGGGCGGCCCGGGCGTTTCCCCGCCAGGCCAGGCCCAGGGCTCCGTTCACGCCCTGGCGGTCCAGGACCTTCCAGTCCTCGGGCTCGTAGCGGACCCCGTCGGCGCCGCCCTCGGCCTCCATGCTCCAGCGGATCCGGAGGGGGAGGGTGAGGCGGCCGGCCAGCCCCCCTTCCACCCGGCCCGGCTCCAGATACCCGGGGGCCGGGAGGGGATCCGACAGGAAGCGGCCCTTCTGCCAGGAGGTCACCAGCCATTGTGGGCCTCCGGTGGAGGGGTTCCCCGTGAGGGTCTCCCGGACCTCTCCCACCAGCTCGGTGAAGACGCTCTGGCCGCTGCGGAGAGCCTGGCCGCCCACCGA
>CAZSDD010000195.1:0-2166 GCA_964605505.1 uncultured Gemmatimonadaceae bacterium | reverse complement strand
GGCATGGCGGTCTCGTCGAAGAGGCTGAGGTCGCCCATGAAGAGGCGCTGCTCTTCCTGGACGGATTGGAGAGCCGCGAGACGCTGGTGCTCTTCCGCCACGACCCTGGCCAGAGCCGACAGGACGCCGGACGCCGAATCCAGGGGGTCCGCCGGTCCGCCGGGCTCTTCCGCAGCTTCTTCCTCCACCCGCAGGGCCTCCACCTCGTCTCCCAGCTCCCGGGCCTGGGCCTCCAGGGCCGGCCGCCGGTCGGGAGGGGCTTCGGAAAGGGCCTGAAGGAGGGCAGCCCGCCGGGACTCCAGAATCCCCATGAGCTGGGCCCGGGTCTGGCGCACCATGGTGAGGGCCTCCGCCCTCTCCTCCTCCAGGGAGGCCACCTGGTCGGCGAGGCCCTGGGCCTCGGCCAAGAACCTCGTCCTCTCCCAGGCCTCCCCGCCCGGAAGGGCGAGAATCTCCTCGGCCACGGCCAGGAGGCGGAGGGCCGCCTCACGGCGGGCGGAGCCCAGTCCTTCGGCCCATTCCACCTGGGCGGCCAGGGTGTGGCGAAGGCTGCCGGGGTCGGAGAGAAGCTGCCCCCGGACCGGGAACGCCGGCAGGCAAGTCAGGGCCAGAAGGATCGGAAGCCAGTACTGGGGTCGCATGGTGCGGTCCTGGAGGTTCGGGTGCGGATCTCGGGGGGCCCGCTCGAGTCCATGCTCCATGGAGTCCATCGGAGTCCATCGGAGTCCATCGGCAAGGTGTGGCGGCCGGGGACCACCGGGCAAGACACCGGGGATGGGAGATCCGGCAGGGGATCCCTTCCTCTCCATTCAGCGAACCCTCTTGATCCGTTGTTTGATCGAGGGACGACCGGTTACATGGATACCCCAGTCCCCTTCGTTCGAGGTTCTCTCATAGTACCTTTGGGAATGCTCCGGGCCGTCACCACCCTCAACCATCACTTCGGACCTCCGGCCCGACCCACACACAGATCCCGGTGGTGGTGGTGAAGGGCTTCGGCCCGGTGGTGGGTGATGGGAAGGTCTGCATCCCGTGCCAGGAGACGCTCCTGGCGGGAGAACAATAGACCACATGCTCGTCTACCTTATCGTTTCGGTGGTCATCCTTCTGGCCTCCTTCCTTTTCGCCATGCTGGGGCTGGGAGGCGGAATGGTCTATGTGCCTGTTCTGACCTGGGCCGGCTTTCCGGTGAAGGAGGTGGCCATCCCCCTGGGCCTCCTCCTGAACGGGCTCAACACCCTCCTGGCCCTCATCCCCTTCACCCGCAAGAGACTGGTGGACTGGAAGGGTGGGCTGTCCATGGCGGCGGCGGCCTTTCTTCTGGCTCCGGTGGGGGCCTGGGCCGCCCGTTTCGTACCGGTCCACACCCTCCTCATCCTCTTCGCCGCGGCCGTTCTCGTAGCGGCCCTTCGCATGTTCCTCTTCGCCCGGCAACCCGAGCCCGAGACCATCATGCCTCTGGGCAAACGCTCCCTCATCGGCGCCTTTGTGGGAGGATTCGCCGGCTTCATGGGGGGAATGCTGGGGCTGGGAGGCGGGTTCATCATCGCCCCCATCCTCATGTGGATGGGCTACAGGGCCAGGGAAGCGGCGGCCACCACGGCGTTCGTCGTGACCTTCTCGTCCTTTTCCGGTTACCTGGGCCACATGGCCGAGGGGGAGATGAACTGGCCCCTGACTCTGGGTGTGGTGGCGGCGGTGGTGGTAGGCTCCCAGCTCGGAGGATCTTTCATGGCCCGAAAGGCCAAGCCCCGGTGGGTGAAGCAGCTCTACGCGGTGGTGCTCCTGGCCATTGCCTTGAAGCTTATCGTGCAAGCAATGGGGTCGTGACCATGCAGGAAGCAAGGCGTGGTGGTGCAATGCGAGGGAGCACGACCTGGCCCGGGCCACGGCGGCCATCCGGGAAAGCGGCCTCCCGGGCGAGTTCGCCCGCTACCTGGAGACGGGGGGGGACAGACGTGGACGGTCACGCCCGGTAGACGAGGTACACCCCTCCCACCAGGAGAAGCACCCCGGTCCCGCCGTCCTTCACACCGCGTACCCCGAGCAGTCCCGGCAGCGGGGCACCTGCCCCCCCATGGACCTCATCAGCTTCCCTCTCCGCCCGCCTTCTCCAGGATCTTCTTCACCTGCTCGGGACTCAGCAGACGTCCCGTGGATACCGTC
>CAZSDD010000194.1:0-4406 GCA_964605505.1 uncultured Gemmatimonadaceae bacterium | reverse complement strand
CCTACCATCAGCCCAAACAGGAACGCCGCCAGACCAACCAGAAGATTTTGCATCAGGGTGCTTCCGATTCCTCAAAGGTTCACTTGATCGGGGGCCATCTCCGCGTATCGACACCAGCCGTTCGCCAGCCGCATCTGCCGCACTGAGGAGCAATCCGGTCCCGACAGGGCCGGATTTCCCACGAGAACCCCAGGACACCTCGCTCGTGACATGGCCACATTCAGCCGGTTGGGGTTGAAGAGGAACGCCCTCCCTCGGGGCGCATCCTCAACGCTGGAGCTCGCCATCCGGGGACGCCGTGGGGTTCGGGCATGGGCCGGGTCCATGGCGGAGGCGAGGACGGGCGCGAAGACGGGGATTGTCATATCGCTGTCAACCTACGGGCGTCTCGCGCCACCGGGAAAGTGGGATTCGAGGGTCTGGTAAAAGAATTGACCCCTTCTCTCTCCGGGGGGTATCCTCCGAGATGAACTACAGGGAGCGCATCACCATCGGACCTGGAGGCCGAGGACATCTCAGCGGTCCTGGCCTTTGCCGCCGATCGTGAGAGGAAGCTCTCCAGCACTTCCACCCCGTGAAGCTTCTCCTCGACTTCCCACGGGCTTCCCCGTAATCGGAGCACGGTATGACGAACTCGGACACGATCCGTCTCGCCGCCGTCCAGGCCGCGCCGGTCTTCCTGGACCTGGACGCGACGCTGGACAAGGCCTGCCGCCTTCTGGAGGAGGCCGCGGCAGCGGGCGCCAGCCTGGCCGTCTTCCCCGAGGCATTCCTATCCGGCTACCCCCTCTGGGTCTGGTTCATCCCGGCGGGGCACACGCACCCCCTGCGGGAGCTCTACACCCGGCTGCACGCCGCGTCCATCGCCATCCCTGGGCCCGAGGTCGAGCGCCTGGCCCGTGCTGCGGCGGAGCACGGCATCGCCCTGGCCATGGGCGTGAACGAGCGGAATGCGGAGGCCAGCGACACCACGCTCTACAACACCCTTCTCTATATCGGCCCCGACGGCACGGTCCTGGGCCGGCACCGCAAGTTCGTGCCCACGGCCGGTGAGCGGCTGGTGTGGGGTCGGGGTGATGGCAGCGATCTGGAGGTCTACACGCTTCCGTTCGGCCGGCTCGGCGGGTTGATCTGCTGGGAGAACTACATGCCGCTGGCCCGCTACACGCTGAGCGCGTGGGGCGAGCAGATCCATGTGGCGCCGACCTGGGACCGGGGCGAGCCCTGGATTTCCACCATGCGCCACGTCGCGAAGGAGGGTCGCTGCTTCGTCGTGGGTGTCTGCCAGGCCCTCCACATGGACGACATCCCCGACGACCTGCCCCTCAAGGACGCCTATCTGGGCGAGCGGGAGGGCTGGCTCAACCCGGGCCAGAGCGTCATCGTCGACCCCGACGGCAGGATCGTCGCCGGGCCCCTCGCTGAACAGGAGGGCATCCTCTACGCGGATGTGGAGCCCGACCAACTCGTGGGGCCCCGCTGGCAGCTTGACTCGGCCGGCCACTACGCCCGGCCCGATGTCTTCGAGCTTCGCTTCCACCGCCGCCCCACCCCCATGCTCCGCGTCGTCGACGCCCACGAAGACGAAGACGAGCATGAACACGAACACGACCCCAGCCAATCCGGCCCTGAGCTCGTCTGACGTCCGACGGGCACCAGGAACGATGCCTCTTCCAGCCCGTCCGGGGTGCGCTAAACGAAGCGCTACGCCTCCTGGCCCGTTCCGCCCGGGACTCTCAGAAGAGTCCCTGAAGACCCAGCCGCACCTCCACGTACCGGCGATCACTGGGGGCCAGGTCATAGGCGGCGAGCTTCCCCTCCTCCTCCCACGCCAGGGCCATGTGCTCCAGGCACCGGGGCTCGCCCTGGATGGTCACGGGCAGGAACTCGATGACGAACTCCGAACCCGGGTCCCGAACGGAAAGCTCCACCGGACCTGCGGCCGTCACGTGCACGCCCAGCTCCTCGGCAAGCTCCCGGCGGGCCGCCTCGAGATCACTTTCCCCATCCTTCACTTTCCCTCCGGGAAACTCCCAGAGTCCCCCGTGACGCTTGTGCAGAGGGCGACGGCACACCAGCAGACGCTGGTTTCGCTGGATGACGGAGGCGAGGACGCGGATGGGCATGGGGCTGTCAACCTACCTCCGCCGGCCCCTGACGATGGGCCGGCCCTCCATGCCGTCGAGCACCTCCATCAACCGTCTCTTTCGGCGGTGCTTCTGACGGAAGTCGTCCAGGATCGGGTTCCACTCCTCCATGCGGTCTTTCTCCTCCAGCACCCCCTTCGCACGCTTCAGGAGTCGGCCCGCCTCGGGATAGGTGCGGGTGTTGGTGGCGGAAGCCACCGAGTCGGCGGCCGCCACGAAGATGTGGACGGCCCGGTCAGGGGATGAGGACGCTACGGCTTCGGCGACCTCCACCTCCAGGCTTTCCGGAACGGATCTCCAGCCGCCTCGGGGGCCCACCGCCACCTCCTTCCATTCGTCATACCACCTCAGCACGTCCTGGGAACGTTCCTCCTCCATGGCCAATCTGATCAGGACCTGGTAGTGGGGATCCTTCCCGGTTGGGGAGGCATGCCCGGCAGGACGTTCTTCCCGGCGCTCCGGCGGCGGCGGCAGCGGCCAGGGGTCCCCGGCGGTGCCCTCCGCCGAGCCCTCCGTCATGGTATCAGGCCTTCGGCCTGTCTCCAGGAACGTCACGGCTCCCTTCGTCACGACGTCCCCACAGCCCGCTCTTTCCGCTCTCTCCGTGAGCTCACGGAGACCGTCCACACTGGGCAACCGGAAGAACCGCTCGGCGGCCACGGCCGCCGGAAGCAGAAGGTCCCCCGTCTTTTCTGCGACCTCGCACAACAGATCCTGCAACTCGGTGTGTATTCCCCGGTAGCGAGTCGACACCTTCCTCAGGCCGGTCCGGGCCAGGGCCTCGGCGCCGGCGAAGTCCGCCTCCTCCAGAAGGCGCTGGACCGCCCGGGCGTAGCTACCGGATTTCTCGGCCTCGGCAACGCAGACTCGAGTACCCTCCTCCTTTCGGCCACCCCGATCCAGGGCAGTGATGGCCCAGTCACCCAACCGGTCCCGGTGGTAGGAACGCATCCAATCCTCGTCCTCGACGGATGCCGCCGGCTCCCGTTCCAGCCGGTCCATGAGCTGGTCTGCCACGGCCGACCACGCCGTTTCCTCCCATGGCTCCTGGAGGACACGGTCAAAGTCCTCGCAGAGCCCGAAGTTGTCCGCAAGCATGGAGTCGATGGCAAACAGGATCTTCTCCTCCGCGAACAAACTCGACTCTTTCAGGGCCTCGGCCACGACCCTCATGCAACCGCTGATCTCAACCGCCGTGTTTCCCTCATCGTCTGAGCGCTCCACCTGATGGATGCCCCGCTCCAGAAGTTCCCTGCCCAGATCCACGATTCCGTCGGCCTGGCCGTGTTCCAGCAGGATCTTCAGCCGGGCCTTCAACCCGCTGTAGTCCGGAAGATTTCCCACACCCTTCCACCCGTTCCACCAGGCATCCTCCGCCGTCAGTGCGCGCATCTCTCTCCGGGCCTCCCTCAAGAGCTCGGAGAATTCCCCGCCGGTGGCTCGTCGCTCGTCCTCCAGTCCTTTTCGCAGCTCCGGGTGAGCCTCACAGAACCGCATGATGATTTCGGCCAGCTCTTCGGATGTCTTCGTCTCGAGGAAAGAGCGGAGATCCTCCCACCCGCTCCCCCTTCGCCTTCTACTCCGGGTGAAGGGCCCTGGCGCCTCCCATGGGCCTTCTTCGTCGGCATGATCCTCGTCTCCGGCATCCTCCCACGGGCCGTCGTCGTCCAGCTCCAGGATGGTCCAACGTTCGTCGGCTTCCGGGGCCTCCGGCACGTCGGCCCCCTTCTCCACCGTTTCGAGATACTCCAGGACCACGGCCACAGCGTGCTTGCATGCCACGCCCATGGGGCACGAGCAGCGGGACACGATCCGGTCCCATCGCCGGTCTCTTGTGAGATCGAGGTGGACCCGGGTCGCGTATCTCCTTCCGCCCCGAACCCACGCCAGGAGGACCCCCGTGCCGGATACGCACAGTGCCCTCACGTATCCGTTCTGCTGGTAGCCTCTGCCCCGACTGACGGTCCGGGAGCCTGCCCAGTCCGCCAGATCCTCCCAGGTGAGCTTCTGCCATTCCTCCAGGTCCGGCCGCCCTCCGTCGCCCGGCTCGCCTCTTTCCACACCCATGTTCAGGGTCCCCTGGATTGTCCCGTTCACCAGTCTCTCGGTTCCGGGAAGGTACGGGGGATGGGCGGAGGTGTGAAGTCGGGGGCAGCCGGTGCGTCAACGGGTGCATTGTCGGAGGCCGGCGGTAGATTACTTCTTTCGGACCCAGCCTTCTTCGCCCGCTTTCCCACGGTGCCGTCATGAGTGGATCTG
>CAZSDD010000193.1:0-4425 GCA_964605505.1 uncultured Gemmatimonadaceae bacterium | reverse complement strand
GCGGCAACCCGGTGAGCTCCGGGGGCGCCACGGTCCTCGTCACCGTGTCGGGGGCCAACGCCGCCGGACCCATCACGGCCACCGATGCCGGGGACGGTACCTACACCGCCAGCTACACGCCCACCGTGGCAGGCACGGACTCCGTGGCTATCACCATGGACGGCACGTCCATCAGCGACAGCCCCTTCACCAGCACCGTGGCGGCCGGGGCGGCGAGCCCGGCCCACTCCACGGCCACCGTGCCGGACGGTGTGCGGAAGGAGCTGACAGAAATCGTGGTGCAGGCCAGGGACGCTCATGGGAACCCGGTCACCGTCGGCGGCGAGACCGTGGTGGTAACCGTGACGGGAACGAATGACACCGGTCCCATCACAGCCACCGATGTGGGCGACGGGACGTATACGGCCAGCTACAGGCCCCATCCGGTGCGCACGGGCCTCGACTACGTGGCAATCACCATGAACGGCACGCCCATCAGCGGGAGCCCGTACGTCAGCACGGTGCGTTAGGGGTTGTGACGGGATAACTGCTCACCGTAGAAGGATTCGCTGCGTCTCGATCCCACGACGGAAAGAGGGACTGCCGGTGGGGGACGCAGAGGGCCGGGCGTCAGCGCTTTTTCCGGGAGGGGGGGCGCCGAAACGGCCGGCCCGGGCTACGGCTCCAGGAACAGGCCTGCGAAGAGGATCGTCCCCGATAGCCGCTCCCGGATGAAGAAGAGGAAGGGCCGGTCCGCCCGGAAGTCGAAGCGCCCTCCGGACGTCCTGTCGATAACCACCACGGTAGCGGCGGCGGCCTCGGTTCCCACCTCGTCCACCTCCACGTAGGCCTTCTGCTTCACCAGACTCACGAACAGGCCGGGGTTGCCACCGTCCGGAGAGGAGATCCCCCGGAAGTCCGCCATCCCGGGCTGGAATGCCTGGACCATCCCCATGGCCTGAAGCGTTTCGTTCAGGACCTTCTCCCACTCCATCCGGAATCGGGGCAGGCGGACGGTCCCCTCCCCTTCACGGAAGCTCTGGACGAGGCCGGTCCAGCTCGAGGCATCCAGCGATGCCACCACCTGGTCCACTGACGTTCCCTCTCTCGGAAGGATCACCGTCATGGCAAAGGCCTGCCCCCCGTAGGGAAGGTCTACGGCCTGGTAGGCCCCGGTCTCCGCGTAGGGGAAGGTTCCCGACACCTCCATGAGGGAGACCGTCCCCTGTGACCCCCCTGGACCGTGGAAGGGAGCCTGGGTGGTCCTGGCCCGATCGAAACGGTAGGTCCAGTCCCCGTTGAAATAGATGGCATTGATGAGGAACATGACCGTGGCGGGGTCGATGGGCGCCTCGATGATCTCCTCGATCTTCCCCCGGGTCTCGTCACTCACCCACCCGTTGATGATCCCCACGGCCGCAGGATCGGAGAAGTCCAGGGCCCGCACCTCCGCATCGAAGGAGTCCCGGGTCTTTCCGAGAAAGTCGGCCCTGACCTCGAACCCCTCCCGGTACCAGATGGAGTTGCCGATTCCCAGCTCCACCGTGGGATCCAATCCCCTCAGCAGGTCCAGGAGATCACGGTAGCCCTGGTTGATCTGCTCCATGGAGAGAGTCCCGAAGCCCAGCGTGGATCGCATCTCCTCGAAGGTACCGCCCGCCGCCCCGTTCAGGGTCATCCCCAGGGCCATGGAGGCGCTGAGGGGAGACAGGAAGAGGCTGGAGGCCTGATCCTCCTCATGTACCTGAGCCAGAAAGCGAAAGGCGAAGTCGTTGCCGGCATCTATGAGGAGTTCCTCTGCAACGGAGAGAGGACGGGGCAGCTCGGTGATCTCGTCGGCGGGCCCCAGGGGTGAGCCATCGCCGCAGGATGCGAACAGCAAGCCGGGGAGGCACGCGGCACCCGCCAGGAGGGTGGCTCGGAAAGCGGGAATTCGGGATTCCATGGTGGTCGCCTTGAACAGGGTCGCCGCTTCACCATGGGCGCCGCCCTGAGGGAGGCTGCCTGGACATCACCCATGGAGGGGAAAGATGGCGCTCACCCATGATAACGATCAGACGCGGGTCTGTGTGACCAGATCGGCCGGAGATGCCGGCGCTGTGCCGGTCAACGAAGACCCGCCAACTCTTCGCTGAGTCGCCGCAGCTGCTCCCGCGCCACGGGGTCGTACGCCTGGTCATGGGCACGGGCCGGGCTCAAGCCGTTGAAGTACTGGCCGCTCTCCAGGTCGGGGGCGGTGATGAGGTTCAGGACCGCTTCGGCGCCCTCCTCAACCGTGCTTCTCGGCCTCACCCCTGCGTCGCGGACCATTTGCGTGTCCATAAGGGTCGCCGGGTGCAAGGCCACTACCTTCACCTCCGTGTCCGCCAGCTCTTCGGCCAGGTCCACCGTGAACGTTACCTGGGCAAGCTTGCTCTGGGCATACGCCCGGCCCGGGGAGTAGCTGCCCTCCAGCATGACGTCCTCGAAGTCCATGGGCTGTTGGGCGCTGGAGGCAACATTGACAACCCTCGCCGCTTCCCCCTTCTCGAGGAGCGGTAGCAGCCGTCGAGTGAGGACGAATCCGGCCAGGTAGTTGACGGCGAAGTGCAGCTCGTGACCGTCCGCGCTGACCCGGCGCTCGCCATCGGCCAGCCAGATCCCGGCGTTGTTGACGAGGAAGTCCAGGCGCTCGTAGTCCCGCAGGATGGTATCGGCGAATTGGCGCACGGCAGCCAGGTCTGCAAGATCGGCGGCGTAGAAGGCTGCACTTCCGATCCCCGCGGCCTCGATCTCTGCTACCAGGGCCTCTCCCCGCTCCCGGTTTCGGCCGTGGACGATGACGTGAGCGCCGCCTGAGGCGAGCCGCCTCGCTACCTCAGCGCCGAGCCCGTCCGTGGAACCGGTGACCAGGATCACCTGCCGCTCATCAGGGTGGCCGACCTCGTCCCGAGCATCTGACGAGGCCATCTCACAGGAGGCTCCAGCGACGAACCCTGCCAGCACCATGACAGCCAGGGTGATCGATCCCACCCGGCCGTAGGAGCGTTGGCGGCAGGTCCAGTGAGCGACAGCGGCAGGTATACGGCGACAGCTCTTCATCCCAACGACTCACTCCCCCATGATTCCCGGGATCCGGCCGGTTCCGCGGTCCGTAGACCCCTCCGGCCAGCTCTGTGGCGGCGGCTGGCTCTGTGGCGGACACAACCACCCTACCCGAGGAGCTGAATCAGGATCCCTTCAGCCGCATCCGGCGGCAGGGGCGCTGGTTGCCGCGAGTCCGACGCGACGTGCGCTGAGGCCGCGGGGTACCCTGGCCGCCAAGGCGGTCGATCCTCGCATATATAACAGGGTCCCGTCCCACCCACGTCCCCATCAACCCACGACGGAGGATAACGTGACTCGGAGCTCCCAGAAGATCACGCCCTGCCTCTGGTTCGACGACCAGGCCGAGGAGGCAGCCGGCTTCTACACCTCGCTCTTCGGGCGATCCCGGATCGACGCCTTCACACACTATACCGAGGAGGGCTTCGACATTCACGGGCGGCCGGAGGGCACGGTCATGACGATGGCGTTCCGGCTCGACGGGTACCGGGTCGTGGCCCTGAATGGCGGCCCGCACTTCAAGTTCACCCCTGCAATCTCGTTCTTTGTGGTCCACGAAACGGAAGCCGAGGTCGACAAGCTGTGGGAAGGGCTCTCGGAGGGTGGCGCCGTCCTCATGGAGTTGGGCAGGTACCCCTGGAGCGAGAAGTATGGCTGGCTCAGCGACAGGTACGGCCTCTCCTGGCAGGTATCCCTCGGAAAGATGGCCGATGTGGGGCAGGTCATCACACCTTCCTTTCTCTTCGGCGGGGATCAGTGCGGCAGGGCCGAAGAGGCCATCGACCTCTATACCTCAGTCTTCGATAACTCCAGCGTCACCGGCATCCTGCCGTTCGGCGCGGATGAGTCGCCGAACAGGGAGGGGACGGTCAAGCACGCCCAGTTCACCCTGGGGGGCGAGGTCTTCATGGCCATGGACAGTGCCTTCGACCATGGCTTCTCCTTCAACGAAGCCGTCTCGCTGATGATCGAATGCGAATCGCAGGAGGAGGTCGACCATTTCTGGGAGGCCCTTGCCGGGGGTGGCGGTGAGAAAGGGGTGTGTGGATGGCTGAAAGACAGGTTCGGCGTTTCGTGGCAAGTGGTCCCGGCCAGCCTGGATGGGATGCTCCGGGACCCGGACACCAAACGGGCCGCCCGGGTCACCGGGGCGCTGCTGAAGATGAAGAAGCTCGATATCGCCACCCTCGAGGGGGCATATGCGGGCCAGGACAGTTGAGGAGAGAACGATGAGCACGAGCACAGAGAAAAGGATGGAGGCGTGGATGGCTGCCGGAGCTCCGGGGGAGCACCACAGGCATCTCGAGTTCATGGTCGGCAGATGGAAAGCAGGGGTGAAGTGGTGGGCCGCGCCGGGCGAAC
>CAZSDD010000192.1:0-4610 GCA_964605505.1 uncultured Gemmatimonadaceae bacterium | reverse complement strand
GCGGTTCGAGCTGTTACGAGATTATATCCGTGAGAAGAAGGAGGAGCTGGAGGGCCACAACAGGGAGGAGCTGGAGGGCCACCACGGGGAAGGCGTGAAGAGGCCTGACGAAGAGGAAGACGACATCATCGCCAACTCCAGGCACCTCACCAACGTGGGGACCTTCCGGGCCTACATCGTCAATTACCTCCGGCAGCACACCGGCGTTCACCAGGGAATGACCCTCCTGATCCGGCAGCTCCAGTCCAGCGCCACCGGCCTCCCAATGGAAATCTACGTCTTTTCCAGCGATACCAACTGGATCAACTACGAGGCCTTCCAGTCCGACATCTTCGACCACCTCCTGGCCATGGTCCCGGAGTTCGGATTGAGAGTTTTCCAGAATCCTTCCGGAGAGGACGTGAGGGAAGCCGGAAAGCAGCTGGGACGATCACTGTCCGCGGCAGGGGAGGCGGTGGACAGCGCTACCGGATAGCCGCCGGAGCCGCCCAGGCTGAGAGGCCGCTGGAACGGCCCAGACCGGATGGCCGCCGGAACCGCCGGAACGGCCCGGGCTGGATGGCCGCCGGAACCGCCGGAACGGCCCGGGCTGGATGGCCGCGAAACCGCCCGGATCGGGAAAAAGCCCCGGAGCGAGAACTCGCTCCGGGGCTTCCCCGACTCTGTATGGTATGATATGACTGGAGAGGCTTCGGCCCTCGGCCTCAGTCCTCCATGCTGGGATTCCAGACCTCCCAGACCTTGCCCACCAGATCCGGGCCCGGCTTGAGAGTCAGCTTGCCGGGCTTCCATCCCGCGGGAGTGGCCTCCTTGCCCTCGGTCTCCCGGACGAGCTGGAAAGCCTGAATCTGACGGATGGTCTCGAACACGTTCCGGCCCACCGGAGGGGTCAGGACCTCGTAGCCCTGGACCACGCCGTCGGGATCGATGATGAATCGCCCACGGGTCTCCACCCCGGCGTCCTCATCATAGACGCCGTAGACGGCCCCCACCTTTCCCCCACCGTCGGACAGCATGGGGAAGGGCACGCCGCCATCCACCATCTTCGAGAGCTCGTTGTCGTTCCACATCTTGTGAACGAAGACGCTGTCCACGCTCATGGAGAGGACTTCCACGCCCATCTTCTGGAACTCCTCGAACTTGTCGGCGACCGCCGACACTTCCGTTGCTCAGACGAAGGTGAAGTCGCCCGGATAGAAACACAGGACGACCCACTTCCCCAGATAGTCGGAAAGGTTGACGGACGTAAACTCTCCATTGTGGTACGCCGGCGCCGAGAAATCCGGCGCCTTCTTGCCGACCTTGATCATCTGCTGCTCCGTTCCGGGTGTCAGATCGGTGGTTTCGGGTTCTCCGCTTTCCGCCGGTTCCCCGACGGGACCTCCTGTGGGGCGGGCACAGCCCACATCAGCCATGTGCCACCTCCTCTCCTCGCGCATTCCAGGATCCTGGTACACGGCTCTGCGAGGTTCGGGCCGTGGAGCCAGTCGAGCGTTTCCGGTTCCCGAGCGATGCCGGGTTTCGCCGGCCTTCCTTCCGGGCCCGGCCGGTGCGACGGCCAGCCCGGAAAGAACGCAGGCATTTCAGTTCACTTACCAACCCCGGGCGAAGTGGGCCCAGAAGGCGTCCCCCATCTCCCACCAGGACTGCATGGCCCCGCCGGCGAAGCGGTTCGTATAGCGGGTCAGGAAGGTCCGGAAGTCCATGGGGTCGTCCCCCCCCTCGGCCCGATAGAGCTCCAGGGCCTTCTGCTCGATGAGGGGCTGCTCCAGGAACATCTGCTCCTCGAAGGCCATGACCTCCGGCTCCAGGATCTCCCGGGCCCAGCCCCACTCGATCTGAGACAGGCGGTTGGCCCTCCGGAAGCTCCAGCAGGCCGAATCCTCCCGATACTTCTTCTGACAGCCGATCTTGAAGCTCTCGGGCAGGGACAGCGTTCCGGCGTAGATGGGAATCCGGGGGCTCTGGCCGGGATTGTCGTAGGAGAAGTAGGCCACGGTGCCGATCTCCGGGGGGAGCCAATCCCGGGCCTGGATGACCTGGGAGTAGGAGCACTGCTGCACGGCGATGGTCCGCTGGAACTCCACGCTTCCAGGTTTCAGCGCGTTGAAGAGCTCGGCCTGGCCCCGGGTGGCGTTCCAGTTGTTCACGAAGGGGCTCTTCACCGAATCCGGATCCGAGGGGTCGTCCTTGTAGCGATTGGGAATGAGGAGGTTCCTGGTGGCGTCGAACTCCGTTCCCTCGTAGGTCTCCCGATAGTAGTCCAGGACCCGCTGAACCGAGACCTTCTCGTCGGGCTCCACGCTGAAGGGAAGCTCCTCCATGTCCATGGTAAGGCCCAGGGAGGGGGCCAGTGTGCTCAGGATGAAGAACTCCCGTGTGGAGTAGGGAGGCCGGGGCTCCCCGGTTTCCCGGTCCACGTTCCCGTAGGCCTTCCACCACTTGAACTCCTCGCCGCTGGAGGGGTCCCACCATCCGAAGTCCTCGGCCACGGAATGCACGTTCTCCGAAGCCATGTAGTGGCTTGGATCGTCCAGGTCCAGGCTGCTGATGCGGGGGATGTTGGCGCTGACCCCCACATGACCCTCGGGAATCCGGACGGCAGCCCAGACGGCCCCCACATCGAAGGGCCCGGCCCCCATGATCTCGAAGTGCCAGACTTCCTTGGAGTCGGCGAAGGTGAGGCATTCGCCCCAATCCCCGTAGCCGTATTCCGCCACCAGCTCACCGATGAGCTGGATGGCTTCCCGGGCCGTGGAGGTCCGCTCCAGGACGATCTCCTGGAGATTCTCGATGAGGAACATCCCCTCGTCATTCCTGAGCTCCCTGCGGCCCCCGATGGTGGTCTCACCGATGGCCAGGCCTTTCTCGTTCATGGCCGGGTAGGCCACGTTGAAGAAGGCGTAGGTCTCCTCCACCTGGGGAATGGTGCCCTTCTGTTCCACACCCTGGATGTCCCAGGGGGTCTCGGTGTGGAGAAGTCCCCAATGGATGGGCTTCACAGAACCGGAGGGGAACTCCTTACGGGGCTCGATCTGGACCCAGGTCCGGTAGTTTCCGTCACAGGAGTGGGCCGTCATGACCGAGCCGTCGGTGGAAGCTCCCTTTGACACCTGTATGCTGGTGCATCCGCAATCCGAGTCCGGGGCCCCACACCCGCAGCCCGAGCCGTCCGCCGAGGGGTTCTCGCAGACAGGCCCCGAGTAGAGATCGGTCCAGGACTGGGCATTGAGCTGCAGGGCTCCCCCTGCCACCATGAGCACCAGAGCGGCCAGCCAGCCACCCAGGGCGGTTTGGCGAACGAGACGTTTCACGAAATCACTCCTTCCTTCCAACGGTCAACGGCCGGAGGCGAAAGGCCTCCGGACTCCAGTGAGAACAAGCGTTATTCGATGGCCACCCGGTCCGGGTCGGCCTCTTCAGGGTTCTTCAGCCAGCTTCCCACGCCTGCGGCGATGACTTCGTCGTACCGCGGCACGCCGGAGCAGGCCAGGGGCTGGTCCGGATTGAGCTCCGTCCAATTCTCCATGGTCATGAGAATGGAGGAGGTATGGCGGCCCACCCGCTTTTCCATGGGCCAACCCGTTTCGTCGATGGTCTCGTAGAGAAGTCCCGCCTCCCCCGCCTTCACCACGAAGGGATCGATCCCGGTGAGAAGCTGCTCCCGTGTGGTCCGGCCCCGGGTGGCATCCAGGAAGGGCTCCGGAGCCTCGAAGAGAAGGGAGACGGCGTCGGAGTAGTCCCCCACCTCTCGATGGGACAGCCCGTGGAGGGTCACGGGGGAATACTCCATTCCGATATTGAACTCCATGTCCGAAAGCATCATGGAGACGAAGGTGGCCAGCTCCTCCCCGCTTTCGTGGGTCACGATGGTGCTGATGACGGGGTACTGGAGCTCTGCCTCGTGGAGGTCGATGAAGATGTCCACCCCTTCCTGCCGGATGAGCTCCATGAAGGCGTAGGTGGTCCGCTCCGTCATGGTGCCGTTGGGTCGGCCCGGCCAGGCCCGGTTCAGGTTCCGGATGTCCATGTAGGCCAGGTATTGGCCGCTGGGGTAGTGGATATAGACTTCGGGATCCGGCCACTGGTCCAGGGGGTTGGACCATCGGTCTCCCATCCTGAAGGTCCGCTCCCCCCAGTCCGTCGGTATGGTATAGTCCGGGGGATAGGCCCCACCCAGACGCGTTGCCGTGGAGGCGCTCCGATTGGCGCTGAGGACCACGATGAGGCGCCCGGCTTCCATGACGGCGTTTTCCGCCAGAATCCACGCCGCCAGCCGGGCCGCCGGCTCCTCCGGGTGGCTGCCCCCCATGACAAACATGGTGGCCCCGGGCTCATCCCCTTCCAGGACGTAGACGTTGCAGTCGTTGATGCTTCCTTCGATGCCGTCCCAGTAGTCCGAGAGCTTCTTCACCTCCGTCACGCCGGAACTCAGGACCACCGGCTCTTCCATGTGGCGATGCCGGTAGAAGCTCATGCCGGAGGTCGCCAGGAGCACCATGCCCACGGCAGCGAAGAGCGACTTCCGGATCATGGAGGCTCCCCTGCTGCTGCCGGCCCCTTCAGCTCTGTCGTGGGCGTCAATCCTGTCCGGGCCCATATCCACGTTC
>CAZSDD010000191.1:1915-4710 GCA_964605505.1 uncultured Gemmatimonadaceae bacterium | reverse complement strand
GCTGCCGGATGTCCAGGCTCTCCCAGAGCATGACGGCGGCCGCCACCATGGCCCCACCCACGACTCCCAGGAGAAGGATTCCCCCCAGCCAGTGCCAGGCGGCTCGAGCCCTGGGGACCGGATCACGTCTCCTGGGCATTGCCCGCCGGCTCCTGGTCTTTCAGGCGCGGGAGGTAGGGGACGAAATACCCGGGATCCCCGTCGGCGCCCATGGACTCGGCGGGCTGCCGGGTCAGGCGAAGCTTGTAGGCCACGTAGGTGATGACCGCCAGCACGATGGTGACGAGGATCGTGACGACCACGATGGTGATGAGAAGGTCCACAACAGACATAAGTCGGTCTCCAGAGTGCGAATCGGCCTCAAGTGGTGGCCGTTCGCCTGAGTTTTTCCCAGCCCATTTCGAGCTTGAAAAGCTCTTCCAGGGCTGCGAAGGTCTTCACGACATCCAGGAATAGAAGGAAAAAGAAGCGATAGGCCAGGGCATAGGGGATCAGGGAGAGCTCCTCTCCCTCCATGGACACCGTGACGAAAGCCGCCACCAGGTCCAACAGGGTCAGGAGGATCCACCAGTAGAGGAGCAGCTCCCCGGCCCCGAACAGGATGGCCACCAGGGCGAAGAAGAGATGGGCGTAGACATTCATGATGGGCCACACCACCGCTTCGAATCCCATCTCCACTACGGAGAGCCAGAGGGGAAAATCCGGGAAGGGTTTGAGGAACAGGCCCTTCCGCTTTCTCAGGGACTGGAGGATTCCCCGGGTCCACCGATACCGCTGCTGCACCAGGTCCAACCAGCTCTCCGGCGCCTCGGTCCAGGCGACGGCGCTGTCATCGTAGACCACCTTCCAGCCGGCGGCCACCATCTTCAGGGTGAGGTCCGCGTCCTCGGCGAAGGTGTCCGTATCATAGTTGCCCACATCCTCCAGGGCCTCCCGGCGAAAGAGGCCCACCGGGCCCGGAACGATGTTGACCGCGGCCATGAAGCCCTGTGCCCGCCGGGGCAGGTTCAGTCCCTCGACATACTCCAGGGCCTGGAGCTTGGTGATGAGCTTTCCCCGGTTCGCCACCTTGACGTTCCCCGCCACGGCACCCACTGAAGGGTCGCCGAACTGCTGCATGGCCCGTTGAAGGGCGTCGGGCTCGAGTCGGGAGTCCGCGTCCATGCACAGGAGAAAGGGATGCCTGGTCAGGCCGATTCCCGTGTTCAGGGCCCTCGCCTTGCCCCCGTTGGATTTTGTGAAGACCCGGAACTCCACGTTCCCGTGGCGGCCTTCCCACTCCGACGCTTTCTGGAGGGTATCGTCGGTGGATCCGTCGTCGATGACCAGCACCTCCAGCTCCGGATAATCCAGGGCCGCCAGGCTGGCCAGGGCCCCTTCGATGACGTCCTCTTCGTTGTACGCCGGGACGATGACGGAAACGAAGGGCAGCTCCCGGGCCCTCTCATCCCCTCCGACGTTCCGCTCGGCGTGCCCCAGGTAGGCGAACCACAGGAGAGCGAAGTATCGGAGGAAGAGGATGGCCAGGAACAGGAGGAGGCTGACCAGCACCACCCGCAGCAGAAACGCCTGGGTGGCCGCCGGTGAACGCATGGCCCAGAGAACGAAGACCACCGTCACCACCACCATCCCCTCCACCACCAGGAGAGAGGCCACAATTCCGCGGCGCCGGCTCATGATTCCCTCCAGCCCGTGAGCCAGTCGTTGGCACTGATAGAGATCCTCATTCCGTAAGCTCTGTACCCATCAAATCGTCCCTGGTAGTAGAAGAGGTCGACGCTGGTCCGGAACCGCTGGCCCAGGTAGGCGAGGCCCCCCTCCGAGGAGAAATGGGGAACGAAGCTGGAGCCCGCCCCCCTTCGTTCGTCGATGTAGGCCATCCCCGGATTCACCCGGAGATTCCAGCGCCACTCGTCGCCCAGAGGTCGCTCCATGCGGGCGTAGATTCCGCCGGCCGCCATCCCCCGGGGATCCCAGAAAAGGCGAATGTCGTTGGGTGCGGGGGAAGGGCGGGTGAAGGTCAGGGCACGGGCGTTGAATCCCAGCACCAGGGCGTCGCTCAGGGACCGGCCCAGGCTGACGCTGTTCTCCAGCCGCAGGCTGTGCGAGGCCGCCGTATCCCCGGAAGCCCGGGTGGAGATCCTGGTGGCGTCCGCCGCCACGAAGACGCTCCAACGCGGGCCGAATCCCCGGGAAAGGGTTGCGGAGAGCCGATCCTGCGTCACCCCGTTCTCCAGGCTCTGGAGCGTGAGAACCAGGGGATAGGCCGGGCCGTGCTCATAACCCAGGTCGGTACGGAACCCGCCCAGATCTCCGAAGTGAAGCGAGGCGCCCGCCACCAGCTCTCTCCTGCCCGGCTGTAGCTGTTCCAGGCCCACGCTCAGGCCCGACCGGATGGTGCCCCGCCGCCACCACCTGGCGGATTCCATCTCCAGGAAGAGCCCCTCCTCGTCTTCGGGCGCGCCAAAGAGGTCGGATCCCTCCAGCCATCGCTGGCCGGCCCGCATGCGCCAGACCCAGTCTCCGGCGAAACGGACTCCCTCGGCCCCCAGGTCCACCCGGGAAAAATCGTCGGAGTCGAAGATGGCGTAGGCGTTGGCTCCCATGCCCGGATTCTCGAACGTCCGGATCTCCCGGTTCGCCTCCGCTTCCACCTCCCGGAGCCCCGCCTCCGCCCGCCGGTTCACCGAATCCGCCCGGAGGGCCTCCTCGTAGAGCTGCGCCGCCTCGACCCGGTCTCCACTCCATCGTCTGAGATCGCCCAGAAGGGACTTGATCTCGTAGATCTCCACCCT
>CAZSDD010000191.1:0-1815 GCA_964605505.1 uncultured Gemmatimonadaceae bacterium | reverse complement strand
GCCGCCAGCTCGTAGTCCTCCTCCGCCATGGCCGTGGCGGCCCGGTCCAGGAGGGACGGCGGGGAGGGAGGAGCCTCCGCTTCCGCCTCGGGAGGAGTCAGGGCGGCCACGACGTCGTCCTTCAGGGCCATCACTTCCGGAGCCCCGGCCAGGGGATGCTCCAGCCCGGCCAGCATCCGATCCGCTGCCTCCAGGCGATCGGACCAGTAGTAGACCCTGGCCAGCTCCACCCGGATCTCTCCGGAGGAGGGGAACCGCTCCAGAGCCCCTTCCAGAACCTCCGATGCCTCCGTGTATCGACGTTCCCAGGCCAGGGCCTGTCCCCATTCCAGGGGGAGGGAGGGATCTTCGGGCCGTCTGTCCGCGAGAAGGGAGTACTGACCGGAGGCCTGATTCAACCGCCCCAGGTCCCGAAGGGATCTGGCCAGGAGAAGCCGGAGGTCCGGGTCCTCACTCCGGGAGAGGATCTCCTGGAAGCTCCGGGCAGCCTCCTCCGAACGCCCCGCCCGGGCCAGGGTGACGGCATATTCCCGGCGGACCGATGTGTCTTCCGGATGATCCGACAGGTACTCGGCGAACAGGGGAAGGGCATCCTCCAGGCGTTCGTCCGCCAGGAGTGGATCCACGGAGTCCCAGAAGATCTCGGCGGGCCCGCGGGAGGGCTCGGGAGGGGGCGGAGGAAGGGGCCGAGCCTCCTGCCGGAGCTCCTCCGGGGGGGAAAAGGGCGCGGCCTCGGTGGGAAAGCTGGCGCCGGACTCCACCAGCCCCACGCTCAGCATGTACCTCCTGGGGAGGACGACGAGAACCAGGAAGAGGGTCAGCCCCCCGAGAATCAGGGTGGTCAGAGTGAAACCGAGGAAGTATCGAGTGGCTCCCCCCTCAGCGTCACGTCCCGGGGGCATCCGTTCCTCCCCGGGCCGATCCGTCGGAGGTGAGGAGCCTCTCCATCTCTTCCTTCTCCACCGGCGATGCCCGGAGCACGATCTCCAGGCCGGGATCCGCTCCCAGGCTGGACTCGAGGCCGGCCCGGAGCCGGGTCAGGAAGGCACGGGCCGCCTTTTCCCTGGCTCCCTGGAGCAACACCAGGCACCCTCCGCCCGTGCAGGCCACCAGATCCCCTTCCGGAGCCCTCACCGCGTCCATGAGAGTCCGCTCCAGCTCCGGCACCGGCATTCCCCCGGGAGTGATCCGGAGGATGCTGAAGAGGGAGAGGGTGGGATCTTCCGATCTCCGGCGGAGCTCGGCGCTGAAGTCCTCGAGGGGCATCCGACCGCCGGCCAGGGCGCCGGGCTTTCCTCGCGGCATGGCCGAAAGGGAAGGGGGTTTGCCGCCGGCGCTCACGGCCTGTCGCAGTCGGGTCTCCAGCTCCCGGAAATCCACACCCCCCGAAAGACAGTCGTCGGCGCCGGACTCCAGGAGAGCCACCCGGTCGGTGGACCTCAGGGCGTCGTCGGAGACGAAGACGACGGCGGCGCCGGTCAGGGGACGGATGGCCCGGCAAGCCTGCACGGCGGACCGGATTTCCTTCCGGGTGGAGTGGACCAGGATCCCACCGAAGGCGGACCCTTCCTGAAGCATGGCCACGGCCTCCAGGGGCTCGTGCACGATCTCGGTCTGAAACGCGGCGTTGGCCCAGCTCTCCAGGTCGCCGGCGTGGGAACCGTCCAACGAGAGGAGGAGGAGCCGCCGGGCGGCGCCGGTGGGCCGATCGGCGCGCCTTCTGGACGGTGAGCTCTCCGCCTCCACCAACCCCCGCCCGGGAGTGAGCTGGAGAGTGATGGGGTCGTCCTCACCCACGGATCCCATGAGGGCCCG
>CAZSDD010000190.1:0-4753 GCA_964605505.1 uncultured Gemmatimonadaceae bacterium | reverse complement strand
ACAACCCCGTCCAGTTGGTGCCCGGGGCCAGCCCGTTCATCAGATAGGTGTACGTGGCGCCGGTGACGTCGGCGATGTCGGTGGGGTTCATCCGCATCCGGCCCCACTCGAGGCGGTTCCGGACCGTCCAGCCCAGCCCCCGACGGCCCACGTCACGGAAGAAGTCCCAGACCGTACGCTTCTGGTGGTTGTAGTAGTCCGGGTGCTTCTTGAGCCGGGCCATGACCCGGTCCGGATCCTCGAAGGTCCAATCCGAGACGACGACGACGTGCTCCCGGTGGTACTCGTAGCCCTCGCCGTCCGCCGCGTCGATGACCAACGGGCCGTAGTGGCCGCTCTGCTCCTGCAGCCCGGAGTGGCTGTGGTACCAGTAGGTCCCGCGCTGCCGGACAGGGTAGCGGTAGATGAAGGTCTCGCCCGGCCGGATGCCGGGGAAGTTGACTTTAGGCACGCCGTCCATGGCGTTGGGCAGGATGATCCCGTGCCAGTGGATGGACGTGTCCTCCCCCAGGCGGTTGGTGACATGGATCACCGCCTCGCCGCCCTCCCGGAGCCGGATCAGGGGGCCCGGGACCGTGCCGTTCATGGTGATGGCCCGTCCGGTCCGGCCGCCCACGTCGATGGGAGTCTCGGCGATCCCGATCTCGATGGGGCCGTCCCGGCCATCCAGGACCTGGAGCCCGCCGGCCTGTCCGCGAGCCCGGTACGGACCGGCGTACTCGGGGGCGAGTCGCTCCATGCCCGCGACGACACCCGTGGCACCGGCATATCGGAGGAAGTCGCGCCTGGACGGCCGGTCCAGGCCCGGTGGGAGAGTCTGTCCGGCCATTTTCGGCTCCTCGCTGTTTCAAATGGGTAAGGTGATGAAGTTTTGACCCCGTTTCGCACTGGTCTTTTCCACACCTACACTGCTCACACCGAAGAGGTCGGCCTGCCTATGGGCTTCTTCGCCTTGTCGAGCCTTGCCACCGTGCCCGTGAGGCGGGGGGCCCCATCGGAAGAAAGCCATCCTCGGTGGTTGACTTTTTCAGAAACCGGGCCACCGGCCCCTGCGGGCCGGACGAAACCGAAAGAAACAGGGGCCCGGGCCGGTCTTGTTTCTCAGAAGGCGCCAATCGTGGATCGAGAAGCGGCTGGTCCCGAACCCCTCATTCATCTAAGCTTAAATATTTTTATCGGGAACCTAAGCGCATTTGTAGTGATTAATTCTTCAGTGGGGTCTTCCTCACGAGAATTCATCACTGAAGAACTGGAGGTCACCCATGAGATTCGCATCCCGCATTCTGATCATGGCCTTTTCCGGCCTGGCGCTGGGATTTTCGATGCTCGCCTGTGGCGGCGACGGAAATGGGATCGACCTTGACGAGGGTCGGATCCTGATCACCGTCACCGCGGACGGGGTCAACCAGGCTGCCGTCACTCTGAACCTCTTCGAGCCGGGAGGCACCTCGCCCCTTTCCACGGCGACGACGTTCCAGGACGGCACGGCATCATTCGACGGAGTCGATCCGGGGGAGTATGAGGTGGAGGTGGTGCCCCCCACGGGTTTCGAGTTGGCCGAGGGAGAGCTTGCACGGAAAGCCGTCAACGTGACCGAAGGGGGCACCGCTGAAGTGTCCTTCGCCCTCACCGAGGAGGACGGAAGTCAGGTGGTGGAGATCATGCTCACCTCCTCCTTCACCTTCAGCCCCTCCCAGGTCAACATCTCTCCGGGAACCACAGTGCGTTGGGTCAACCAGGCCGACATCTTCCACACCATCACTCCCGACGAGCATGATGAGTGGTCCCGGACCACGATGAACCAGGCGGGGCAGACCTTCGAGCACACTTTCCAGACGGCCGGAACGTTTCCCTATTTCTGTGAGCCCCACCTGTCCCAGGGGATGACGGGGACCATCACAGTCCAATGAGGGGCATGGGGAAGCACAGGATTTCTGCCGGCAGGGGATGCAGAGGCGCGGGACTCCTGCTGACGGGATTTCTCACCATATCGGCCCCTCCCTCGGGTCCGTCGCCCGCAGTCGCTCAAACCACACTGGACCGGACGCCGAACATCGGAGGTGCATGGACGAATCGTGTCGGCACCCTCCATTTCCATTTCATGCATCGGTTTCAGGTGACAGACCCCCCCGCCAGGAAGATCCTCAACAGTCCGACCTTCCTCCTTGCTGCGGGCCTTCCGGGTGAAACCCTTCTGGGTGGTCGGTATGCGTCGAACTCCACGCTGGTCCAGGGGCAGCCCAACGAGTGGGAGATCTTCGGTCGATTCGCTCCCCTCCGTATGAAGGATGGACGCCCGTTCGATGTCGGAGTCCAGGCCAGCTACAGTGGCACGGCGGAGAGCATGGACGGGGAGCTCCTGCTGGCACGGAGGTTCGGTCCCCTCCGGATTCTGGGAGGGGCCCGAGCTTTTTCTTCCTTCGCCGGTGAAGGGGAGGAAGCGGCACTGATGGGTGGCACGAGCCTCCGCCTCCACCGGCATGTGGCACTGGCGGCGGATGTAGCCAAGCTGCTCACCACGAACACCGTCGATGCGGCATGGAGTGAGGGCCTCCAGTTGGAGATCCCCTCCACTCCCCACTCCCTCTCGATTCAGGTATCCAACGACAACACGACCACTCTCCAGGGATCGGTCCTGGGAACCGGGGTTACGCGAGATACGGTTTCGAGTTCACCGTCCCGCTGCGCATGAGCCGATACTTCGGAAGAAGTGGCGGTGACGGCGGCGCAGCCCCCTCCCAGCCGGAAGACCGTTCCTCCGGGGTGGAGGTGGTCGAGATGGACAACCAGCTCCGCTTTCTCCCCGATCCGGTGAGGATCAGGCCAGGGGATACGGTCCTCTGGAGGAATTCCTCCGACCTGATCCACACCGTGACCGCCGACCCTGACCGGGCCGCGCGCTCTGAAAGCGTACGTCTGCCCTCCACCGCAGAGTCCTTCCACAGCGGCGACATCCGACCTGGCGGGGAATTCCGCCATGCTTTCCCATTCCCGGAGAATACAAGTGCTTCTGCGTACCTCACGAATTGGCCGGACTGACCGGAATTGTAATCGTGGAGGAGGAGGCCGGACCTGAAGGGGGTCGGCCGCCAGGTACCGTGAAGTTACCTTGACGTCCTCCCCGGCTTGAGCCGGGGCCTCTTTTTCGGAGATGGTGAATGGATTCGGCGACGGGTTGGTCCACGGATGATTTTCGGCGGCAGGGCTCCCTGGTGTTGGAGGCCCTGGCGCGTTTTGTGGAGGAAAGCACCAGGGGAAAGGGGCCGGTAGTCGACCTCCAGCCGGTGGGCACCCTGATCCAGTCCCTCGAGGTGGAGCGCCTCATGGCCGATGGAATGGCCGGGGACAAGGAGTTGGAAGCCTTTCTCCAGACCTTCCTGGAGGGAGCCACCCGCCTCCACCACCCCGCCTATCTGGCCCATCAGATCGCCCTTCCCCACTACGCGTCGGCCCTGGGAGATCTGATCTCGGGGATTCTGAACAACGGGATGTCGGTGTACGAAATGGGTCCCACCGCCGGGGCCCTGGAGGTGGCTGTCATCGACTGGATGCTGGAGAAGGTGGGCTGGGAGCCCACGGGTCGGGACAGCGGGAATCCTCCATCTCCCGGGGGCCCCGCCGGCGGGGGTGTGCTGACCCATGGAGGGTCCATGGCCAACCTCACGGCCCTTCTGGCGGCCCGAGCAGCCTCGGCCCCGAAAGCCTGGCAGGAGGGCACGGGCGGCGACCTGGTGGTGGTGGCTCCCGGCACCGCCCACTACTCCCTCTCCCGAGCCACGGCCATTATGGGAATGGGGACCCGCGCCCTGGTGGGGGCTCCCTCCGATCCTCTGGGACGCCTGATCCCCGACCAGTTGCCGGCGGCTCTTCGGACCCTCACCGACTCGGGCAAGGCGGTGATGGCCGTCTGCGCCAATGCCTGCGCTACCGCCACAGGCATTTACGATCCTCTTCAGGAAGTTGGCGCCGTCTGCCAGGAAGAAGGTGTGTGGCTCCACGTGGACGGAGCACACGGGGCCTCGGCCCTCCTCCACCCCGAGGAACGCCGGCGGCTCGCCGGCGTCACTATGGCCGACTCCCTGACCTGGGATGCTCACAAGCTCCTCCAGACCTCGGCCCTGTGTGCTGCCATCCTCTTCCGGGATGGCAGGCGGCTCATGGACACCTTCCGGCAGGACGCGGCCTACGTGACGGAGGGAGCCAGAGAAATCGGCCACGACTTCATCGGCCACCAGCTCGAGTGCACCAAGAGTCCCCTGGGCCTGAAGCTGTTCCTGGTTCTGGCCATGGTGGGCGAGGAGGGATTGGCTTCCAACGTCGGGGCTCTCTCGGCGAAGACAAGGAGGATCCACGATCTGATCGTGGCCCGCCCCGCCTTCCAGGTTCTCAGCCCGCCGGAATCCAACATCCTCTGCTTCCGCCGTGTGGGGGACGACGCCCTTCAGATCCGCATTCGTCAGCAGCTCATGAGGGAAGGCGATATCCTCCTGAGCCAGGCCGACGTGGCCGGCCGCAGGTGGCTCCGGATGACCGTCATGAATCCCCTCACGGATGACGCCACCGTCAATCGCATCCTGGACCACATCGAAACACTGGACTGACTGAGTGTCAGGGTGCCAGGGAAGGCTTTACCGAATCGGGGCAACTTCAGCGTAGGCCTCCGGTAAACCCATGGGGGAGCCGTACCGGTTTCCGAGCAAGCGCCCGGTAAACCCATGTTTGGCCGGCTGATCCAGGTGTTTCGGCGGTGCCA
>CAZSDD010000189.1:1263-4874 GCA_964605505.1 uncultured Gemmatimonadaceae bacterium | reverse complement strand
TCTGACGCCCCGAGGCCGGAGCGGGCCGATACCACGATGTCTGACGCCCCGAGGCCGGAGCGGGCCGATACCACGATGTCTGACGCCCCGAGGCCGGAGCGGGCCGATACCACGATGTCTGACGCCCCGAGGCTGGAGCGGCCGTCTCCGTAGACCGAGGATTCCCATTTCGAGCCTGTGGAGCGGCCGGCCGTCTCCGTAGACCGAGGATTCCCATTTCGAGTTTCAGGTGAGGGAACGCATGGCCGACACGACTCAGGCATTCTTCAACGATCCCATGTCCGTCTTCGCCTTTCTGGCTACCCTGGTGGCGGTCATCTTCTGGCTCTCGGGGGTGAAGAGGTTCGGGAAGTTCTTCGAGTTCGTGCCGCCGGTCATCTTTGTCTACTTCGTTCCCATGCTGGCCACCACCGCCGGCCTCACCCCGTCCACTTCGCCGGCGTACGATTGGACCACCCGGTACTTCCTTCCCCTGGCCCTCTTCCTCCTGATGATCTCCATCGACCTGAAGAGCGTGGCCAAGCTGGGCCCCGTGGCCCTCTTCATGGTGGTGGCGGGGACGACGGGGATCATCATCGGCGGCCCCATCGCCCTGCTGCTTTTCGGGCACTTTCTGCCGGCCGACGCGTGGAAGGGATTCGCGGCCCTTTCCGGGAGCTGGATCGGAGGCACCGCCAACATGGTGGCCGTGGCCGAGAGCGTGGGCACGCCCGAATCGGCGTTCGGGCCCATCATCGTGGTGGACACCGTGGTGGGCTACGGGTGGATGGGTGTGCTCCTCTTCTTCAGTGTCTGGCAGAAGAAGTTCGACAGCTTCATCGGCGCCAACACGAAGGCCATCGAGGAGACCAACGCCAGGCTGGCGGAGATGGACCGGGACCGGCACCCCACCACGGTAAAGGACGCGTCCTTCCTCATCGGCATCGGGATGGGTGCCGCAGTCCTTTCGGTGAACCTGGGAGCCGCGATTCCGCCCCTGGGAGACCCGACCATCATCAGCGCCACCACCTGGGCCGTCCTCATCATCGTGACGGGGGGGCTCCTCCTCTCCTTCACTCCCCTTCGGGAGTTCGAAAAGGTCGGCGCTTCCCAGTTGGGCTACACGGCCCTCTATCTGCTTCTGGCGGGCATCGGGGCTCAGGCGGATCTGAAAGCCGTGCTGCAGGCCCCGGTATACCTCCTGGCCGGGTTCGTCTGGATCTCCATCCACGTGGCCGTCCTGCTCCTGGCCGCCCGGATCGTCCGGGCCCCGCTGTTCTTCGTGGCCACGGGAAGCATGGCCAACATCGGGGGCGCCGCCTCGGCCCCGGTGGTGGCCGGGGTCTACCATCCCGCCATGGCGCCCGTGGGGCTGCTCATGGCGGTGGTGGGTTACGTCTTCGGAATCTACGGGGCCCTCTTCTGCGCCTATCTCCTCTCCCTCATCGGAGGAACGTAAACGCGCTCATCGGAGCGATAGGGACGCGGTCCCCGGAGGAGAGGGCGCGCCCTCGGCCCGCGGACACCTCAGTCGAACTTCCAGTTCACCAGGGGAAGGATGGGGAGGTCGTCCTTGGATCGAATGATGTTGATGAGCCCGAACTGGATCCCGTGCATGTCCTCGGCGAAGTTCACCAGGGAGATCTGGAGCCCGCTCATGTACTGGGCGCTGTTGAAGGCGAAGCCCCATTGGACCCCTTCTCCCATGCCCGTGACATTCACGAGTCCGCTCTGGAGGCCCAGGAGATCCTGGTCCACCACGTTGATGGCGTGATTCTGCCACCCTTTGAAGTCTCCGTCCGTCAGCCCGATGAGGCCATGCTGAAGCCCTTTGAAATCGCCCCTCGTCCGGTTGATGAGGCCGAGATCCAGCCCGGTAACATTCTCGTTCACCCCGTAGATGAGGTTCAAGCGGAGCCCCTTGATGTCCGCGTCGTCGTCCACCAGCTGGAGGGTGGGTCCCACGAGGGAAAGCTGGAAGGGCCGCTCCTGGGCCATGGCCTGCCCGAAGAGAAAGAAGAGGGAAAGAAGGGCCAGCCCGAGGGTCGATGCCGATTTCTTGAACATTTTCCTGACCTTCCGTGGAAGGGGTGGGCAGAACGTTCGCATTCCCATGATACGCGAAACCCCCTGATGAAGGTTCCCCCCTTTGGAAGGGGGAATTTCCCGGCAGTGGGTATTGCCAGCCCCGGACCCCGGGACCGAGTTTTGAAGGTATGAACATGCCAACTTCCAGGAGCCGAGCCCGGCTCGGCCTTTCGGCCTTCCTTCTTCTGGCCACCCTCCCTTCCTCCAGCTGCTCCTCGGAGCCGGCGGTTCTCACCATCGGAGACGTGGCCTACACCGAGAATGACCTTCTGGGCTTCAATGGCACCCGGCGAACCCGCCTGGCAGAGCTCACGGCCTTCGGGCTGTCCGTTTCGAGGGGTGAGGCGGTTGAGCTTGGAGGCCCGTTGATCCAGCGTCGGACACAGGAATCCCTCCTGGACGCCCTGGAGCAGGAGATTGCCCTGCGAGTGGCGGGACTGGACGAGGAGGAGCTGAAGGCCCGATACCGGCAGAACCCGGAGTACGAGCTGACTGTCAGGCATCTCGTTTTCCTCGTGGACGAGTGGGCATCCGAGGAGGAGGAAGCCCGGGCCCGGGAGAGGGCAGAGGAGGCTCTGGCCCGGATTCGGGAGGGAGAGGATTTCGCCGCCGTGGCCGGAGAGGTCTCGGAAGAGCCCGGTGCAGCGCAACGGGGAGGCCTCCTGGAGCCGGGGAGGCGGGGAAGCTGGGTGGATGACTTCTGGGCCGCCGCCAGTGCCCTGGAAGTGGGGGAGGTGAGCCCGGTGATTCGCTCCGAATACGGCTTCCACGTCCTGAAGCTGGAAGACCGGTCTCCCGTCCCCTTTTCCGAGGCCCGCCGCACTTTCGTGGACCGCATGTCCAGTCTGGTCTCACCCCCGCCCGGTGAGGTCCAGGCCTGGGTGGATTCGGTTTCCTCCGGCCTGGTGGTGGACTCCACGGCCCTGAGGGCGGCCTACGATACAGCGGGATCCCTTTTCATTCTGGCCGACGCGGTCCTGGAGGAGGATCCAGGGAAGGCGGTGGCGACCTGGGAGGACGGGGCGTATACGGCGGAGGAGCTTCAGAGTTTCCTGTTGAGTCAGGACAGGCCCTCCTGGGAGCACCTCAGCCAGGGGGGAGTGGACGATTTCCTGAGGGTGGCCGCGGATGCGGCCCGGCGTTCATTTCTGGTCGGGGTCGCCGGTTCCATGGGTGTGGCCCTTTCCGCCTCGGTGGAGGAGGCTCACCGGCGGGACTGGGAGATCGCCGTTCAGAGCTGGGCGGAGAGCCTGGGTTTTCGTCAGGGAATGGGGCTGGATGAGGTCAAGAGGACAGCCCTGGAGGCCGTGGCCGCCACCGGCCAGGGGGCGTCCCTGGCCAGGCGGGACGTCCAGAACTGGGCCCCCATGCTTCTGGCCTACTATCCCATCGGCCCGGAGACGGAACAGGAGCCTGGCGGGTAAGGCGCCTCGCCCCTTCCTCCCGGCAGGCTCCCGGGCCGCCGAAACCCCTTTGCCACCCGCGTCGTGCCGAAACCCCTTTGCCACCCACGTCGTAGGGACCGGAGACGCACCGGATCGGCC
>CAZSDD010000189.1:0-1163 GCA_964605505.1 uncultured Gemmatimonadaceae bacterium | reverse complement strand
TCATGAGCCCCAAGGCAAAACGTCGGGCCCTCTTCCTGGGGGGATTCCTTCTCTATTTCGGAGTCATCTGGACCCTCTGGGACACGGTGATCATCTTCCCTCTGAAGATCTTTGTCGTTCTCCTTCACGAGGTGAGTCACGGCGCAGCCGCAGTCGCCACCGGGGGAACCGTGGAGAGGATCCTCCTGGACGTCCACCAGGGGGGAGCCGCCTACACCCGGGGAGGCAACGGGTTCATCATCCTTTCCGCAGGATATCTCGGGAGCCTTCTGTGGGGAGCGTTGTTCATCCTTCTGGCGTTCAACCGCAGGCTGAAGCCCCGCTGGATCCTGGCCGTGGTGGGCGCCTCCGTCCTGCTCCTCACCCTGTTCCTGGTCCGGAGCCTCTTCGGATTCGTTTTTGGGATCCTCTTCGCGGCAGGGCTCATGGCGGGCGCCAGGTACCTGAGCCAGGGGGTGAACCGGGCTCTCCTCCTCGGGTTGGGCCTGACCTCGGCCCTCTACGCCGTCCTGGACATCAAGAGCGATATCCTGGACCGACCGCATCTCTCCTCCGACGCCGCAATGCTGGCGGAGATGACGGGCGTGCCCACGGCGGTGTGGGGATTTCTCTGGATCGGCATCGCCCTCCTGGTCTGCGCCTGGCTCCTGAAGTGGGTGGCCAGGAGAATGGAATCTCGACCGTCCCCCTAGATTTGGCCCTTTTCTGCCGTGCATGGAACTAGATCTAGTAGTGTGGAGTGCCGCGGAGGAATTATTCCTTGCACGATTCCCTCAAGGGTTTTAGCTTCGTCTCGGCCGATAGATGTTCGGCATGGGCCGTCGGAAGGGAGCCCAGAGTGGCTCGCTCCTTCGGACCGCGGGACAGAGAGCCCGCCGGCGTTCCGCCCGAGTTTACCTGTGAAAAGGAGGTGATCCTTGTCTAGTCCGAGTATTCTGTGCAACCTGGCACGGGCAAGCGATCGCTAGGACGGCAACACAAGCCGAACATGTGATCAAGCTGTTCGCGCCCACTTAGCGTTCGCGCCGGGTTGCGACAGAAAAAAAAGCCCCACCGGAAGCCTTGCCGGTGGGGCTTTCCTTTTCATGCGATGAACTACTTCTAGGGGGATCGGGTAGGGCGCGGCGCGTGACGGTTCTTTAGGTTCATCCCTTGGCAGTGTC
>CAZSDD010000188.1:3553-5005 GCA_964605505.1 uncultured Gemmatimonadaceae bacterium | reverse complement strand
GCCCTGGGCTCCGTGGTGACGGAGGCTCTTCGGATCGACCTTGCCAGGTCGGGAGTCCTCACGCTGGCCGAGCCCGCATCGGTCCAGCAGGTCCTGGCCAGGATGCAGCGGGACCCCAACCAGCCCCTCACGCCGGCGTTGGCCCGGGAGGTGGCGGAGCGGGAGGGGATGAAGGCCGTGCTGGAGGGAGAGGTGGGGGCTGCGGGCTCGGGGTATATCCTCTCCGCCACTATCCGAACTGCCGAGTCCGGCGAGACCCTGGCCTCTTTCCGGCGAACCGCCGAGGGCCCGGACCAGGTGGTCCGAGCCATCGACAGGCTCTCCGAAGACATCAGGGGTAAGGCGGGAGAGTCCCTGCGCGCCATCCGGAAGACGCCCCGCCTCGGGGCGGTCACCACCGGCTCGCTGGATGCGTTGAAGAGGTTTACGGAAGCGGTGGAGCGGTTCGACGATGGGGACTCGTCAGGCGCCCTGGCCCTCCTGGAAGAGGCCATAGCCATGGACTCGACTTTCGCCATGGCGCACCGCAAGCTGGCCGTCACCCTCCTCAACATGAGCATCGATCGGCACCGGCAGGTGGAGGCCCTGGAGGCGGCCTTCCGGCATCGCCACCGCCTCACCGAGCGGGAGCGCCTCATCACGGAGGCCACCTACCATCATGTCATCACCGGGGACCGGGACGCCATCGTCCGGGCTTACGACGGTGTGCTTCGCGTCAATCCAGACGATGCCACGGCTCTGAACAACCTGGCCAATGCCTACATGGCCCAGGAAGAGTTCGAGAGGGCCGGAGCCCTCTACCACCGGGCGGTTTCCGGACCGGGCACCTCCAACACGGCCCACGCCAACCTCGTCAGGGCCCTCTTGCTCGAGGGCGACATGATCGGGGCCCGGGCGGCGCTGTCGGCATTCGCGGCGGAGCACCCGGACGATCCTCTTCTCACTGAAAGGGGTTACTGGGTCCATGCTTGGGCGGGGGATTGGGAGGGAGCCGGATCCTACCTGACGCCATGGGAAGAGAGGCGGGACCTGCCCTTCCTGTACCGGGCGGACGCCAGCCTCTATCGGGCGAGACTGGCGGCGGCTCGGGGGCAGATGGTGGAGTCCCGCCGGCTTGTGGCGCATGCCCGACGACTGGCCAGGGCCGAGCTCGGCCCCGCTCAGGAGTGGTTCTACCACATCCAGGAGGTCCACCTGGAGCTTGCGACCGGCCGAACGGACCGCGCCCGATCCGCCCTGTCTGCGCTGGAGGATCGGAGGCTCTTCGACGAGATACCCCAAGCTGCCCGAAACTACGGCACGGCCCTGGCCTACCACAATCGGGTGGGGAACGAGCCGGAAGTCCGGGGCTACATCCGCCGCTGGCGGGAGGAGGTCCCCCCGGAGATGGCGGGCCGGTACGACGAGACACAGCGCGAGCTTTTCGAGAGCATGCTCGGGAGGCCGGCGGCC
>CAZSDD010000188.1:0-3453 GCA_964605505.1 uncultured Gemmatimonadaceae bacterium | reverse complement strand
CGGCCATTTCAGTGACCTCTGGCGGGACGCCGATCCGGAGCTCCAGCCCCGGGTAGCGCGGGCCCGGGAGCGCATGGCGGCCCTTTCAGCTTCCGCCCCCGACGGGGGTTGAACCGGAGGTCGGCCAGCCTGATCCGGACATAAACCTGCCTGGAGCGGGGGCCCCCCTCTCGGGGAAAAAGGTACGGTAGCGGTCGGGGTTCCTTTGGACAGACCGGCGGGTCTGGCAGGTCTTCGACGGGATGCGGCGGCGAAAAGGTCGTGTCCTTTCCACCGATCCCCCGCCCATCGGCCGATTTTCGTTGACTCCCGAGGGCTCCCGGCCCCATACTGCCGAAGTGGTGCGGATAGACTTCGCACTCCCGTGCCTTCTGGAGGACACTCCATGACGGGCCGAGTCCTGATTCTGACGGTCCTTTCTGCACGATCCGCCCTGCTGTGTACCGCCGCGAGCGCTCAGCAACCCCTGGACCCGGATGGCCGGGACGCTCGCACGCTTGTCGCGACCTCCGTGGTCGGACCGATCCAACCCCCTGTCATCGACGGGCGCCTGGACGATCCCATCTGGCAGACGGCACAGCTCGCGGCCGACTTCGTCCAACTCGAGCCCGACCCCGGGGCGCCTGCCACCGAGAGGACGGAGGCCCGCGTGGCCTTCGACGACCGGGCCCTCTACGTGGCTATGAGAATGTACGATTCCGATCCCGCCGCCATCCGGGCCGAGCTCGTCCGGCGGGACGAGGAGAGCGGGACCAGCGATTGGGCCCGGGTGATGATCGACAGCTATCACGACCGGCGCACCGCCTTCCAGTTCGCCACCACCCCCCGGGGCTCCCGGACCGACGTCCTCCACCTGGCGGATACCCAGACCGATGCCAACTGGGACGCGGTGTGGGAGGTGGCCACCTCCGTGGACGACGAAGGGTGGACGGCGGAGTTCCGGATCCCCCTCTCCCAGCTTCGGTTCTCCGGAGGCGCCGGGAACTGGGGCATCAACTTCAGCCGGGAGATCGCCCGCCTCTCGGAGGTTTCCTACTGGGCGCCCATCCCCCCCAACGCCGGTGGCCTGGTCTCCCTCTTCGGATGGTTGGAGGGGATGGAGACGGTCCGATCTCCCCGGCGCCTGGAGGTGCTTCCCTACGTGGTGGGGCGCCTTGAGCGGGAGCCGGGCGATCCGTCCAACCCCTTCTGGCAAGAGAACAACCTGGGGGGGGATCTGGGAGCGGACCTGAAGCTCGGCCTCACCTCCGACCTCACCCTCACCGCCACCCTCAATCCCGACTTCGGCCAGGTGGAGGCGGATCCGTCCGTGGTCAACCTGAGCACCTTCGAAACGTTCTTTCCCGAGAGGCGCCCTTTCTTCACCGAGGGCACCGAGATCTTCCGGTTCCCCATCCTGCCCGAAGGTCATCTGTTCTACTCCCGCCGCATCGGACGACCGCCCCAGGGACGGGCTTCCAGCCCTGGGGGCTTCGTTGACGCCCCCGGTACCACCCGCATCCTGGGTGCGGCGAAGATCTCGGGGAAGACTCGAGGCGGTTGGTCGGTGGGCCTCATGGACGCCGTCACGGCGGAGGAGGAGGCCCGCATCATGGACCCGGAGGGCCTCCGTTCCTCCCGGACCGTGGAGCCGGGCACGAACTACCTGGTGGCTCGGGTGCTCCGTGACTTCGGCCAGGGCCGGAGCGGGCTGGGGATGATGGGCACCGCCACCAACCGCAGCCTCGGGAGCGCTTCCGGGGTGCAGTTCCTGCCCGGAGCCGCCTACGCCGGGGGCGCCAACGGATGGCACCGGTTCGGAGGCAATCGCTACGAGGTGAACGGCTGGATCCTTGGATCCTCCGTCCAGGGAAGCGAGGCCGCCATCTGGCGCCTCCAGCGGAGCGGCGCGCACCTCTTCCAGCGCCCCGACGCAGAGCACCTCCAGCCCGACTCCACCCTCACGTCCCTGAACGGCTGGGCCGGAGAGGCCGCCGTCCAGAAGATCGGTGGGGGCCACTGGACCTGGAACGTGACCTTCGGGGCCCGCTCTCCAGGGGTGGACCTCAACGACGCTGGTTTCGCGAGCTACGCCGACATCTGGTTCGGAAGCCTGACAGCGGTCTACCGGGAGTTCAGGCCCGGACCCCTCTTCCGGGACTGGCGCCTCCAGGGCCAGGTCGTGCGGGGGTACGATTTCGGCGGAACGCTGCTGCGCCCTTCCTTCCATCTCACAGGCAATGCCCGCCTCCTGAGCTTCTGGCGCGGCACCTTCAGCGTGGATCACTGGCGCCGGCACCTTTGGCCCTGGGAGCTACGGGGCGGGCCCGGCCTGGTGCGGCCTGCCCGCACAGACTTCGACGCGTCCATCACCTCCGACAGTCGGAAGCCGTGGTCCGCAGCCGTGAGCCTGAGGGGATCGGACGAGCACGGGACCACGGGCCGGTCCCTGGAGCTCGAGCCCTCCCTGTCCCTGAGGCCCTCCAGCCACACCACCCTGTCCATCGCCCCTTCGTGGAGCCGGAACCGGCAGCCCGCCCAGTACGTGGCGAGCCCCGCCACCCAGACCGGAACCGAGTACGTGGTGGGCCACCTCCGGCAGCGGACGGCGGCCCTCACCCTCCGCCTCAGCCATGCCTTCTCCCCGGGTCTCTCCCTGGACCTCTACGGGCAGCCCTTCCTCTCCTCCGGTCTGTACCGGGACTTCCGCACCGTGGTGGATCCCAGGGGGAAAACCTTCCGGGACCGCTTCGCCCTCCTGCGGCCCGAAGAGTTGCGCCTCGATTCCGGGACTGGCCGGTACGTGGTGGATGGTCCCGGCACCGGGTCGGACTTCACGTTCCGCAACCCCGACTTCAATGTCAGGGAGATCAACACCAACGCCGTGCTCCGTTGGGAGTACCGGCCCGGATCCACCCTTTTCCTGGTATGGAGCCACGCCCGTGAGAACGGCGTCCGGTCCGGCCCCCTGCGCCTGTGGAACGACCTCGACCGCCTCCTCTCGGTGAACGCCACCCATGTCTTCCTGCTGAAGGTCAGCTACTGGACAGACCGCTGAGGGTTCGCCAATCGGCATGAGTCCATGTACGATCCTGAGCATGCGGCTGATGGCGGCCGGACCTCCCGAGAGGTGATCCTCGTCGGGCAGCACCTCATGATGGACGTTCAGGCCTGGATGGCCGCGGGACCGCAGTCGATCCACCAGGCGCGTCACGGCCCCCCGGCCTTCCGGGGTCACGATGAGGATCCGAGCTTCGGGTCCCGAATCGAGAGCTTTCCGGTCGGCCTCGAGCTGAAAGAGGATATCCCGCATGGAGGGGTCGCCGGCGAGATAGGTCCTGAACGTTGCCGGGACCTTGAAGAAGGCGTAGAGCACGAAGAGACCGGAGAGTGAATAGCCCGCAAGGGAACGTTCGGTCGCGGAGACCCGGTAGTGCTCCTCGACAAAGGGGATCGCCTCCTGCTGAAGGAACT
>CAZSDD010000187.1:0-5009 GCA_964605505.1 uncultured Gemmatimonadaceae bacterium | reverse complement strand
CGGCTGGGGTGGATCCAGACCGGGACCGGGCTCCGGGATCGTCTCCTGGCCAGCGGCCTCGTCAACAGTGGCGGCAGCATCAACCATCAGGCCTCTCATGTGGTTCGTCACGCCATTGACCTGGGGCTGCAGGGTGAGCACCTCCGGATGCTCAGGCGAGCGCTGGGCGGACGGGTGGATGCCATGGACCACGCACTCCAGTTCCATTTCAATGACCTGGCCACATGGCACCGACCCGGCGGCGGCTACTTCTTCTGGATGCGTTTCGACGAAAGCATCGATACAGGTGCCCTTCTGGACCCGGCAAGGGAGGGTCAAACGGGGTTCCAGCCCGGTTCTCTCTTCTCCAGCGGGGGCAGGTTGACCAACTACCTCCGCCTCTCCTTCGCCCATTATGACGAAGCGGATATCCGGGAAGGAGTCTGGCGGCTTGCGGAGGTCTTTGACTCCCGAGTTTGACCGTGGCCCGGCTGGCAGGGAAGACGGCGTGGGGGAGCATCGCCAGGAGGAAGCAGACCATGCGACGGGCCACCTGCGGTCCTCGAAGGTCGGCGAAACCCTGACTCCAAAAGTCCGGCAGGGGACTGAACGACTGACCTGCTAATCCACGATGAGTACCTGACCGCTCAGGCAGCCTTCCACCGCCTTCGTAAAGGCCAGGCCAACCGCTTCGTTCGACACATGGACGTGACCCGGGAAGAAGCCGTCGTACTGCTCCCGGCAGGCCTCGAGGACCTCCGGACTGACGGCGTTGATGCGAATGCCCCGGGGCATATCCACCGCTGCCCCCCGGACAAAGCCATCCAGGGCGCCGTTTGCGGCGGCGGCACAGGACCCACCGCGGATGGGATCCCGGTTGGTCACGCCACTGGTGACGGTGAAAGAACCGCCATCGTTCACAAAATCGAAGCCCTCCAGAACGAGATTCACCTGGGGGAGGACCTTTCCCAGGATGCCCTCCATGAACTGGCCGCCGGTCGTCTGATCCACCGGACCAAAGTGGACGTGGCCCACAGCGCTCACCACGGCATCCACTCTGCCCACCTGTCGATACATGGCCCGGATGCTGTCGACGTCTTCTATGTCCATCCGTACGTCGCCGCTCTTTCTGCCGACGCCGATGATCTCATGGCGAGGGGAGAGGGCGTCCACCGCTGTCCGTCCAACGGTGCCGGTAGCCCCGACAATGACGATTCTCATCTCGATCTTCCTTGTGGACGATGGGCGAAGGTGGTCTCAGGATGCATCCAGACCCGTTCCACCATGAGCATCTACCGGCCGAAACCGGCCCGGGCATCAGAAACCGGAAAGATACCACAAGGACACCACGGAACGAGGCCCCGTCCCGCCAGGGCGGAACGGGACCTCGGCTCTGCTGTTCTTGCCGGGTGGTCAGTAACCCGGGTTTTGTACCAGGTTGGGTGCAGTGTCCATCTCCCCGACGGGAATGGGCCAGAGGACCTCGTGGGCTTCGAATCGCCCCATGGTTCCGAGTACGTCCATGGCTCGGCCGGTTCGAACCAGGTCGTGCCAGCGTTCACCCTCGAAGGCCAGCTCCAACCGGCGTTCCAGGTAGATGGCGTCCAGGACCTCCTGTCGGGTGTTGAGATCCGTCTCGAACACATACTCCGAGACCCCGGCCCGGGCCCGGCTCCGGTTCAGGTACGAGACTGCGTTCGGCAGGTCGTTCTGCTCAGCCAATGCCTCGGCCAGAACCAGCAGAATGTCGGCGTAGCGGACCACGTGGATGTCCTCTGCGCCGATGGGGGTCGGCCATTTGACCACCTGGATCCCATCGTTCCGGGTTCCATCGAAGTTCAGCTCGAACCGGAGATCCCCGGGCTCGTACAGCTCGTAGATCTCCCAGGTGGCGCCGATCTCCAACCGCCCGTCATACCGGTACCACCAGCCCTGAGAGGACCACTCGGTGGCGGTGAAGGCGATGCGGAGGATGTCCTCCGGGCTGGGATCGCCGTTTGCGGTGAAGGCATCCCTCAGGTTCGTGACCAGGGCATACTCCCCGCTGGCTACGAGCTGTTGGGCCTTGGACGCGGCGGTGGCCCAGTCTCCCTGGTAGAGCGCCACCTTCGCCTCCACCGCCGTGACGGCTCCCGGAGTGAAGAAGGTGTGGACGTCGTTGCTCGATCCGGCCAGAAGCGATGCGGCCTGGCCAAGGTCCGATTCAACCTGGGTCCAGACTTCTTCCGCGGTCGCGCGGCTTACCTTACCGGCTTCCTCCAGGGTGGGCGGTGGGGCCAGGACCAGGGGTACACCGCCCCAGGCCCGCACCAGGTTGAAGTAGAGAAGCCCCCTGATGGCGTGCGCCTCCCCCAGGATCTGATTGGCCTCCGCCTGGTCCATCCCTTCAATGGCAGAGACCTTCTGGATGATACGGTTCACCCGGTCGATGCCGGTGTAGTGGTCCGTCCATACACCGTCGATCACACCCATATTTGGCCGGAAGTTGTGGAGGTCACCGTCGGCAAAGCTCCCAAATGTCCCGGTGTGCTCCACATCGTCTGTAAGGAGATCCGTCCACATCACCCATTCAAAACCGTAGAGGTTCTGAAGGATGCTGTACGCCCCGTTCAGAGCCGCCTGGGCGCTGTTGATGTCGACAATCGCGATCTCGTCGGAGATCTCGTCGACGGGAAGAGGGTTCAGCAAGCTGTCTGTCTCGCAGGCGCCCAGGGCCACCACCGTCAGGAGAGCGGGCACCAATCGTAGCTTCTTCATGGTATTGTCCTTTCCGCTTCCTACCAGGTTCCCTGGAAGCCAATTGAGATCGAACGGGCGAAGGGGTAGCCGTAGAAGTCGATGGACAGGGAAGCCGCCGCGGCATCTGATCCACCCGTATTCATATCCGGGGAATAACCCGAATAATCCGTCCAGGTATGCAGGTATCTTCCGGCCAGGTAGACGCGGGCCTGTTGCATCTTCAGCCGGGAGGCGAGGCTGCTGGGCAGAGTGTATCCCAGAGTCAGCTCCTGCAGGCGGATGTAGGACGCGTCTTCCAGCCAGCGGTCGGATTCCTCCCTGGCTCCGGAGGACCCCCAGTAGCTCGGCCTGGGCTTGCTGGCGTTCGGGTTGTCCGGGGTCCAGTAATCTTCCCCGACATCGACGAACTTGTTGTCGTAGAAATAGCCGCCGGCATCGGAATACTCCCGCATGCCGTTGAAGATCTTGTTCCCCTGACTGTACTGGAGGAACCCCGTGAGATCGAAGCCGGCCCACCTGAGCGTGTTGCGCATGCCTCCGTAATAGTCCGGGTGGGGACTCCCGACGTACATCCGGTCTTCCGAGCTCGGGCCAGTGGTGGAACCGATCCTGTTTCCGTCCTCGTCCAGATCTGTGAAGAGGGCGTCGCCCGTGGCAGGGTCGACTCCCTCGTAGTGATAGGTATAGAACTCACCGATGGGATGCCCTTCTTCGACGCGGCCGTACCAACTGCCCATGAAGGCCTCCCCCGGTTCGCCCGGCACGGGGGAGTAGAGCTTGGTGACTTCATTCGTGTTGTGGGTGAGGGTGAAATCAGTGGTCCATTCGAGGCTACCCTGTCCGCGGCCCGGAAAGTTGACGGTCCTCAGGGTCAGTTCATAGCCCCGGTTTTCCATGGCGCCGACGTTGGCCAGCACCGAGGTGAATCCACTGGTGGAGGTGACCGGTCTGCTCAACAGGAGGTCATCCGTCTCCTTCTTGTACCGATCGAAGCTAAGGCCCACGCGGTCCGACAGGATGGAAGCGTCGAACCCGACGTTCCACTCTGTGGTCGTTTCCCACTTCAGACCCGGATTGGGGAGGTTGGTGGGTGCGGTGCCGGGAGTGTCCCCGTAGTTGGAGGTTCCGTAGAGGCCCAGGAACTGGAAATCCCCGATTGCCTCATTGCCCGTCTCCCCATAGCTGGCCCGGAGCTTCAAGTCCGTCAGGAAGTCGATACGGTCCATGAAGGACTCGTTGGTCACCTGCCAGGCTGCCGACAGTGCCGTGAAGGTGCCCCACTTGTTGTCCTGTCCGAAGCGGGACGAGCCGTCGGACCGGATGCTTCCGTTCAAGATGTAACGATTGTCGTAGGTGTAGTTCAGCCGGGTGAAGGCTGAAATGAGATTGTGTTCCCAGGTTGTCCCGTCAACATCGACGGGCCTGGCGGCGTTGGTGGGCCAGTGTAGCTCGGGACTGGTGAACCCCTCGCCCCGGGCGAAGCTGTTCTCTCGAGCGGTGGTTTCCCGGCTCCCTCCGGAGGTCAGTCCGATTTCGTGAGCACCGAAGAACTTCGAGGCTGTCAGGTAGCCTTCAGCCAACTCTCTGCGGCCCAGGGAGTTTCCGATCTGGGCAACTCCGCCCTGGCTGGCGGCGTAGTGCAGAGGCACCAGGGGAGACTGGTATTCGTATTCCCGGAGGGAAAGATAGTCAAACCCGACGCGAGCCGTGGCTTTGAGCCAGGAAAGGAGCTGGGCATCCGTGGCGACATTACCGAAGCCCCGAAGGGTTCTGGCCTCGACCCTGTTTTCCTTTCCGATGGCTACCGGGTTGGAGTACGAGGCTCCGTCGGAGTAGCTGCCGTCCTGGTTGTAAACCGCTACCCAGGGCTCGTTGGCAATGGCGTTCCCCGTGGTGCCATAGATGGAGTTGTCCGCCTCGGATCGGAGGTTGACTTCCTGGGAAAGAGACATGGAGACGGCCACATCGATATTCCGTGTGGCCTGGAGGTCCAGGTTCAACCGACCCGAGGCCCGGTCGTAGCCGGACCCGAGGATGATCCCCGGCTGATCGAAGTAGGATCCGGACGCCATGTACTGGAAGCGGCTCGACCCCCCGCTCACGGACAGGGAGGAATTGCTGATGGGGGCTGAGCGAAGGACTTCGTCCTGCCAGTCGGTGTTCACAGTCGGATCAACCCCCAGCCAGTCGAACTCGTCCTGGATGTCCTGTTCCGAGTAGCCATCGCCCCTCATGGCGGCGGCCATGTAGTCCATCCATTGTTGGGTGTTCATCATGTCGAGTTTCTTGGC
>CAZSDD010000186.1:0-5024 GCA_964605505.1 uncultured Gemmatimonadaceae bacterium | reverse complement strand
GGGTGACGTCGGCCTCGGCCCGGGAGGCCATCGGCACGCCCCACCATCCCCTCTACCTTCCCACACCAGCCCAAACCAGGGTCCGTGAGGGTCTTCTCCTTCCCGGTGCCGCCAGCGCTGGAGTTGGTCTTCGATTGTCCGTATCCCCTTCCTGTCCTCGGAGGTTCAGGTGATTTTCATTGATGAAGTGACTACCGGTGACTACTTTCAGGGCATGAAAGCCGTCGGCGTGAAGGAATTGAAAGCCAAACTTTCGGAGTACCTGCGGGCGGTACAGGCCGGAGAAGTGGTTCTGGTCACCCATCGGGATGAGGTGGTGGCCGAGCTGCGTCCCCCCCGTGAGCCGCACCCCGTCCTGGAATGGGAAGACGCTCTTCAGGCTCTGGCGGATGCCGGAGACATCACTCGGGCACGGCGGCCAAAGGGGAGTTGGCGTTGGAAGGCTCGGGGAATCGGGCTGGAGCCCGGGACGGCCAGGGCCCTCCTGGATGAGCTCCGGTCGGATCGGAATGCGGAATGACCCGACTTCGTGCACCCTGTTTCTCCGAAAGGACGACTTCCCCCTGATCCATGGCTTCCGCCCTCTATCTTGACACCTCTGCCGTTCTTCGAGCAGTCCTGGAATCAGGAACGACGCCGGAAATGGAACGAGCCATCCAGGAGGCCGGGACTCTCGTCACCTCCCGCCTCAGTCTCGTGGAGGCCGGCCGGGTTTTCCATCGCATTCGTTCTACCGGGGAGGCCTCGGAGGAAGAGTTGGCCGATGCCGCCCGGGAGCTGGATGACCTCTGGGATCGCTGTCAGATCTGGGAACTGACTGCCGAGGTCTGTAAGACCGCCCTGGAGGTGACCCCCGCCCGTCCTTTACGAACCCTGGATGCCCTCCATCTGGCCACCTACCTCCTGGCTCGTCGCCGGATAGCAGGCCTGGAGCTCCTGACGGCAGACCAGCGGTTGGCGGAAGCCGCGGGAACGCGGTGAACGGGTGGGATCCGGGCCAGGCATAGGGTCCTGGATCGCCTATTCTTCTCCCTCCCCCACCCCATTCCCCACAACCTGGGGGACCACCCCCCCGGGTGCGCCGAAGTGGAGCACCAGACCCTGGGCATCGAGGGAGGTGTTCGGTTCCGGCAACGCGAATCGGTTCGTGGCCGGCGAATAGTACAGACTGCCCAGCTCCTCGGGGGGTCGCTCCCGGGCGAAGGCCTCGGCAGAGGCCAGGGCCTCCATCCATTCCCCCCTGGCAGCCTGAAGGTCGAAGGCTTCAGCCAGGTTCAAACGCCGGATCTCCTCCTCCCGGGGGCGCCCGCGTCGCTTCAGGAGCTCCAGAAGGGACAGAGGTGTGAACCCAGGGTCCTTACCGGCTGCGGCCCAGCAGAGTCCGGCCAAGGGGAGGACCCGGCGGTGGACGAACAGGGTGTCCACGAAGTCCCGGGCCTCATCCCGGCCTGCCAGCACCAGGATCTTGTTCACAGCGAGATCCACGGGGTGAAGTATGAAGCCGCCCAGGGCATCCCGCGCCAGGGGCATGAACCGCCAGGCGGAGTCACGGGCCCAGTCCACCCGGGTGGCCTCCCCCCTTCGGCTCACGACGGCTCGGATAAAACCCGGGATGCTCAGACCCACCTCGATCTCGTATCCCGCAGCCTCCAGGGTCGCACGATCCGCGTCAAAGGCCCGGCCCACCCGGGCGACGGTATCGTGGAAGAAATCCAGGTCGTCGCTGAACCGAACTGAGTTCGGGGAGAAGTGGAGGGCAGCCCCTCCGGCCAGGTAGCGCTCCCGGGCACCTTCGGAGGTGGCCAACTCCGCCAGGAGCTTCCGTTGAAAGACCGTCAGCGGCATAGTCGGGCTCCGATGCGCCAGGCCTGGCGGTCACCGTACCGCATGAGTTGCTCAGCAACCCAGGGGATGTCCTCCAAACGGATCTCCAGATCCGGCGGACTGGACCAGAAGCAGTGCACCCGGTAGCGCCGGAAGGCCCGCCGAGCCTCCCGCACCCGGACCATGTCCCGGGCAGTGGCGGAATCCAGGTGCCGGCGGCTCTTTTGGCCGCCCCGGCGGCCGATCTCCGCCAGGTATTCGTTGATTTTCGCCATGATTATATCATAAGCGGCTTATGATGAAGAGAAAAGGGCTCAACCAGACTCCGTTCGATGTGGTTCCTGACGCCTGGGCCGGTGAGGTAACGAATGCAGGAACCTCCCTTGTAGGTCAGCCTTCGAAGGGCGATACTTTGAAGTCTTTTCTTTCAGAAACATTTTCCCGATCAGTCCTGTTCTACCGTCACCCCCCTGGAGGGTACCCATGCGCGCAGCCGTCGTCGAAGCCTTCAAAGAACCCCTCGTTGTACGAAACGACTGGCCCGATCCGGAGATCGGCCCCGACGGTGTCATCGTCAAGATCAAGGCCAACGGGATCTGCCGCTCAGACTGGCACATCTGGCAGGGGGATTGGGACTGGTTGGGGTTCTCTCCCCCCCTCCCCATCGTTCTCGGGCACGAGTCTGCCGGCGTTGTCGAGGAAGTGGGCGCCAACGTGAAACGATTCTCCCGAGGGGATCGGGTCGTCTTTCCCTTTGGCCAGGCCTGCGGGAGCTGTCCGACCTGCGCCGGCGGCCACCAGAACATTTGCGAGAACCTGGGCATGTCCATGTTCATGGGCGCCGGAGGATTCGGCGAATACTCTCCGGTGGCCCACGGGGACGTGAACCTCGTGAAGCTGCCCGAAAGCATCTCGTTCGTGGAGGGAGCGAGTCTGGGATGCCGGTATATGACCGCGTTTCACGGCGTGACGGCCCAGGCAGGGGTCCAGGCCGGGGAATGGGTCGCGGTCTTCGGGTGTGGCGGAGTGGGACTGGCCGCCGTGGAGATTGCCAGCGCCCTGGGGGCGAACGTCATCGGAGTGTCGCGGAGCCAGGACAAGCTGGATAAGGCCAGGGAGTTGGGCGCCGTTCATGTCGTCACCGCCTCTGACGATACCCCCAAAGAGATCCAGGAGCTCACCGAGGGTGGCGTACATGCTTCCATCGAATGTCTGGGCACCGCGGCCACGTGGATGCCGTCCATCCTCTCCCTCAGGGCCCGGGGACGTCTGGCTCGCCTGGGAATGAGCGGCAAGGAGGAGAAAGGGATCCTTCCGGTGCCCGCCGATCTCATCACCATGCGTGAACTGACCATCATCGGCTCCAATGGCATGCAGGCCCGCTGCTACCCGGAGATGCTGCGCATGGTCGAGTCCGGGAAGCTGAAGCCCTCGGCGCTGGTCACCAGTGAAGTGGCCCTGGAAGGCGTCAGCGGGGTCCTTCATGAGATGACGGATTACAACACTCTGGGCTATGCCGTCCTGACCATGGACTGACGCCTCTGGACTGACGCCTCTGGACTGACGCCTCATCCCACCGGGTCAAGCCACGGCGGCGGTGTCCTGAATGAGGCCGGAGGGGGATGGCACGGTCCGATGTGGAACTCGTTGACCTGGACCGCTCAACGCTGCCTGTCCATGACCGCCTCAATCTCCGCTGCCTCCCTGGGAGCGGCGCTGAGGCGCTCCACACCGTTCTCGGTGACCAGGTAGTCGTCCTCGATACGAACACCGATCTCGTGGTAGCGACGGACCGTGCCCCCTACCGCAGCCACAAACTCCCGGTTTCTCGGCGTGTCCGGGAGCATTTCCAGGACGTGGAAGTTGATGTAGATCCCCGGTTCGATGGTGAAGACGTCTCCTGGAGCGTACTCCCCGTGGATGGAGAACTGGGACGGATCGTGGACCTCCAGGCCGATCCCGTGAGAGATGCCGTGAATCATGAAGAGCATCCCCTGGAGACACTGGTCGGGTCGGGCTTCGCAGTCCACCGGCCAGGGCGGATCGTACGTGGCGTCGGGGGACTGGATCAGTCCCAGATCCGCCATTCCCTGGAGCCGCACTTGCGTGGCCGCAGCCAGGGACCGTTCTGGAGAAGCTCCGGGCCGAATCTGGGCCTCAGCAGCCTTCTCCGCCGCCAGAACCAACTCGTAAATGGCCCGTTGATCCGGTGTGAAGGTCCCGCTGACGGGTGCCGTCCGGGTGATGTCGGCGGCGTAGCCTGCCACCTGTGCCCCGATGTCCATGAGCACCAGATCGCCGGCCTCCATCTGCCGGTCATTGGCCACGTAGTGGAGGGTCGTGGAGTTGATTCCCGAGCCTACGATGCTGGAATAGGCCGGCCCATCAGCGCCCCGGTTCCGGAAGGCGTGCTCGATGGCCGCCTCCACCTGGTATTCCCACGCGCCAGGCTGGATGACGCCCAGGGCGGCCCGGTGGGCCTCGTCGGTGATGGCTATGGCCTCTCGTATCAGGGCAACTTCGGCCGGGCTCTTCTTCGCCCTGAGCTCCCGAATGTCTCGATGGAGATCGGCGACCTCCAGGTTCGGGTGGCGGGCCTGGAGGCTCTCGACGAACACCCGGCCCCGGGTCAGGGAGTCGGCTGAGGCGTTATCTCCTGAAGCAAAGTCCCGGAGCTCGAAGAAAGGCAATCCCGTGGCCGCCAGGGAATCCACGTACCCCGTTAGATCTTCCAGCGACCGGACCATGCCTCCCGTGCGCCGGGCCAGGGTCTCAGGGTCCTCACGGAATCCGTCGTAGAGTTGGGTTCGAACGGTGGGGCGCTCCGTGAACAGGGTGTGGCGGACCTCCCCGTCCTCGTGGATCAGGATCATGGCCGCGTTGGGCTCCTGGAAGCCGGTGAGGTAGTTGAAGGCCGGAAGCTGCCGAAGCTGAAACTCGTACGTCACGGGACCTGGCGCCCCGAAAGCGATGAGGACGCCGGGCCCCATCCGGGCCGCCAGCGAGTCTCGCCGAGCCGCGTACTCCTCGGTCGGGATCTGTGCAGCGGCGGTCGAGGCGATGAACGGCAGTGCGCTCAGTCCAAGCAGAATTCGTAGAATTCGAGGCATGGGTGTTCTCCCCTGGAAGTGTCTGGAGGGGATGGTAGCCTCCCGAGCCCTCAGCCGCCAAGGCCCGGGATCTCGGATCGAAGCTTCTCG
>CAZSDD010000185.1:0-5027 GCA_964605505.1 uncultured Gemmatimonadaceae bacterium | reverse complement strand
CCGATCCTCAGGGCGCTCTTGAGCGCTTCCCAGATTTCCCCCAGGGCACGACTCGCCCGGGAGTCGGGCTCGTGTTCCGTGACGGGCAGGCCCTCCATGAGGGCCCGGGTCACACTCTCCTGAAACGGGATCCAGGGAAGGAGGGGGATCTCCAGCTTCTGGCAGCGCTCCTGGATCGCCTCTCTGCCTTCAGGATTCAGATCTCCTTTGTTCACCGTCACCAGGGTCCGGAGACGGAAGTGGCGGGTCATCCCCAGGATTCGCTCCAGGTCGTGGATTCCCGATACCGTGGGCTCGGTGACGATGAGTGCCAGGTCCGAGTCCGTGGCTGCGGCAATGGCGGGGCAGCCGATGCCCGGAGGCCCGTCCACCAGGACCAGGGGGGAGCCGGCCGATCTGGCTGCGTCTCGAGCCTTCTCCTTCACCAGGGTCACCAGCTTCCCGGAGTTCTCCTGCCCGGGTCCCAGGCGGGCGTGGAAGAGGGGCCCGTACCGGGAGGTGGAACGGAACCAGTGACCGACCATCTGGGGCACCTGCCGGATGGCCCCATCAGGGCACTGATAGAAGCAGGCGGCGCACCCCTCGCAGGAGAGGGGATCCACTCTGAAAAGGCCCTCTTCAGGCAGGGGCTGAATGGCCTGGAAGCGGCAAACGTCGTAGCAGATCCCGCACCCCACGCACTTTTCGGGCTCGATTTCGGCGATGCTTCCGCTCCAGAACTCTCCCTTCTCCAACCGTCGGCTTCCCACCAGGAGCTCCAGGTTCGATGCGTCCACGTCGGCGTCGGCCAGGATGATCTCCGGCATGGTTTCGTCTTCCCGGGCCAGGTGCGCCAGAGAGGCTACCACCGCCGTTTTCCCGGTGCCGCCCTTCCCGCTGAGAATCACCAGCTGCTTCATGCCACTTCCCCTCCTTCCGCCAGGCGACTTTCCGTGGGCTGCCGCCGGGGTCCGCCGGTTTCCCCGGCCTGAATCCGGCTTCGGATGTCATCGATCATCTCCTTCAGCTCCTCCCTGAGTTGGGGCCGGAGACTGAGGAGGGTTTTCCCCCGGGCCATTCCCTCCGCAATCTTCCGCTGGAAGGGGATCTTGAGGAGGACCGGCAGCCCCTCCCGGCGGCAGAACTCGTCAACCCGATCATCCCCCACCCCCACCCGGTTGATGATGATGCCCTGGGGGATCCCCAGCTCCCGGACTGCCTCCACCGCCAGCTCCAGGTCATGAAGGCCCGAGGGCGTGGGCTCGGTGACCAGGAGAACGAAGTCGGCTCCCTTTACCGTTTCCACCATGGGGCAGGACGTCCCGGGAGGGGCGTCCAGGAGGGTGATTGTTCCCGCATCCGTAGACCCGGCCTCCTTCAGGGCGTGGATGACGGGGACGGCCATGGCCTCGCCCACATTCAGGAGACCATGGAGAAACGGGATCTCCCCGGCCTTTCCCCGCTGAATCCGACCCAGCCCCCGGGGCACTTCACGAATGGCCCCTTCGGGACAGATGAGAGTGCAGCTCCCGCAGCCGTGGCAGAGCTCGGGAAACACCATGACCTGCTCCCCAAGGAGGGCCAGGGCATTGAACTGGCAGACCTTGGTGCACTCTCCGCAGAGGGTGCAGCGGTTCCGGTCGATGGAGGGAACCAGAAGCTCAACGGCCCTTTCCTCCTCCCAGTCCGGACGGAGGAAGAGGTGGGCGTCGGGAGCCTCCACGTCGCAGTCCAGGAGGAGAGGGGCTCCCGGGCCCCCGTTTCCTGAAGGATGATCCTCCGCCAGAGCCAGGGCGAGGCTCACGGCCAGCGTGGTCTTACCGGTGCCCCCCTTTCCGCTAGCGATGGCGATCTTCATCCCTTCCCCCTGCCCTGTCCACCTCCACTGCCTCCGCCGTCCCAGCCTCTTCCCCTGCCCCCACCTCCCCCTCGGCCGCCACCGCGCCCCGTGCCCCGGTCTCCGGGACCCATTCCCCGACCCTGTCGCATCCCCCTGCCGCCGCCTCCAAGGCCTCGCCCACCGCCTCCACCCTGGCCTCTCCCCTTCCCGGGGCCCCGTCCTCCCTCCGGAGCGCCTTCCGGTTCCGCCTGGACGTCGCCCTCCGGGCCCTCTCTCTGGCCCGGAGCGGGTCCTCCCTTCGAAGGTCCGGCAAGCTCTCCGGCCTTGAACCGCTCCATGGCATCCCGGACCGTGCCTGTGGCCATGCACTCGTAGAAGGTGATTCCGGCGGCGGAGAGGGCTGCTTCTGCCTTGGGGCCCAGCTTTTCGGCGATGAGCCCCCGGGCCCCGCTTCGGGAGAGGAGCTCTGCCGCTTCGATTCCGGCTCCTCCTGACGCCTCCCGAGCGGGGTTCTCCAGGGTTTCGAACTCGAGGGTCTCGGGATTCACCAGAAGAATGAGTGCAGCCCGACCGAACTTGGACTCCATGGGGGCGTCCAGTGAGGGGGCTGTTCCGGGGATGGCGATGAGCCGTGTCGTTTCGCTGGTCATGATAGGGTTCAATCCTCTCTATGGCTTCCCACCTCGGTCATGAGGTGTCGTTGCTGAGTGGTGCCGATCTCTTCCTCCGGAGCCTGGATGACGAGGAGGAGACGGGTCTTTTCGAGACTCGTATTCCTGCAGAGGTGTTCCTGGGAGGCATGGAAGAGAAGGCTGTCTCCGGCCTTCAGGCGTTGCCAGTCGTCCTGGATCAGATAGTCCACCTCCCCCTCCAGGCAGTAGACGAACTCCTCCCCGCCGTGGCTGATGGGCTCTTCGGCCCCGGAAGCGCCGGGCATGAGGGTCATGAGGAAGGGTCCCAGTCGCTGGGCATGGAGTCCCGTCCCGAGGCTTTCGATGATGACCCCCTCGCCACGAGTCCGGAGCCGTTCGTGTTCCCGGACCAGGATGGTCGCCCGCTCCGGGGCGGCCCGGAAGAACTCCATCATCCCCACATCCAGGGCCTGGGCCAGGCGCTGGAGGGAGGTTACAGTAGGCGAGGTCTCGCCCCGCTCGATGCGGCTGATGGCGTTCACCGAGAGACCGCATTCCCGGGCCAGGGCTCTGAGGGACAGGCCCCGCTCCTGGCGAAGCATCAGGAGGCGTCCCCCCACATCCGATTGATTCCTTTCCATCGTCTCCAATCTCCCAGGTTGGGCAGGTTGCACTCGTTGTGTCTGTCTGTGCAACAACCGTACCACTAAAAAGTGACTTGTGCCTGGAAAAGGTTACTTTATGTTAATATCCGACACAAGAGCTCCGGTGGCCGGAAAGGACCGACGTGGATGAACGAAGAAGCGAAACTCCGAGAGCAGGTCGTTCACCTGCTGCGGGGGGGCGGCGCCCATCAGGACCTGAACCATGTCTTCCGGAAGGTTCCAGAGAACGCCCGGGGAACGCGCCCTGACTCCCTGCCCTATTCTCTCTGGGAGCTTCTGGAGCATATTCGCATTGCCCAGTGGGACATTCTGGAGTTCAGCCGAGATCCCGAACATGAAAGTCCCGACTGGCCCGGCGGGTACTGGCCCCCGGATCCTGCACCTCCTTCCCCGGACGCATGGGATGAAAGCCTCATGAAGCTCTCATCGGATCTGGAACGGATGGCGGAGCTGGTGAGCGACCCGGAGATGGACCTCTTCTCCCCCTTTCCGTGGGGGGAGGGGCAGAATCTGTTCAGGGAGGCCCTGCTGGTGGCGGACCACAACGCCTACCATCTGGGCCAGGTCGTGGCCCTCCGAAGAATTCTGGGCACATGGCCGCCGGAAGAGTGAAAGAGGTCATTTCCCGTGGGCACGGCCCGGCTGCGGTAGCTCGGGTCCGGACCTTGCCCATCTCTCTTCGCGCCATCGAAACCCCCCTGGGCTCCATCCTGGGGGGTGCATCAGAAGCCGGGATCTGCCTTTGTGAGTTCTCCGACCGGGGCGGTGAGGAGGACATCATCGCCCGGCTGGGGAAGAGGCACGGCCCGGGGATGAGGGTCCTCGGGCTGCGAGACCGTGAGGCCACCAGAGACGGGCCTCCCCAGACCACCCATCTGGATGCACTCGAAAGACAGCTGGGTGAGTACTTCGCGGGAGCCCGCCGGGAGTTCGATCTACCCCTGGACCTGGCGGGAACGGCCTGGCAGAAAGGGGTATGGTCGGCTCTCATGGAGATCCCCTACGGTGCCACGGCGAGCTACGGGGAGCTTGCCTCTCGGCTGGGGAAGCCCGGAGGGAGCCGGGCGGTGGGGCGGGCCAACGGGCAGAACTGCGTGGCCATCGTCGTTCCGTGCCACCGGGTCATCCAGGCCGATGGAGGCCTGGGAGGGTACGGGGGCACGCTCCAACGTAAGCGGTGGCTCCTGGATCTCGAGACTGGAGTCCGGCAACTCCCCCTCTGAATGCGGGTCCTGGCGGTGATGGGTTCGGTGCCGGACAAAGGGCCTCGGGGAGCATCTACGGGACTACTTCTTTCCGCGTCCCTTCTTCCCGGATCTTCCTCCACCCGGGCCGCTCACCGCCTTCACCATGGACTCGAAACCCTCACGCTGCCGCTGCATTCGCCACCAGAGCCCCAGGGCGACGAGGGCCAGGATCTCCACCACGATGCCCGCGGGCAGAGACCAGGTGAGGAGCAGGCCTCCCACAAGAACCAGGACGATTCCAGCGGCCAGGAGTCCCACCCGCCAGCGCCGGAGGAGTCTCCTGGCTTCCTCCGGGCTGCGCTCGGCGAGCATCTCGATGAGACGCTCCTGGCTTCTGCTGACATCCCCGAATTTCTGCTTGGCCCGCTGTTTCCGGATCTGCGGCGGCTCCTTTCCGGGCCGGAACCCCTTGACCGGGCGCTGGGGGCCGCTCTCATGGCTTTTCGACATGGAAGATCTCCGACAGGAACCCGCTGCGTGGGTTAACGGAGCGAGAATGGAGCGATGACCCAATGTCGCGTCCTCGTCTGATTGTCCGCAAGCGGGTCCTGTCTCCAACCTGCCGGATAGGCGTCACCACGATGGGCAGAAGCTGGGCTGGGCGGATCCCGCCCAGCCACGGGCCAGGAGACCCCGCATCATGCTCTTCCAACATGATGATATC
>CAZSDD010000184.1:0-5043 GCA_964605505.1 uncultured Gemmatimonadaceae bacterium | reverse complement strand
TCCCGGGGACGAGGAGATCGTCGGAGATGCCCGCGATGGCCGCGGCCTCCTTCCCCGCCGGCTCGAGAAGGGCCAGCTCACCCTTGTGGGAAGAGAAAACCTCATCGGGCCCGAGATTACTGGGTTCTTGGGCACTCGTTGAAAGCGGACAGCGATGGGGAATGGATCAGGATTGCGGTATGGGGCCTCGTATCGGAGTTGCGGAGTCGCCATGCGATTCGAGTCTCGTCACCCCGGCTCCGGACCCGGCCCAGGGACAGCTTCGAAATAACTCGACCTTGAATCACCGAACTGGTGCCCCAGGCTCGCCCTCGTCTGGATTCTCCATCTTACCGGTTTGGAGATCTTGGACGAGCGGTGCTGAGAGGAACCTGATGGGTCGAGGCGCTGCTGCAGTGGGATAATGCGCAAGCACGCGATGGTAAACTTCCTCCTGCTGTTCGAAAGAGCACGTCCAGAATCCCCCGGTTCCCTCGCACGTACAGCAGACCTCGAAGCTCTCTTCGCCCGCAGGCCATACCAGCCCAGCCCCTCCACAGCCTGGGCACCGGGACCGGAGGCCGCCCAGGAGCGAGTCGGCCAAACGTCGGTGGGGTCCCACCGGTTTCACCCCGTAAACATACTGGTACCGCGCCATCGCTTGAGCCGAGGGGCGAAGCCCCGAGACCAGCGAGGAGGCGAGGCCTGCTGCCCGAGCCCCGGAGCTGCACCCGCAATTACGGATCGGGGCCCGCAGGGCCACGATCCGGCGGGTTCGGAGTCCCGCCCAGAGACCATTTGAGGCCCCCTACACCCCACAGGTGACGAGGCCGAATCGGTCGCAATGACTGAGTGCCGGGGGCGGGACTTGAACCCGCAAGGGATTGCTCCCGGGGGATTTTAAGTCCCCTGCGTTTACCGATTTCGCCACCCCGGCAGATCGGGCGGTCTTTCTCATTTTCTCAAGGAGGGCGGGAGTATTTCGCCTCCCCGCCACAGTCAAGAATCGTATCCCAGACCCCTTCCCGCCACCCCCCCTGGAGCCGCATTTCGGCCAGGCGTCCTCTCCTGGGAGGGCTGCGCGGGACCGAGCCCCGGAATCCCGGCTTCCGGAACCTTTGGATTCCTGGATACCAAACGAAGACAGTGGAGAGGCTGATTCCATCCGCTGGCCCGGCCCGCAGACGGCATCGAGGCAAGACTCTGGGCATGGCCACCGGCGAAGTCTACAGGAGAGGGGACGCTCATGGGAATGACGGAGAAGAGCTTTGGTGTCGTTGGCCTCGGAAGAATGGGAGGCGGATTGGCCCTCCAGGCGTTGGAAAAGGGAATGGGGGTCGTGGGCTACGATGCGGACCAGGTCCCGAAGGACCTGCTGGACCGGGGCCTTACCGGGGTGACGGAGCCGGCGGGATTCCGGAAGGAGCTGGATCCGCCCCGTATCATCTTCGTGTATGTCCCGGCCGGCCCAACGGTGGACACCGTCCTTGAAGCGTTGGAAACGGTGCTGGAGGAGGGGGACATCATCGTGGATGGGGGCAATTCCTACTGGGGCGACTCCGTCCGACGGCACGAGCGGCTCCGCGGCATGGGAATCCATTTCTGCGACGTGGGCACCAGCGGGGGTGTGGACGGAGCCCGGCAGGGAGCCTGCTTCATGTCAGGGGGAGAGAGCGGTCCCATAGGGGAGATCGAGCCGATTCTGAAGGCGCTGGCGGTGGAAGGGGGCTACGTCCACGCCGGTCCCCCCGGCTCGGGCCACTTCGTGAAGATGGTGCACAACGGAATCGAATTCGGGATGCTCCAGGCCATAGGAGAAGGCGTGGACCTCCTGGAGCGCTTTCCGGAGAAGCTCCCGGTGGCCGATGTGCTCCGTTGCTGGGCGAACGGTTCCGTCATCCGCTCCTGGCTGGTGGAGCTCATGGAGGAAGGGTACCGAAGACACGGCAGCCTGGACGAGGTGCCTCCTTTCGTGGAGGACACCGGAGAGGTGAACTGGCTCATCGCCGACGCCCTGGAGATGGAGGCCGCCATACCGGTGATGTCCCAGGCCGTCACGCTCCTCTTCGCTTCCCGGGATCATCGCCAGGACTGGGCGCGGGCCGTCGCCGTCATGCGTCAGGGCTTCGGAGGACACCCCTTCGGCCAGGACCCATCCATTCGGCGAGAGCGGAAGGAAGGCCGGGTGGGAGGGGTGCGAAGAAGCGATCCCCGGGATTCCTGACCTCTGCGAAGGACATGGCCCAAGGCGAAGGACATGGCCCAACGATAAGGCGCGAGGACGGCTGACCAGGGATCAGGGAGGAAACCATGAAAGGCCTCAGAGGAAAGACGGCACTGGTCACCGGGGCCAGCTCCGGCATCGGCCAGGCCATCGCCGTACGCTTTGGAGAAGAGGGTGCCAACGTCGGCATCAACTATCTGGACACCCGGGAGGGGGCGGAAGAGACGGAGCGGCGGATCCGGGGTTACGAGGCATGTGCCGAGCGGGTGAAGGAACATGGAGGGGAGGTCAGCCTGCTCCAGGCGGACGTGTCGGACGAGAAAGAGGTGGCCCGGATGGTGGAAACCTGCCTGGAAGTGCTGGGGAGAATCGACTTCCTCGTCAACAACGCGGGAATCCAGCTGTCGGCCCCGTCCGAAGAGATGGATGTCGAGAGCTTCGACGCCGTGTTGGCCGTGAATTTGAGAGGGGCCTACCTCTGCGCCCGGGAAGTCATCCGCCATCTCCTGGCAGAAGAGAAGCCCGGGGCCATCATCAATGTCTCCAGCGTTCACGAGATGATCCCCAAGCCCCGCTTCATCGGATACGCCGCCAGCAAAGGGGGCATGCAGAACCTCACCCGGACCCTGGCCCTGGAATTCGCCGGCAGGGGCATTCGGGTGAACAGCATCGGACCCGGAGCCACCGTGACACCCATCAATCAATCCTGGGTCGAAGATCCGGAGAAGAAGGAGATGGTGGAGAGCCACATTCCCATGGGCCGGGCGGGGAACGCCGAGGAGATGGCGGCGGCCACCGCCTTCCTCTGTTCCGACGAGGCAGCCTACATCACGGGCCAGACCCTCTTCATCGACGGCGGGTTGACTCTCTACCCGGATTTCCGAACCGCCTGGTCGTCGGAATAGGGATCGAGAGGCCCCATTGAGCACACTCCCCATCGAGGACTACGCCTTCCTCTCGGACTCCCACACCGGGGCCCTGGTCAGCAGGGAAGGATCCGTGGACTGGCTCTGCCTTCCCCGTTTCGATTCACCGGCCGTCTTCTCCCGCCTCCTGGACGAGGACGCGGGACACTGGTCCATCCGCCCTGTCTCCAGGGATGTCCAGGTCCGGCGTCGGTACCTGGAAGGGTCGCTGGTGCTGGAAACCACCTTCACAACACCCTCCGGAGTGATGGTCCTGACGGACGCCCTGGCCGCAGGACAGAACGAACGGGGGCACGACCTGGGTTCGGAAGCCCCCCACACCCTTCTCCGGCGCGTCCAGTGCACCCAGGGTGAGGTGGAGGTCCGGACCCACTTCGAGCCACGTCCGGAATACGGGCTGATTCATCCACTCTTCCGGCCCGTCGAGGGCGGGTGGATGGGACAGGGGGGGGCCAGCATCCTCAGGCTTTCGGCATCGGTGGCCATGGAGGCCGGGGATTCCACGGTCACAGCTTCCTTCACCCTCTCCGAGGGGGAGGATGCGGGCTTCGCCTTTCAGCATGGCACCACCTCCGAGGCAAAGCCTCAAGAATGGAGTTCCGGGGAGATCACCCGGCGAATCCAGGACACCCTGGCGGGATGGCAGAGCTGGTCGGAGCTGCACCAGAGCTACGACGGTCCATGGAGGGAGCTGGTCCACCACAGCGGCCGCGTACTCCAGGGCCTCACCTATTTTCCCACCGGAGCCATGGTAGCGGCCCCCACCACCTCCCTCCCCGAAACCGTGGGGGGGGAGAGGAACTGGGACTACCGGTACACCTGGGTCCGGGACGCCAGTTTCACCCTTCACGCCCTGTGGGTGGCCGCCTGCCCGGACGAATCCCACAAGTTCTTCGATTTCATGGCCAACACGACTCTCGCCAGGGTCCGCAGGGAAGGCGACCTCCAGATCATGTTCGGCATCGGTGGAGAACATGACCTGACGGAACGGGAGGTCCGGCACCTCAGGGGATGGCGGGACAGTCGTCCCGTCCGCGTCGGGAACGGAGCCTGGAACCAGCGACAGTTGGACGTCTATGGCGAGCTTCTGGACGCCGCGTGGCGCTTCAGGGATTACCTGGAGAGTTTCGATTCCCTGACCCGGCAGCTCCTGGCCGACCTGGCGGACTCCGCTGCCGCCCGCTGGCAGGAAAAGGACCAGGGGATCTGGGAAGTGCGAGGGGAGCCACAGCACTTCCTCCATTCCAAGCTCATGTGCTGGGTGGCACTGGATCGGGCCATCCGCATGGCGGAGGTCCTCCAGGCACAGGACCGGGTAGAGGGGTGGGAGTCCACTCGCAAGAAGATCCGTGATACCATCCTGGATGAAGGATGGAGCGAAGAAGCGGGATCCTTCACCCAGGTCCTGGGCGGCGGAAGCCTGGACGCCTCCAGTCTCATGATTCCGATTGTGGGGTTTCTGGAAGGAACCGATCCACGGGTGCTCTCCACACTGAAGGCCACCGAAGAACACCTCACGGATGAGCACGGCCTCGTCTTCCGCTACCGGGAGAAGGACGGACTTCAGGGCGAAGAGGGGACCTTTCTCCTGTGTACCTTCTGGCTGGCGGAGGCATGGGCGCTTGCCGGGGAGGGGGAGAGAGCCCGAGAGATATTCCGGCGGGCTATCTTCTTCCTGAACGATGTGGATCTGCTGGCCGAGGAGGTGGATCCTTCCACAGGCCGTCTCATGGGCAACTTTCCCCAGGCGTTCAGCCATATCGGACTGGTGAACGCGGCCTGGGCCATCCACACCCGATCCGCTTCAAAGGATTAGCTGCAATCCGCCTCAAAGGATTGGCTGCAGAGACTCGAGGCCTGGTGGAAGCTGAAAGCCTCCGAGGCGAAGCCTCTTCCTTTTGTGCCGAGGACGCA
>CAZSDD010000183.1:0-5083 GCA_964605505.1 uncultured Gemmatimonadaceae bacterium | reverse complement strand
CTTGACGAAGGGGCTGTCAAAGAGTTTTTCGCAGCCAGCCTCCGCCCCTCCCGGGCGTCCTCCTGGTAGAAGGCGGACGGTGGAATGGCCGCCACTCCATGCTCCCGGGTGAGCCAGTAGGCGAACTCCCGGTCATCGCCCTGGAAAACCTCCCGGAAATCTGCCAGAAGAAAATAGGTGCCCTGAGGGGCGTCGAGGCGGAACCCGACTTCCCGGAGGGACGCCACCAGGAAGTCTCTCCGGGCCGCGTAATCGGCCCGAAACCCGGCCAGGTACTGGTTCGTGCAGTGGGTCAGGGCAAAGGCCACGGCCCGCTGGAGGGGTGTGGGCACGGCATAGGTCAGGAACTGATGAGCCGCCTGGGCCCCGTCCACCAGGTGCCGTGGCCCCACTCCCCAGCCGATCTTCCATCCGGTAAAGGAGTAGGTCTTGCCGGCGCTGGAGAGGGTCAGGGTCCGCTCCCGCATCCCGGGGATCCCGGCCAGGGGGATGTGCCGGGCTCCGTCGAAGGTCAGGTGCTCGTAGACCTCATCCGTCAACGCCATGAGATCGTGCTCCTGACAGACCGCCGCGATGATCTCCAGCTCCTCCCGGGAGAAGACCTTGCCGGTGGGATTCATGGGAGTGTTCAGAACGATCATCCGTGTCCGGCGGTTCACCAGGGCCCGGAGGGCGTCGGGGTCCAGGGCGAAGTCCGGGAACCGGAGGGTGAGGAACCGGGGTATGGCGCCGGAGAGGGCCAGTCCCGGCGGGTAGCTGTCGTAGAAGGGCTCCAGGAGGATGACCTCGTCCCCGGGGTTCAGGTGGCCCAGGAGAGAGGCGGCGATGCCCTCGGTTGCTCCGGAGAAGACCACCACTTCATCCATGGGATCAAAGGTGAGGCCGAAGTTCCGCTCGTAGCTCTCGGCGACGGCCCGGACCAGCTCGGGATGACCCCGGGAGCGAGCGTATTGATTGTCTCCGGAGCGGAGAGCTTCCACGGCGGCCTCCACAACCTCCCGGGGTCCCTCGAAGTCCGGAAATCCCTGGGCCAGATTGATGGCCCCATGCTCCTGGGCCAGGGCCGTCATCTCTGCAAAGATAGTGGTTCCGAAAGGTCTCAGTCGCTCTGCCGTCACTTCAGAAGTCCTTGTCGTACGGTATGGGTTTTGCCGAAACGCCCCGGGCGTCGCCCCTGAAAAATTGAGAGAGAACGGAGGCCGGAGGCCAGACCTCCGGACCCAGATCTTTGCCGGGCTCCCTTCCTCCCCCCATCTTCTCCGCTGGCTCGTCCCTGAACCTGCATCCCCGAGGCTGACAATGCGAGGTCTTTCAGCGCCTGCCCGGCTGCTCCTCTGGCTCCTCTTCCTGGCCGACTCCCTGGAGGTGACAGAGAAGCCCCTGGTGGAAGTGGTATATTCCAATCTGGCTTTCAGCCTGGTGGCCTGCGGTCCGAAGGACGGCAACCGGGCCCACCCCCAGCTGGTCCGCCTCTCGAACCTGGCACTCGACTTGCTTGCTGAAGAACTGGGAGAATCCAGATGAATGAATACGAACTCGACTTCGAAGCCCTGGAGGCCATGGCCGATCCCAATATGGTCCAGGCCCTTCAGGAGCCCCTGGGAAACCTGAAGAAGGAAGTGGACATCCTCCTCTTCATTTCCCAGGGCTGCGCCGCCTGCCCGCATCAGGTGAAGACGCTGGCCACCCTCACCCTGGCCAGTCCCCTCATCGCCGCGGAGATCGTGGACATCACCCAGGAGCCTGAGATGGCCAGGCAGTACCAGATTTCGTCGGTCCCCACCACGGTGGTAGACGACGAACTGGTGGTGGTGGGAGTGAAGCATCCCGTCCAGATGGCGGAGATCCTCCTGGCCCGGGAGGGGCCTGAAGGGGAGCGGGCCCTTCTGGTGTCGCTTCTGGAATCCGGCCGCATGGAGGAAGCGGCGGACCGGATCCTCTACGGACCGGACCCGGGGGCTACGCTTCAGGCTTTTCTCAAGCTCTGGGCCCAGAGCACCCTCCAGGACCGGATGGCCCTGACTCTCCTGGCGGAAACGGTCCTGGATCAGAATCCGGAGGGCATGGACGGCCTCCTTCCGCCCCTGTTGGCAGGGCTTCAGGCCGAAAGTCCCCTCACCGAGGACCCCTCCAGAAGGGGAGATACGGCAGACCTCCTGGGCAGGATCGGACACCCCGATGCCCGGCCGGTACTGGAGATGCTGGCCGGGGACGAGAACCCGGAGGTGGCGGAGGCCGCCGCCGACGCCCTGGAGGAACTTGAATGAAACGGGGCGGGTCGTTCGCGCGACCTGCTGCCGGATCCAGGCACCCGGGCCTCCCGGTGGCAAGGACGTTCGAGGAGGGTCTCAGTCTCCGGCGGCCGCCGCCACCGGTCCCACCTCGGACCTCATGACGATCCGCTCCGGAGGCACGTCGGGCTTTTTCAGCGAGCGGAAGGCCTCCATCACCATGAGGGCCCCCAACACGAAGAGGAAGGCTGAGATGACCCGGACGGGGGTTGCGGTGTTGGAGGAGAGGATGAGCATCACCGTGGCCGAGAGGGTCATGCCCACCATGAACACCATGGGAACCCCGGCAAAGAGCCAGGCCCGACCCGTTCGCTTCAACCAGACCGTCACGGCCAGGAGGGCCAGGCCGGCCAGGAGCTGGTTGGTGGCGCCGAAGACCGGCCAGATGGCCCGCCACACGGGGATGGCCTGCCCCGAAGGCGTCGTGTAGGTCATGAAGGCCAGGATGGCCGGCAAAAGAAGGGTGATGATGGTGGAGATCCAGCGGACCCTGGCCACGGCGTTGTCCCAGCCGAAGAATTCCTGGAGAACATAGCGGGCCAGCCGGGTGCAGGTATCCAGGGTGGTGAGGAGGAAGGTGGAAAGGGCCAGGAGGCCCAGCATGGTCCCGAACCGGGGCGGCACCCCCAGGGTCTCGAAGAAGCGGCCGATTCCGGCTGAAAAGAGGCCCACCGGATCGCCCCTGAGGGCGTCCAGGCTGAAGGTGAGGCCCATGACGGTGCCCAGTGCAATGATGGCCACGATTCCCTCCACCAGCATCCCTCCGTACCCGATGCGTCGGGCGTCGGTTTCACAGCGAAGCTGCTTGGCCGTGGTACCCGAGGACACAATGGAGTGGAATCCGGAACAGGCTCCACAGGCCACCGTGATGAAGAGGATGGGGAAGAGGGGCCCCAGGTGGGCCACTTCCTGGAACACGGGGTGGCCGGGGTCCACCATTGCCGGCCAACTCACGGAAATCACGCCGGTGAGCGTGCCCACCAGAATCCCCAGTCCCCCCCCCAGGACGGTGATGTATAGGAGGAAGCTGGAGAGGTAGTCCCGGGGCTGGAGGAGGATCCAGACCGGCGTCACCGACGCGATGAGGCAGTAGGTGAGGAGCAGGAGGATCCACATGTGCTTGGGGTCGGCGAAGAACCCCGGGATGTAGCTTCCGTCGGAGTGTATCCCGGTGGAGAGGACGATGGCCACCAGCAGGGCAGGCACGAAGACGAGTGTGGAGGCCCACACGGGCATCCTCGTCCGATTGTTTACCAGGCCCAGGAGAATCGCCAGGAAAATGAACACACCGCTGGCCACAGCCACGCCGGTACCCTGAGCCGTCTCCACGCCCTCGGCGTCCCGCACGTCGATGAAACTCACCGCCGTCAGGTCCATGAACACCACGATGACGTAGACCATGGTGAACCAGATGAACACCATGAAGAGACGGAAGGAGAGGGGCGTCATGTAGTCTTTGGCCAACTCGGCGACGGAGCGGGCTTTGTGGCGGATGGACGCCACCATGGAGCCGAAATCGTGGACACCGCCCACGAAGATGGACCCCAGGATGATCCAGATGACCGCCGGTAGCCAACCGAAGAAGAGCCCCGCCAGAATGGGCCCCACGATGGGGCCGGCGCCGGCGATGGAGCTGAAGTGGTGTCCGAAGAGGACCGGGGTCCTGGCCGGGACGTAATCGGTGCCGTCGTACATGTATTCCGAAGGCACCGCGTGGTCGTCTCCCAGGTCCAGCTTCCCGGCGATCCAGGAACCGTAGAACCGGTACGCGAGGACGAAGAGGACTATGGCGGTGGTGAGGATGATGGCCAGCATTCATCCGCCTCCTGGGGGTCGGTGCAGGAATGGCTCGGGCACCTGCCCTGCCGGTGCATCGGGGCCTTGGTCCGGGGCAGGAGAAGACGAACCGACGGACACGGCGGAAAGAGATCTCAGAGAAGGTAACCGCCGTCCACGGGGATCACAGCCCCCGTGATGTGCCGGGCAGCCTCGGAGCAGAGAAAGAGGACCACTCGCGCCACGTCCTGGGGATCTCCCAGCCGGCCCAGCAGGCTCTTGCTTCTCGCCCGATCCAGGATCTCCGCGGGAACCTGCTCCGTGAGGCGGGTGGTTCGGATGTATCCCGGGGCCACGGCGTTGACGTTGACGTTGGAGGGACCCAGCTCTACGGCGGCGCTCCGGGTGAGGCCAATCATTCCGGCCTTGGAGGACACGTAGTTGGCCAGGCCGAATTCCCCCCGGATGCCGTGGACGGAGGAAACGTTCACGATCCTTCCCCACTCCTGATCCCTGAAAAAGGGTGAAACGGCCCGAACAAAGTAGAAGGCACCACTCAGGTTGGTGTCCAGGACAGTCTGCCAGTCTTCGTCGCTCATTCGCCAGAGGGCCCGGTCCCTCCCGATGCCTGCGTTGTTCACCAGGATATGGACTCCACCGAGTTCCTTCACCGCATCCTGGACGAAGGCGTTCACCCCGACGGGCTCCCTCACGTCGCAGGCCCGGCAGAAGACCCGTACCTCCATGGATTCCATTTCGGACTGGGCCCGATGCGCCTCGTTCCGGGCCTGGGGGCCCGTATCCAGAAAGTTGAAGGCGATGTGGGCCCCTGAGCCCGCCAGTTCCATGGCGATGGCCTTTCCAATGCCCCGGGAGCCCCCGGTGACGATGGCCACCCTGCCCCTGAGCCCGCGAGCGGAAAAGAGAGGCTCGGGCCGGGCTTCCGTCCCCACGGCGTCCAGCAGCTCGTCCACCACCTCGCCCGGACTTCGAGCGGGGACCTGGGCTACTGCTTC
>CAZSDD010000182.1:4898-5134 GCA_964605505.1 uncultured Gemmatimonadaceae bacterium | reverse complement strand
CTGTTACACAGCTCTGCGTTGACGTTGAGGGCGAAACAACAAACAGGATCTGCCAAACGGGGACCAGCCTCTGGGCGGCTCCTGGCGACAGCGGCTCCCCTGTCTTCGTCACGCTCTCCAGTTCCCATGTCGCGCTCACGGGACTCCTCTGGGGACGTGATTCCCTCAACATTCATAGGTATTTCAGTAGCCTTGATGGGATCGAGTATGACCTTGGAATCACGCTTGATGTGGTC
>CAZSDD010000182.1:0-4888 GCA_964605505.1 uncultured Gemmatimonadaceae bacterium | reverse complement strand
TAGCATCACGGGTGCTGAGGAGGTGGCGCCCGACGAAGAGTGCGCTTGGCAGGCGTGGACGTGGGGCGGAACGCCGCCTTTTTCATACGACTGGTGGGGTGCGCTCAGTGGCTCGACCCAGACCATATTCGGAGAGCTGTCCGAGTCTAGTTATCTCTGGGTCGAGATCACTGACGCGCTTTCACAAGCGGACACGGCCGAGATATTCATTGATGTGGATGAAGAATACGAATGTGATTGGAAATAGGAGATGAAAGGGATAGGCATTTCAGGGGCCCTACGACGTTCAGGGACTCCTGAAAGAAGGTTCGACTTCCCGGTTTGGCCGAAAAAGGAAGGACTGATTACGGCACACTGATCCCCGAAAAAGGCCGGAGGAGTGATTGGTTCGTCACCCTCCGACCCTGTCTCCGGGAATGAACCTCACCTATTGACGGTTTTGGTCACTGCGGGGCCAGGTTGCAGTCAATCCTGATCTTGGCGAACCCTGAGCGGGCCGGAGAGTCACGACTGATAACACGATGCTATAGGAGCCAGGTCAAGGGCCAGATGGGTGCTGGGGGAAGAGCAGGGACGAGCGGAAGGGGTCCACAGCCCAACGTGGGGAGGCGGTGGGCAGAGAGAGTTCTGGTCGGACCAGTTGAGGATCCGGGGTTGCTCCTCGAGCTCCAAATAGCGGATGCGGGTTGTTCCCAGGTTGCTGAGCCGAGCATGGGAGGAGCGGGCGGCCCATCATGTTCAGACGGGTTGTTCCCAGAGCGGTTACGGGCTCACCCAAGCGACCCCGGTGGGGGTCAGCGTTCTCCCATGGTTGGGCGCTCGTTGCGGGGCAGGTAGAGTTTCCTGCCGGTGACGAGGACGTGGGCGGTTCGCAGATAGCTGTTCATGACGGCCACATAGGCCGAGAGATCCCGGTGGCCAGGACGGTCGGTGCGGTAGAGCAGATGATAGAAGCGGGCCTGGTAGTCGTCGTTACGGCGGACGAGGAGGCGGGCCTGCTGATAGGCGGCAGCCCGTAGCGGGCTGCGGCCTCGGTGGCTGATGCGGGACGTTCCCTCCCAGTCTCCAGAGCCGTAGTGGTTGACCTCGGAGCCGGCGAGCTTGACGATGGATCGGGGATCGTCGAAGAGGTGGAAGTCGCCGACGAAGCCGTAGACGAGTGCGTTATAGAAGGGATCGGATCCTGGGATGGAGTCCAGGAAGACGTGGTCCTCGAAGGCGCGGTAGCGGGCGAGGATCTCTTGGCGCAGTTGAGCCTTCTGGGTTTCGAGGAGACGTCGGCGCTGGGCAGCGTGTCGGATGCGAAGAGGCATACCTTCGCCGCTGCGGCGGACGGGATCGGCGTGGACCTCTTTGAGGAGTGGGAGAAGCTGTTGGGCCCGGCTGAGGAGGATCCGGTCTCCCTGAGCGGCGCGGCGGACCCGGGCGGTCCAGGAGCGAGTGGGGAGGGCGGCGATCTCGGAGAGTGGAGCCATGGCCCCGGCGACGGCGAGGGCGGTGTTGGACGTGGGTTCCCGGAGGACGGAGAAGAACTCCGGGAGCATACGCATCCAGAAGTTGTGGAGCCGAGTGCGTTCGGCGGCGGACTGTTTACGGATGAGGATGTAATCGCGGGCAAGCTGGGTGAGGGCGTCTCGGTCGGAGGAGGAGGAGAGACGGGTGTCGAGGAACTTGCCCTGGTGAGGGAGGAAGGAGATGAGGTCCGCGTCCCGGGGATCGGTCTTCTCAGGGGTGTAGCGGGTGATCTCTCTTTCTCTCTTCACCGAAAGGCCGTGGACGAGGACGTAGTCCATGCCGGCCCGCTCGCAGGCTTCGGCGGCCAGACACCAGTAGAGGCCGGCAGGCTCGAACGCGACGACAACCTTCGAGAGGCCGTGGGCTTCGGCCACAGCCATTGCCTCGGGGAAGAGCTGGTCGATCTCCTGAGCCCCGCAATTGAGCCGGCGGCGCCCCAGGACCTGGCCATCGTGGGAGAAGGAGGCGGCCTGCCGCTCCCGTGCGAGGTCGATGCCCAGGACGAGGGTGTCCGGTGGAACGCGAAGCCGACGACGCTTGCGTTTGTCCTGCTCTCTACGTAGTCCACGGGTAACCAGGGGCCGAGGCGAGGAGGAGAAATCAGTGGCGGTACCGGGAGAAGCGTATAGTTTGGACATGGGCGGCTGACCTCGAATGTGTTGGGAGAAAACCTATGGGACACCAAGCCCGCAATTCCCAACTTGGGGCAGCCGTCCACCCTCCCGCGATCAGAACTTCCCCATGCTAAAAAAGTTGCCGCCTCCGCTCACTTCGTTCGCTCCGGGGAGCACGGCGCGGGAGCGCCGCGCCGGCAACTCCGGGACGTTAACTGCAACTGGTGGAACGGATGGGTTAGGGGAGCTAGGAATCAGTGGGCGGAACGGGAGTCGGTAAGAATGTGATTCAGCCGGAGGTTGGGGATTCGCTGGAAATGCCGAATGTTCCCTGTAACGAGTTCCAAGTCGTGGTAGATGGCAGTGGCTGCGATCTGTAGGTCCGCATCGGGCAGAATGTTGCCGGTCATTTCCAACTCGGTTCGGATCATCCCAAAGACGCGGGCTGTTGAAAGGTCGAAGGGAAGGATCGTGACAGCGGGCAGGACGCGTTCCTCAATGTTGATCAGGTGGCGCTCTTTTGCAGCAGAACGGAAGGCACCCTTGAAGAGTTCCCCGACGGTAACTGCACTGGTGAACTGTGCATCACGCGGAATGCTTTCCAGCCACTGGACATAAGCCTGGAGGGGACGGGGCCGGAGCAATTCTGAGATAGCGTCGGTATCGAAGAGGTAGGCCATGGACTTCAGTCGAGAGAAGGGGCGGGGCGACTCGCAACGCGGGAGGAGGTCTCCAGGATATGAACCAGGTCCTCCGAGTCTTCCCAGCCGCCCGCAACGCTGGCGAGGCCTCCCTCTGGACCGGCAGCTCGAAGGCGTTGGAGGATCTCCAGTTCTTCAGAGCCGACGAGAGCTGCGATTGCCTGGCCGTGCCGGGTGATCACAACGGGATCACCTCGTTCGGCGTCCCGGATGTATTCACTGAGTTTAGCCTTCACCTCGGAGACAGATCGGTTCTTGGACATGGGGACCCTCCAATCATAATGGTTAAAATGACTATAATGACCAAAACTCAAAAAATCAAGAGCGGTGGGGGGAGGGACCCCGTGGGCCTCAGCAGCAGTTAACACAAGAATTGCCGCCTCCGCTCGGTACGCTCGCTCCGGGGAGCACGGCTCGGAGCGCCGCGCCGGCAACGCCTGAACGTTATAAGAAATCGGCAGCAGCAAAGAGGTTCGGGGGTACTCGAAAAGGACACTGCACTCTTGTTACCTGAGCTGTGGGCGGCCAGGACGGGGGGAATCCAGACCCGAGAAAGAAATCGACCCAGCAACCCCCGGAGGATATGGCCCTCTTGCTATCCTGAACTGAAATCCCATGTTAGTTCAGGTTATGGCCTAAGCTGAACTAAGATTATGGGGCTGGTTCACGATGCGTGGAACCTTGATTTCCAAGACGTGGGAGTGGAATCCCGAGCTTTATGCACCCGCGCGGTACCGCCGGGCATGCAAGTACGAGGCTTTCCTACCGGACCCGGTGAAAGGGATCGATTTCACTCTGGCCGCTGGCGTAGCCGGAGCGGTCTCTGATGCTGAACAGGCCATTCATAGGCTCAATGCGCGAGCTCAACCTGCTCTCCAGCCCCTGGCTCGTCTCCTTCTCCGCACCGAATCCATCGCGTCCTCCAAAGTCGAGGGAATGCAGGTTGGAATCCGGCAAATCGCCCGGGCAGAATCCAGAATGGAGACGGGGGGCCGAACGGCCCCAACGGTCCTGGAGGTCCTCGGCAACATAGACGCGATGCAACTTGCCATTGAGGACGCAGCCACCTCAGATCGTCTCAGCGTGGAACATCTCACCGACATTCACCATCGATTGATGGCCAATGCCCCCAACTCTCATCTGGCCGGCGTGATCCGGACAGATCAGAACTGGATTGGGGGAAACGACTACAATCCATGCGGTGCTGATTTCGTGCCGCCCCCGCCGGAGCACGTACCAGATCTCCTCTCAGACCTTTGTGACGCGACCGCGGATGAATCGCTGCCTCCTCTCGTACAGGCGGCCGTTGTCCATGCCAAGTTCGAGACGATTCACCCCTTCGACGATGGGAATGGCCGGACAGGACGGGCTCTGGTTCATGTTGTCTTGCGTCGACGCGGTATTGCGACATCGTACGTACCACCTATCAGTGTGGTCCTGGCGAACGATCGGGAGCGTTATATCCGTGGCCTGAATCAGTTCAGGCAGGGAAGCATTGGTGATTGGGTTGAACAGTTCGCAGCCGCTGCGGCGGAAGCATCTGAATTGGCGACCGGGTATCTCAAGGAGGTCCGGAGTTTGATGGACGAATGGCGACGCTGGTTGGGGGATCATTCCAATCCAAGATCGGACGCTGCTGCCTGGGCCGTGATTGAGACCCTTCCGGCCCATCCCGTCATAACGGCGCCGGTTGCCGCAGCTGCGACAGGAAGAGCCAAGGCGGGAATTCACCAGGCAATCAAACAACTCCTCGAATGCGGGGTCCTTGAGCCGATCTCGGAATCAAAGAGGAATCGTTCTTGGGAAGCGTCCGGGCTCCTGGAGCTCTTGGAAGGATTGGAGGCCGGCAGACCGGCGACTAACGCCTGACCGCCATCCCCGTGAATTCCCAACATGAGGAGTTCACTGTGGTGGAGGGAACAGTCCTAAAAGGATGGGTTCGTCTGGTCTCTCGGAAGCCGACTTCTTATAACAAAAAGAGTGCCGCTTGCGCTCACTTCGTTCGCTCCAGAGAACACGGCTCGCGATGCGAGCCGCGTCGGCACTCTCTGAACGTTA
>CAZSDD010000181.1:0-5137 GCA_964605505.1 uncultured Gemmatimonadaceae bacterium | reverse complement strand
ACCTGAAGGTAGCGATCCCATGCGTCGATCAGGACCTGGATCCAGGGGCGGTACTTGGGCGCTCGTTCGAGTCTCGGGCTCGGGTCCCAGGGTCCAGACGACCTCGCCCGTTCTGTCGAGCACGGCCACCGAGAGGATGTCGGCCTCCATGGCCGCGAACACCTCATGCAACTCCCGGGGCGGCTGGCCGTGATCTGCGGCGGGGGGCGTGTCGCCGCACAGGGCCCCCTGAACCGGATCGCTTTCGGCGATGCGCAGCAACTGGGACCGGCGGCTCAGCCATCGGATGCCGATCCCTTCCACGATCTGCGAGAGAGAGCCTTCGAGGCGGGAGCGCAGCAGGGCTTCCCCCGACCGCTCCGCCGTTCGGTTCAACCACACACCCAGCAGCGCCAGGGGCAGGACGGCGCCCCCCAGGACGATGAGGATGAACTTGCTCCGCAGGGAGAGTCCGAGCCGCGGTCGCATGAATGCTCAACCTGGTTGGAGTCTTCTGGAAGCTAGTGCTACCAAGAGGGCGGCAACAAGCGTCTTCCCAACGCCACCGTATCCCCGCCTCGCCATGGGACGCTTCGCCCCAAGGCTGCCGAGGCAGTGTTGTGAGGATACATCGACCCAACCTCTGGCTACTCCGGGAATCTGACCCGGACCCGGGATTGCTGCAGCCACACCTCCACCCTCACCGCCCGGATATCGCCGGGACCGAGCAGCTCACCGATGTTGCGGGAGGCTTCTTCCAGCAGAGTGAGACCCTTCTGGACCGAATCCACCCCTTCCAGGGCCCGACCCAGCAGGGCCTGGGTGTACCAGGTTCGCCAGCCTGCCGGTGAGGGAAGGGATTGTCGGGCAGCGAGGGCCTGGCGCAGAAGTGGCTCGGCGGCGGAAGGTCGATTGCGATCCAGATAGAGCTCTCCGAGCCCTGCCTGCATCCAGGTAATGCTGGACCTGCCCTGGGGATACGAGGCCTTCAGGACTTCCAGAGCCCGATTGTAGAGGGCTTCGGCCTGGTCCAGGTCACCGGTTCCGTGGACGGCCCGGGCCAGATGTCCAAGAGAGATGGCCGTGTAGGGATGATCTTCCCCCAGCACGTCCCGGTAGATCTCGTATCCTTCCTGGCCCATCGTCACCCCCTGTTCATATTCCCCACAGGTGTTGAACAGGTCCGCCATGGACATGAGAACCCAGGCAGCGCTCTGGCTGCGGGGACCGATGGTCTCCCGGTAGAGGGAAAGGGCTTCCTGATAGAACTCCCGGGCTCCCGTCCAGTCCCCCCGGCTGAGGGCAATATCTCCGAGACTTTTCAGGTTTTCGGCCACCGAGGAATGGGTGGCTCCCAGGAGCCGCCGGCGCATGGCCAGGGCCTGCCGAGCCAGGGAGTCGGCACTCTCGAACCGTCCCAGCAGAATCCGGGAGCTGGCCAAGGCGCTCAGGCTGTTGGCCAGGCGGGGATGGTCCTCTTCGTAGACTACCCTCCTCACATCCAGGGCCTGGCGAAACAGGGAGTCGGATTCCTCCCTGGCCCCCCGGGCCTGGAGAAGCCAGCCCAGGTTGGTGAGGGTGGTGGCACGGCGGAGAGCGGCACCCTCGTCCTCCGATGACTCGTGACCCAGAAGGACCTGCCGATACAGGGCCTCGGCCTCATCCAGGCGTCCCTGGGAGTGTACGGCCAGGGCCAGGTTATTCAGGGTCAGGAGGGTGGTGGGATCTCTCTCGCCCAGGAGACGCTCCTGGGTAGCCAGGGCATCTCGGAACAGCCTCTCGGCAAGAGGATAGTCCACATTCTGATACACGATCACCAGTCCCAGGGCGTTTTGGGCCGCGGCCACGTCCAGATGATCCGAACCCAGAGCCCTGGCTCCCTGAGCCACGGCCTCCTCCAGGATGGCCCTGGCCGACTCCAGGTCCCCCAGCTCCCGGTAGGCCTGGCCGATGACGTTCATGACTGCCGTGCGGACCTCAGGCTCCCCCTCCAGCTCCCGACGGACCCGCTCCGCACCCTCGCCCAGGAATTGGCGGACCGTGAGGTCCTGGCCTTCCTGATCCGGGTTGGCCTGCTCGAAGAGGTTCAGAATGAATGCTGTCACCGCCTCGGCCCGGTCCCGTTCCCGGCTGATCCGTCGGTTCTGGCCAATGAGCACCGCACCGAAGATGAGGACGGACAGGACGGCCATCATGCCCACCGCTACGCCGAAACGATGGCGACGAACGAACTTTCCCGCCCGGTAGGAGAACACGTCGGGACGGGCGAGGACCGGGTGGCCCGAAAGGTGGCGCTCCAGGTCGTCGGCCAGTTCCCGGGCTGACCGATAACGCCGCTCCGGCTCCTTTCGGATGGCTTTGAGGACAATGTTGTCCAGATCGCCCTGGAGGCGCCGCCGGAGCCGGTCCACCGTCGTTGATCGGGCCAGTCCCACTTCCGAAGGATCAGGCCCAGGTTCTTCCCTGTCCCTGTCTGAATCGCCCCGGTCCGACCGACCGGTTTCCTGAGTGGTGCCGCTGGGCCGTTTCACAACTGCCAGAGACGGCTTCAGCGGACTCTCGGTGGTGATACTCCTTTCCAGTTCCAGGACGCCGGTGGTGGCCCGGAACGGCCGGCGACCGGTGAGGAACTCGTAAAGGAGAACCCCCAGCTGATAGATGTCGCTGGCCGTGGTAAGGGGACCACCCTGGACCTGCTCCGGGCTCGCATACGCCGGTGTCATGACCCGATGTCCGGTCCGGGTCTCCAACGTCGCGTCTTCTCCCTCCGCATCCCCCAGCAGCTTGGCGATTCCGAAATCCAGGAGCTTGGGGATTCCCTCCGGGGTCACCAGCACATTGCCGGGTTTGATGTCCCGGTGCACCACCAGATTCTGATGGGCATGATGGACGGCGGAGCATACGGTGCCCATGAGGCCAAGGCGCTGGTCGATGGTGAGGCGGTGATGGTCGGCATACTGGGTAATGAGCTCACCCTGGACGTACTCCATGACGAAGTAGGGGCGGCCGTCATTATCCACCCCTCCGTCCAGAATGCCAGCGATATTGGAATGCTGGAGGTCGGCCAGAATCTGGCGTTCCCGCTGGAACCGGCGGACCTCCTCCCGGGAGGCCAGGCGGCTCTGGAGGAGCTTCAGAGCCACCTGGTGCTGGAAGGCGCCGTCGGCCCGCTCCGCCAGGTAGACCGTGCCCATTCCGCCATGACCCAGTTCCTTCACGAGGCGGTAGGCTCCGATCACCTCACCCGTCAGATCCTGGGATCCAACGTCGGCAAGGGACTCCAGCCCCTCGATCCACTCCGCGGGATCCTCCAGGAAATCACCCGAATTCTCCAGAGCTTCCAGGAGCCGGCGAATCTCCCTTTGCAGTTCCTGATCTCCGCCGCACGCCTCATGGACGAATCCGAGTCGCTCCTCCGGTGCACGGTCCAGTGCCTCTGCGAAGATCCGGTCCAGGTCCGGCCAGCGTTCAAAGAGGTGGGGATCCATGGTCCATGGGTGAGGCCTTTCCAGGCCTTCCAGTGGGAAACGTGCGGATCAATCCGATGCCAGCATCCGGTAGAGGTATGCCCGAGCCCGGCTCCAGTCCCGCTCCACCGTCCGAGGACTCAATTCGAGAACATCCGCGGCCTCCGACGTGGTCAGGCCCCCGAAGAACCGAAGCTCAACCACCTGGCCCAGCCGCGGGTCAAAACCCGACAGCCGGGACAGGGCCTCGTCCAGTGCCAACAAGTCTCGAGGGCCCGTTCGGGCCACATCCATGGCCTCTCGGAGGGGGACCGCCCGCTTCTCCGGGGTTCGTTTTTCGGCGTTTCGCCTCCGGGCATATTCCACCAGAACCTGGCGCATGGCACGGCAGGCCAGGGCAAAGAAGTGGGCCCGATCCCGTCTCGCCAGGTCCGCCTGCCCCACCAGCTTCACGTAGGCCTCGTGCACCAGGTCCGTGGTCACCAGCGTATGCCCGGGACGCTCCCGGAGCAGCTCCCTGTGGGCCAGAGCCCGAAGCTCCTGATACACCTGACTCCAGACCCGGGAGTCGGCCTCCGGGTCGTCTTTCCAGCCCCCGCTCAGGTCCGCCGTGATCTCGGTGGGATCGTCCATGCGTCCTAAGGCGAAGAGGTCGCGGTGTCCGTCGGCCGCCGGGGCCGGCGGAAAACCCATGGGAAGGATGATGCTTCCAACCTTGCCATGGGGAGCCGCTTCCCGCAAGGGTTCGGACACACTCCTGGGCGGAGAGATTCATGGATTTCCAACGTTTCTGGGTTGCGGAGGAGCCTCGGTTCCCAGCACTTCCTGGTTTTCGAGGCACCTCAGAGTACCCGATGCCTTCGGCCACACGGAGCTTTCCCCCGCAGCTGCAGAATCTTCGATCAGTTCCTGATCCGGAGGTTGCCCTGTATTAGCATGGCGTCGTACCAGCTTCCCACTTGTAGATTGGTTTTGGACGGGGGAAAGAAGAGATGTGCGTTGGGCGGTTCAGGGCCGTACAACCCGTACTTGCAGAAGAATGGGACGCCTGTCAGCTCACCCGGATAATCATCGTTGTCAAATCCCAGACTCCAGAACCCCAGGTCCTCGCCGTTGGGCCCCGCACTCTCCTCGAGGTGAATGCCCAATTGACGACCCACATAGAACCAGGGATGGTTGTTGTCCTCCGTCTTGAGCTCAGTGATCCTCGCCCCCAGGAAGGCTTCCCCGTCCTTCTCCATCCTCATGCAGAAGACCTCGGCGTGAAACCACCAGGGAGGGTCGTCTCCATCCTTCACCTCCACCTGCCCTCTGACGTTCCCGTGGCCGAAATCCATGGCGGATATGGAGAGGCGAGCGTGCTGGTTCTTGGACACGTTGGGTCGATACCACTTCCCGCCACCGTTGACCTTCAGATCCCACGCGGAGAACTGGGGATCAACCTCTAGATCCGCGACAGAATTCTGCGACTCACACGCCACAGCCGCGGCGGCAAGGGCAAGAAATGCCATCCATTGCAGCGTCTTCATGACTACACCTTTCTAGCGTCTCTGGAACGTGCCCTCGAACACCGCCGCCTCCTGACTTCCGTCCCCGTCAAAGTCGAACTCGGAGTCCTCGTCCACGAAGCTGAGCATGTCACCCATCAGCTGAAACTCGGCCCGGGTCTGAGTGAGGAAGGGGGGGATTTC
>CAZSDD010000180.1:1792-5143 GCA_964605505.1 uncultured Gemmatimonadaceae bacterium | reverse complement strand
ATAGAAGGGCTCGACAGAAGACGGCCGGGCGAATCCGATCCATGTTATCCCGAGTCCCGGGTCAGCCTTCGGAAACTGCCTTTTCGAGCACGGACTCAACGAAAGAATTCATACTGACGCGGCGCCGTGCGGCCTGCATGGCAATACGACGATGGATGTCGGGACTGGTCCTGATACTCAGGTTGCCCGAGAAGGGCTTCTCCGGATCTCGGCCTTTTTCGGCGCAGAACGCGAGGTACTCCTCAACGGAGGTCTGGAGTTCAGCCCTCAGCTCTTCGACCGAAGAGCCGTAGAAGGAAATCACGTCCTGGGTATTTACCACATAGCCGTGGAACTGCCCCAGCTCCTCATCAAACTCGAAGACACCGACGTAGCCTTTATACTCGATCATGGTTTCACCCCCGTACTTTCCAGAAACCGCCGGATGTCTCGAACTGCACTTTTGTCCAGGCTCGGGCTCGGATGTGGCCGATGAAGCACGGCGGTTCGGCCATGAAGAAAGACAGCCACCCGCGACCCCGGTCTCTCCTCAATCTCTGCTCCAAGGCTCTTGAGCAAGGACTCGACGTCCCGCCACTTGATGTCGCCAGAGATCGGTTGCCGGAAGATTGTGGCAAGGGTCCTGTCCTGCTTTTTCGTCATAGATGTATGATAGCGTATGATGCTAGCAGTCGCAAGCAAAGAAGGCTGGCCGGAGAGGGGGGTGGGTTGGATTCATCACTCGGAATAACGGAGGCGAACATGACCGAGTTGCAGGTAGACGGCACGACCATCGAGTTGACGGTGGGAGACATCGCCGAACAGGACGGTTTCGACGCGGTGGTGAACGCGGCCAACGCCCAGCTCCGCGTGGGCGGCGGGGTGGCGGGTGCCATCCATCGGGCGGCCGGGCCGGGACTGGAGAAAGAAACGCGGCCCCTGGCGCCGATCCGGCCGGGGGAGGCGGTGATCACGTCGGGCCACCGGCTGCCGAATCCCCACGTGATCCACTGCCTGGGGCCTGTCTATGGGAGGGACGAGCCTTCCGGGGAGCTGCTGGCGTCGTGCTACCGGGAGGCCCTCCGGTTGGCCGAGGAGAACGGCCTCCGCACCATCGCCTTTCCCGCCATCTCCACGGGGGCGTTCGGCTATCCGCTGGAGCCGGCGGCCCGCATCGCCCTGGGGACCGTGGCGTCGGAGGCCCGGAAGTTGAAGAACGTCCAGAGGATCCGGTTCGTGCTGTACGACGAGGACGCCCTGGACGTCCATGGCCGGGTGTTGGAGACGGTGGCCGGGGAACTGGCCTGATGGGCACCTGATGTAAAGAGGGCCGCCGGAATACCTCGCCCACGGTCCGGGCGCCGGAATACCGCGTCCACGGCTCGCGCCAACGGGCGGTGCAATCGTCGCGTCCGGCGGCTACGGGGGCCCCCGGAGGCCCAAAATCGTCCCTCCGGTTGCCGATGGGTTGGCCCTTCCCCATTCTGCATGCCCATAGCGGTCCCTGACTGGATTCTTGTTCTCTTGCGGCGGCTTTTTTCCGGCGTCCCGCCGCGACCGGAAGGGAGTGCAGTATGGCGAGCCTGCGGTCAATGCTGAAGAGCGAAGACTGGATGTCCCTCTGGGTCGGACTTCTGATCTTCGCACTGTCTTTGGGGCTCCTGTTCGGAGCCGATATCCTGGGCTGGGCGGTCCAGACCAGCGTGTGGGTTTCCCCGGGAGATGCCCTCCGACCCGTCTCCGAGACGTACTCCGGTATCGGGGGAATCTCCTCCCTGATTCTTACCTTCCTTTTCTTCCTCGTTCTCATGACCGTGGCCGCCCGGGGGCTGGAGGCTCATCTGCCCCGGTTCATGATGGGCTTCTCGGTCATCTTCATCGTTTCGTACATCTGCTGGTTTCTGGGCCACTACGCCTACATCGCCGCCACACCGGACAAGCTGGATGCCCTGGGCATCGGCTGGTCCATGAACCTCACCGGAGAAGCCGGATACATCCTGGCCCTCCTCATGGGGCTCATCGTGGGGAACTTCTTTCCCGGGATCGCCGACCGGATTTCCGAGGCCACCCGCCCCGAGCTCTTCATCAAGATCGCCATCGTGGTCATGGGGCTGGGGCTGGGCGTGAAGGCGGTGGATGCCCTGGGCCTGGCTTCGGCGGTCATCTTCCGGGGCCTCTGCGCCATCGTCGAGGCGTATCTCATCTACTGGGCGGTGGTCTACTTCGTGGCCCGAAAGTACTTCAAGTTCAGCAAGGAATGGGCGGCGCCCCTGGCCTCGGGGATCTCCATCTGCGGAGTGTCGGCCGCCATCGCCACGGGCGGCGCCATCCGGGCCCGCCCCATCATCCCCATCATGGTCTCTTCCCTGGTGGTCATCTTCGCCGTGGTGGAGCTGGTGGCCCTGCCCTTCGCGGCCCAGACCTTCCTGTACAAGGAGCCCATGGTGGCCGGTGCATGGATGGGATTGGCGGTGAAAACCGACGGAGCCGCAGTGGCCTCCGGCGCCATTACCGACGCGTTGATCCGGGCCAAGGCCATCGAGGTGATGGGGGTGGAGTGGGCGGAAGGCTGGATCCTGATGGCCACCACGACGGTGAAGGTGTTCATCGACATCTTCATCGGCGTCTGGGCCTTCGTCCTGGCCATCCTCTGGGTCACCGTCATCGACCGGAAGCCCGGGCAGAAGGTGCGGATCGGGGAGATCTGGGAGCGGTTTCCCAAGTTCGTCCTGGGCTATGTCCTCACCTTCGTGGCCACCCTGGCGTTCTGCATCGCCCTGCCGGACCTCCTGGACGCGGCCAAGGGAGCGGCGAGCCAATCCAACGTCTTCCGCCAGCTGTTCTTCGCCATGACGTTCTTCGCCATCGGCGTGGTCTCGAACTTCCGGAAGCTATGGGAGGAAGGGATCGGGCGATTGGCGGCCATCTACGCCATCTGCCTCTTCGGATTCATCATCTGGGTGGGCCTGGCGATCTCCTGGGTCTTCTTCCATGGGGTCACTCCGCCCGTCGTTGGCGGCTAGGAGGAGAGAATGACCGAGCAAGACAAGCGGAAACCGGCCCGCGACGAGGCCAGCCCGGCCCGCGACGAAACCACCTCGGCTCGGGGCGAGCCGGTCCGGGGACATGACGAGGACAGCTCGGCCGAGGACAGCCCGGACCTGTCCCACGGCAGGCCGATGCCGGATCCCGGCGAGGCCGGCCCGGGCCGGGACAAAGCCAGCCTGGCCGGTGAGATGGAGAAGATGGAGTATGAGCCGCTTCTTCCCATCGAAAAGAAGCTCATCCTCTGGAGCATCGGCCTGGGAGTCGTCCTCCTGGTTCTCCTGACCTGGGTGAGCTACACCTTCTTCCCGGCATCGTAGGGGGGTA
>CAZSDD010000180.1:0-1692 GCA_964605505.1 uncultured Gemmatimonadaceae bacterium | reverse complement strand
ACCTTGTCCACGCGGCTCCCGTCCATGTCCACGACCTCCAGGAGGAGCCCCTTCCACCGGAACGCGGCCGCCGCCTCGGGCTGGCCTCCCAGACGATCCGTCACGAAGGCGTGGAGGGTGGGGAATTCCCGGGTATCCCCGTCTTCGATGTCGAAGGCCTCGAGAAAATCCGGGAAGGGAAGCAGCCCGTCCACCAGCCAGGATCCGTCTTTCCGCCTGACCATCCCGGGTGGAGCTTCGCCACGGGTCTCCTCCAGGTTGCCGACGATGCCCTCCATGACGTCGTACAGGGTGACGATCCCCAGCACCCGACCGTCGTCGCCGGTGATGAGGGCCATGTGGATCTGTGACCACTGGAAGAGCTCCAACAGGTGGAACACAGGGGTGGAGGGGGGCAGGAGGTGAGGCTTTCTCAGGACGGAGTCCAGGTCCGTGGGCCCGGTCAGGAGGGCGAGCTGCAGGAGGTCCTGGACCTTGAGGTAGCCCACCCAGCCGTCGATGTCCCCTTCCGCCACCGGATACCGGGCGAAGGGGACATCACCCAGGCGATCCCGCCAACCGTCCGGGCCCGTGGACCGGTCCAGCCAGACGATGCTCTCACGGGGGGTCATGATTCTCTCCACCGTCATGTCGCTCAGGCGAAAGAGGCGCTCCGTGATCTGCTGCTCCGTGGCCTCCAGCACCCCGGCTTCCGTGGCGTGGGCGATCATTCCCCGGATCTCCTCCTCCGTGATATCCGGTTCACGAGGATCCTTGAGGGGAACGAATCGCAGAACCAGGTCGGTGGATCGGCCCAGCAGGTGGACCAGGGGAGTGGCCAGGGTGGACAGACGGATCATGTGTTTGGCCGCCCGGGCAGCCATCCGCTCCGGATTGTTGAGGGCGATCCTCTTGGGGACCAGCTCTCCGAGAATCAGCGTCGCGAAGGTGACACCGACCACCACGAGGACCACGGTGATTTCGTACCCGATGCCCGCCGGAAGCCCGGCCCGGATCAACAGGGGAGAGAGGGTCCCGGCCAGCCTCGTGCCGCCGAAGGCTCCGGCGGCCACGGCCACCGCGGTGATGCCGACCTGGACCGTGGAGAGGAATCGGTTGGGCGAGTTCGCCAGATCCAGCGCCAGGGCTGAAGCCCGGTCCCCCTCTTTGGCCCTCTGGTGCAGGCGGGCCTTCCTGGCGCTCACCACGGCGATCTCCGCTCCTGCCAGGAGACCGTTGGCGATGATGAGCAGGACGAGAACGGTCAGCTCCAGCAGCACTACGGTCAGGTCAATCATGTGGGGCTCAGGTCCATCATGCGGGATTCAGGTCAATCATGCGGGGATGATCCCGGTGGCGGAGAGGGTCGGAGAAGTGGCTGAATATTTCTCATCGGTCCCGGGTCTGCCAGGGGGTAGCCGGATCCGGCATGGGGGCCGATCTGGCTGTGGCAGAGGGAGGAGAGGCTTTCGTTGCGTCAGGTGGGGGGGGTGGCGCCGCCGCGACGCAGAGGATGGCCCCCGCCTCGGGGGCGAGGAATGGTGCCGCCGCAGGGCAGAGGATGGCGCCGCCCCAGGTTAACCGTTCGCTCCTCTCATGCAGGAAAGGCAAGAAACCGGTGTGGCGCTCTTTGACCTGCCCTCCCCGAGGTACCGGACAGCGACGGAGCGAGTCACGGTCAGGATGGACTCCGCTGGCGTGTCTTTGCCGTGG
>CAZSDD010000179.1:0-5172 GCA_964605505.1 uncultured Gemmatimonadaceae bacterium | reverse complement strand
CAGTGAGAAATAGAAGCGGGTTCCCCAGTCGGGGCGGGTTTCCAGCTCCAGGTCCGAGCCCAGAGCGATGAGGAGCCGACGGACGATGGAAAGTCCCAGGCCACTGCTGGAAAAGAAGGATCCCTCACGACCGGAGGAGCGGCGGAAAGGCTGGTACAACCGCTCCTGGTTCTCCGGCGTGATCCCCCGCCCGGTATCCCGCACCGAGAACTCCAGCCGATCTGGTCCGATGGGGGATACGGATGCGCGAACCCACCCATGCTCGGTGAACTTCAGGCCATTGATGACCAGGTTCAGGAGAATCCGCCTGATGGCCAGGGGGTGCCCCCGGACCCGGTCGTGAGCAGCGACCTCTGTCCGGAACTCCACCCCTTTCGCGTCGGCCAGGGGCTGCACCACCTCACGGACCGACTCCAGGATGGCATGCAGGGAAAAGGCTTCGGGCTCTCCCTCCAGGGGGTCCCCCCCGGCCCGGGCCAGATCCACAACATCGTCCACGATGGAGTTCAACCCCACGGAGGCGCTGTAGATAAGGCCCATCTGGGTCTTCTGGTGATCCGTGAGGGGCCCGGAGTGCCCGCCCCTGAGAGTCTCCGCCAGAAATGTGATGGAGGTCAGAGGGGAGCGGAGGTCGTGCCCCAGCTGAACCACCAGCTCGAAGCCGTCCGGGTCGGCCAGGCGGGAAGCGAAGGCGTCCGCATGCTCCGAAAGCGTTCCCTGGGGGATCCCCTGGAGCTCGGAGATCGCCTGCATGTAGGCCCGGGGATCCCCGCCGCCACCCCGTTTCCGCCAGTGGGCGATGACCCCTTGCAGAAGGACCTCCGCCAGCCGTCGGGCCAGAAGCCGGTCGGAGAGGACGGACGGACCGTCCCCGGGCCCTCCCCCTGCCCTGAGCCAGTCGGCGATGATGGTGAATTCCTTCCGGGCCGTCTCCCGATCCAGGAAGGTGTCACTGGACCAGGAATCCAGTATCTCCCGGATGACCTCATCCAGGAAGGAGAGAGCTGCGGTGTCGGAAGCAGTCCCCGGGTTCTTCGTCACGAGTCATCCGGCGGAGATTGTCAGTGGTCGGCCCCGTCCAGGAGAAGGTCCCTGTTGGTACCGTGTTTTTCCATCAGGCGATAGAGGGTGGTCCGGTCCACTCCGGCCATCCGGGCGGCGTCGGAGATGTTTCCCTTGGACTCGGAGACCACGTATTCCAGGTACCCTCTCTCGAAGTCCGCCAGGACCAGCTCCCGGGCCGTGTGGTAATCCTGCCCCCGCACCATGCTCCGGATGCCCAACTCGGCTCCCCCGGAATCCCCGCCGTCCTCGATGAAGGGGATCTCCTGGGCCTGTATGACCGAGCCGGGCTCCGCCAGGACGGTCAGGTGCTCGATGACGTTTCTGAGCTCACGGACATTTCCCATCCATGAGCGGGCCATGAGGGCCGAGAGGGCCTCGTCGGAAAGTTCCGGGACCGGCATTCCCTCGTGGCCCCGGTGCCGTTCCCAGAAGGACCCCAGGAAGTGCTCCGCCAGAACGGGGATGTCGTCTCTCCGCTCCCGGAGCGGCGGCAGATGGATGGGAACCACCCGCAGGCGATAGTGGAGGTCCTGCCTGAGGCTGCCGTCCTTGATGGCGTCCGCCGGGTCAGAGTTGGTGGCCGCCACGAAGCGCACGTTCACCACGGCGTCGGTCTGGGTGCTCCCGACGCGGCGGACGACGCCGTCCTGGATCACCCGGAGAAGCTTCGCCTGGATGCTCATGGGCATCTCCGTGAGCTCATCCAGGAAGAGCGTTCCACCATGCGCCGCTTCCAGAAGACCTCGCTTCTCCCGGACGGCACCGGTGAAGGCCCCTTCCACATGCCCGAACATCTCGGACTCCAGGAGGGCCTCCGGCATGGCCGCGCAATTTACCGGCACGAAGGTCCTGGAGGAGCGCCGGGACTCCCGGTGGATGAAGTTGGCGAACATCTCCTTCCCCGTTCCGCTCTCCCCGGTGAGGAAGATGGACGCATCGGTCTGGGCCACCTTGTGGGCCAGCTCGACGGCCTTTACGAGGCCCGGTGACCGGCCCAGGATGCCCACCTCGCCGGCGGCCCCGGCCATGGCCTCACTCTCGAAGCCATGCTTGGACTCCCGCTCCCTGGCCACCGCTACGGCGTGGGCGGCCCTCCCCAGCACGATGTGAAGGTGGGAGGCGGAAAAGGGCTTGGTGAGGTAGTCCCAGGCCCCGGCCCGGAGTCCCTCGATGCTGGATTCCACCGAGGGGTTGCCCGTCATGATGATGAAGATGGAATCCGGAGAGTGCTTCTGGGCCAGGGACAGGAGCTCCATCCCGGTCATTTCCGGAAGGTACAGGTCCGCCAGAATGATGTCGAAGTGCCGTCGACGGATCAGATCCGCCGCCTCCGGGCTCCGGCCCGTCAGGGTGACCTGGTATCCTTCCGGCCGGAGGAGGGAGGCGCATCCTTCCCGGAGGGTGTGCTCATCGTCCACCACCAGGACACTGACGCTCTCTCTCACCTCACGGGGAACGGAGGCGGAAACGGAGCCAGCGCGTGGCGATCCCCCGATGCGGGGGGTCTCGGAGCCCTTCCATCCGGCCCGACTCTTGTATGATGTACTCATTCCGGTATCGGCGAGTCCAGGATCAGGGTTTCCGCCGTCGTTTTTCCGACGCCGGAGTCTGAAAGAAACGACCTGATGCATGGTTTTCGCAAGGGTCTCGTGTATCGGGCCGGCCACAGATGAGGCGCCAGCGCCACACTGAAACACCGCCGGAGCTGACGAGTACACGTATATGATGCTGGATGGGAGTGTGATTCAGATGTACCTTTCATACTTACCGATCCGTCCACGAACCTTTTTCGGCGCGCCCTGACTCTATGACCGATCACTATCCCGCCCCCATGGACCGGCAGCAATACCAGCCGGGGCCTCCGGCCAGTGCCGGCCAGGGATGGCCCGGGTCCGACATGCCTCCGGAGCGAGATGAGGAAGGTGGAGGCCTCAAGCTGGGCCGGATGGTGGCGGCCGTGCTTCGGTTCAAATGGCTCATCGTCATCTCCGCTGCCCTGGGAATCGCTGGAGCGGCTCTGGCCTACCGATACGTGGAGCCGAAGTACCGGGTGGAGGGCGCCATCTGGGTAAACGTGGAGGACCGCAATTCGACTCTCGGAGGGCCCATCGCCCAGAGTGGGCTCCTGCAGGCCACGGCGTGGATCGACCTGTTGAAGTCCTATGCCGTGCTGGATCCGGTGGTGATCCAGGAACGCCTGTACATCTCCACGGACGGGGAGCACAGGAGCCTCTTCGATGACTTCCGGCTGGCAGAGAGGTTCATCCCCGGCGGGTTCACCCTTGAAGTCCCCGAGGACCGGACCGCCTGGGTCCTCACCACCGACGAGGGCATGGAGCTGGATACGGGAATGCCGGGGGACTCGGTGGGCCGGCCGGCAGGGTTCCTCTGGGCCCCGTCTCCGGCGGAGCTGACTCCGGACACCCGGATACGATTCCGCGTCACCAACCCCCGGGACGCCGCCAGGAACCTCTCCGGGCAACTTCAGGCCCAGATGGACCGGCAGGGGAATTTCATCCAGCTGGCCCTGGTGGGAACCAACCCCCAACGCATTGCCTCCACCCTCCAGGCCGTCATGGAGCAACACGTAGAGGTGGCGGCGGAGCTCAAAAGGGGCAAGCTGGACGAGCTCACCGTCATTCTGGAGGAGCAGCTGGAGTCGGTCCGGCAGGAGCTCGAGGAAGCGGAGAACCAGCTGGAGTCCTTCCGGGTGCGGACCATTACGCTGCCCGCCGAGGAGTCGGCGCCCATTTCCGCCGGCCTGGACCAGACCCGGGGGCCCGTGTTCACAGAGTACTTCAATCGCCGGGTGGAGCTGGACGAGGTCAGCCGCGACCTGGACCGCCTGGCCAACATCCTGGACTCTATTCCGGAAGCCGGGATCCGGGTGGAATCCTTCCAGCTCATCCCTGCCGTGAGGGCTTCTTCCGAGCTCCAGGGAGCTCTCCAGGAACTGACCCAGTACCGGGCCGAGCTCCGGTCGCTTCTGCAGGACTTCACCGACGACTATCCGCCGGTGCAGCAGCTGCGCCGGAATATCCGGGACCTGGAAACCGTCACCCTTCCCAGGCTCACCCGGTCCCTCATCACGGAGCTTCAGTCCAGGCGTCGGGAGCTCGAAGGGACCCTGGCGGAGCGCTCCACGGAGCTCCAGGAGATTCCCCCCCGGGCCATCGAAGAGGCGCGGCTGGAGCGGACGGTGGCCATCGCCGATCGCCTGTACGTGGATCTCCGGAACCGCTTCCAGACGTCCAGCCTGGCTTCCGCCTCCAGCATCCCCGACATCCGGATCCTGGACGATCCCGGTGTACCCGGCGTTCCCTCCCAGGACCCACGGATTCCCATGGCCGGAGGGGTCTTCCTGGCCTTCATCGGCGCCGGTCTCCTGGCGGCCGTCCTCATGGACAGATCCGATCCCCGGTTCCGGTACATCACCGACGTCAGCGACGATATGGGACTGGAGATCCTGGGTGTGGTCCCCCGGCTCCGGTCGGGGCGGAGGGAGAATTCTCATGCCATTTTCGAGGCCTTCCGGGACATTCGGATGCGGACCGAGTTCGCCCACGGCTCCGCCCGACCCATATTGCTTTCCGTAACCAGCCCCGACACCAACGAGGGCAAGACCTTCGTATCGGCGAACCTGGCCATCGCTTTCGCGCAGCTGGGGTACATGACACTGGTCATCGACGGGGACACCCGGCGCGGCGACCTCCATGAGCTTTTCGATCATGATCGGAAGCCGGGACTCACGGATCTGCTTGAGGCCCGGGTGCGGAACTCGGTGATCCGGTCGACCCCGTACGAGAACCTGGATCTTCTTCCGTCAGGATCCCGCCGGTCTACGTCTCCGGAGCTCCTGAGCTCCAGCCGGATGCAGAAGGCCCTGGCAGCCCTGAAGCCCCGCTACGACGTCATCATCGTGGACTCCCCTCCCATGTCGGCAGGGAGCGACGCCTTCGTCCTGGGGGCTCACACCGGAAATCTCATTCTGGTCATGCGGTCCGGAGCCACGGACAAGGACCTGACCAAGGGAAAGCTGGAGACCTTCCTTCGTCTCCCGGTGCGAATCCTGGGCGGCATCCTGAACGACATCGAGGAGACCGAGGC
>CAZSDD010000178.1:3017-5227 GCA_964605505.1 uncultured Gemmatimonadaceae bacterium | reverse complement strand
CGGCGTCCGCATGAAACAGCCGACCGTTCGCCTCGGCGGCCCCATGAAAAGGCCGACCGTTTGCCTCGACGTCCCCATGAAAGGCCGACCTATCGCCTCGGCCGGGGGCCCCTGAAAACGCCGACCGTTCGCCTCGGCGTCCGCATGAAACAGCCGACCGTTCGCCTCGGCGGCCCCATGCTTCTCAGGCCCTCGGCGGCCATCGGCACACCAGGCCCCTCTGGTCACCATGCCACCGCCGAAAACACCTGGATCAGCCGGCGAAACATGGGTTCACCGGACGCCCACCTGGATGGCTCCGGCATTGTCATGCCCATTATTTGACTGTCGAGGGATTGTAGAGATTTTCTTATCATTCCCCCTTGACACCCTGAAAAATGATCTATACGATTCATAGACAATTAATCGACAAGTCCGATACAATCGGACAGATAGCTGAAAATGCCGCCCCGAACGGGGTGACATCCAGGCCCGAGACCAAGAGGAGACGACCCATGTTCCTGAACGCACTGACCCCCATCGCCATGGCCGCCGCCATGATACTTCCCGCCGCCGAGGTAGAGGAGAAGCCGGCGGACAACCCCACCATGAACATCGTCGAGCTTGCCGTCAGCGCCGGCTCTTTCAACACCCTGGTGGCGGCTGTCCAGGCCGCCGGTCTGGTGGAGACCCTTTCCGGTGAGGGCCCCTTCACCGTATTCGCCCCCACCGATGAGGCCTTTGCCCGGATCCCCCAGGCGGATCTGGAGGCTCTTCTGGCCGACAAAGAGGCCCTGACGGCCGTGCTCACCTACCACGTGGTCCCGGGGAAGGTCATGGCTGAAGACGTCGTCAACCTCTCCTCCGCCACCACCGCCAACGGCCAGGATCTGGAGATCCAGGTCCGGGACGGCAAGGTGATGATCGACGGCGCCGCCGTGGTCACCGCCGACATCGAGGCCACCAATGGCGTCATCCACGTCATCGACAAGGTCATTTTGCCCGACATGTAAGGAACTGAACACCGGCGTACCACACATCGCACGTACGCCGAACTGAGAACGAGAGTGAACTGCACGGCCCCTGCGGCCCACCCGAGGAGAGATCGAACCATGAATATCCGCAAGCGTACCCTGTCCGCCTTCATGATTCTGCCACTGGCGCTGGCTTTCACAGCCTGCGACGATGACGACAGCAACCCCGCCATGGTGGAGGAAACCGGGACCATCGTTGAGGTGGCCCGAAGCGCAGGCTCCTTCAACACCCTTCTGACGGCCCTGGACGTGGCCAACCTCACCGGCGCACTGGAGGGGAATGGTCCCTTCACGGTCTTCGCTCCCACGGATGACGCCTTCGCCGCCGTCGATCCCGAGGTCCTGAACGACCTCCTGGCCGACACTGAGAAGCTGGCCGCCGTCCTGACCTACCACGTGGTCCCGGGCCTGTTCAAGGCTGCCGACGTCACGAACCTGACCACCGCCGCGACCCTCAATGGGAAGCTGGCCGGAATCTCCGTGTCAAACGGCTCTGTCTTCATCGACAACGCCACCGTCACGGCTACGGACATCGAGGCATCCAACGGGGTCATACACGTCATCGACCAGGTCATCCTGCCGGAGCCCATCGCAGATATCGTCCAGACCGCCCGGAGCGCAGGGATCTTCAACACCCTCCTGGCGGCAATCGATGCCGCCGGCCTCACTGAGGCCCTGAAGGGTGAAGGCCCCTTCACGGTCTTCGCTCCCACGGATGATGCCTTCGCCGCCATCGACCCCGAGGCTCTGAGTGCACTGGTGGCCGACACCGAGCTTCTGACAGCAGTCCTTACCTATCACGTGGTTCCGGGTACCTACGAGGCCTCCCAGGTGGCGAGCCTCCACACGGCCCCCACGCTGAACGGTAAGGACCTGACCTTCACGGCGTCCGCCGGTGGTGTCACGGTGGACGACGCCAACGTGATTGCCACGGACATCTTCACCGAGAACGGCGTGGTCCATGTCATCGACAGGGTCATCTTCCCTCAGTGAGTCACGCTTCAGTGAGGCCCGGGTGGGTCGACACTGAGCACAAATCCGGATTCCCTCAAGGTACAAAGCTGGATTCCTTCGAACTTTCCGGGGAAGGTTGTCCGAATCGAGTGAAGGGGGGCGGCAGATGCCGTCCCCCTTTTCCGATCCATCCCGTTCCGATCCATCCCGGCCACCCCGGCCGCCATGGGCGGGACCGCACGG
>CAZSDD010000178.1:0-2917 GCA_964605505.1 uncultured Gemmatimonadaceae bacterium | reverse complement strand
CAACTCATTGCAGTGTAGACCCTGATGAGTGGACAAGAGACACGGAGAACATCAGAAAGAATGAGAGAAATCCATGAAAATGAAGAATGTCGGCCGAATGGCCAGATTGGTCGGAACGTTGAAGGCTCCCAAGATTACGCACGTCCTTCGCCATCCCATCAAGGGACCCAAGAACCTCCTGGCACTGCGGGGCGCCAAATCCCTGCTGAAGACCCGGGGGGCGGCCATGACAGCGGCCGCGGTTACGACGATGGTCGCCGCACCGCTGGCCATCAGGGCGTGGATGAGGAGCGACTGAGGGAGGACCGTCGCGGTGAGGGGGAAGACGAGGGAGGCGGCTGAAGAACCACCTGGCGAATCAGCCGTCCATTCCCTCACAATCCCCGATCCGCTTTCCGGTGATGGTGTTCTTCACCGTCATCCCCGCTGCCGGCATGACCATCTCCATGGTGCCTTCCATGGTGTCCCTATTGTAGGTGATGGTGCCGGTGCCTTCCATTCCGCCCCCCTCCTGTTCGGAGCAGGTGACCTTCCAGGAAATGGTATTCCCGTCGGTTTCCACGTCCGACATCTGACAGGCGTCGGAGGCCTCCTCGCTCTGGGGGACGAGGCTCTCGGACGTGATGCACTGGGTATGGGTCTGGGGCGGAGGCGACATCCCCGGCATGCCTTCCATCTCCGTCGTGGTGGTGATCTCCCATAGACCCGGGTTGAGGTCGATAGCCCTTTCCTGCCCGGAGAGGCAGCCGGCCAGCGAGACGAGGACTCCGGCGGCAGTCAGCTTCTTGATCATTATCAGCTTCCAGTCATTTGGGCGAGAATGGTCGAGGAGTGGCGCGTTCCGGTACCAGAATAGGAACTGACCGGAGAATCGCAACCCGATTCCTTGGCAAGATTCCTTGGCAAAACCACCGTCAGGGGGTAGCCTGGGAGAACCGGGTCCCCGGTGATGCCGGGACCGGTGGACTCATGGAGGAACCCCGCAGATGACCGATGAAGTGTTTCGACGCCTCGCGCGTCACCTGGACGAGCTTCCCGGAGGATTTCCCGCCACGGAGAGTGGAGTGGAGCTTCGCATCCTCAGGCGGCTGTTCACGCCGGAGGAGGCCGGGTTGGCTCTCCACCTCACCCTTCTGGCCGAACCGGCTCGTGTGGTGGCCCATCGAGCCGGAATGGAGTCGGAAACGGCTGAGGCCCGGCTCTATGCCATGTCCCGAAAGGGCCTGATCTACCGGCTGTACAAGGGCGAGGAGCCCCACTACATGGCGGCTCAGTTCGTCATCGGCATTTGGGAGTTCCACGTCAACGACCTGGACCCGGACCTGATCCGGGACGTGAACGAGTACCTTCCCCACCTCATGGACCCCGACACCTGGAAGCGGGCCCCACAGCTTCGCACCATCCCGGTTCACGTCGAGGTTCCGGTGAGTCACGACATCCTTCCCCACGAGGAAGCCAAGGCCCTGGTCCAGGGGCGACGCCGCTACGCCGTGGCTCCCTGCATCTGCCGGAAGGAGCATCAGCTGGTGGGGGAGGGATGCGACCGGCCTCTGGAGACCTGCCTGGTCTTCGACCGGGCCGCCGACTACTACATGGAGAACGGGATCGGGCGGGAAATCGACCTGGACGAAACACTCCGTATCCTGCGGCAGGCCGACGAGGCCGGACTGGTCCTCCAACCCAGCGGCGCCCAGAAGATCTCCAACATATGCTGCTGCTGCGGAGACTGCTGTCAGGTCCTCCTGGCCTTCAAGCGGCATCCCGAGCCCGCAAGCCTGGTCTCCTCTCCCTTCCTGGTGGCCTACGAGCCGGACCTCTGCAGCCTCTGCGGAACGTGCGTAGACCGGTGTCAGATGAGCGCCCTGGACCTTGCCGAGGAGGACGACGAGGTATCCGTGGACCTGACGAAGTGCATCGGCTGCGGCCTCTGCGTCACCACCTGCCCCGACGGAGCCCTGACCCTGGAACGGAAACCGCCGGACCAGCAGCCGAGGGTACCCGTGTCCCAGGCCCGTGCCTATCTGAAGCTGGCCCGGGAACGCGGGAAAATGGGGATGGGCGATGTGACCCTCATGGCGCTCCGTTCTGCCCGGGATCGGTTCTCTTCACGCTGAGCCGCCGCCGCGCATGGGCCGAGCTCCGGATCTTTCGACCCGGGACAACACCACCCATGGGCTGCGGCGTAGCGTAGCCCCCTTCTCACTTCCTGGCCCGGATGGCCACATAGTCTCCCCGGTCGTGTCCCGGCACCGGCTGTTCCACCGCGTCGTTGGAGAATTTCGGGTGGAGGGTGAGGGTCTGAGAGGTCGCCAGCACAGTGAATCCCGCTTCTTCCAGCAGGTCGAGCTTTTCCTGGGTGGTCCGCCAGTTGGCGGCCACGGCGAATTCCATGGGATAGGGGACCTCCGGAGCGAGGACCCTCAGGGATTCGTCCTCCCACGTCCCGATCTCCGCCGCCAACCGGTAGAGGAGTCCGTAGGAGCTTTCAGCCGGCACATCACACACCACCATGTGCCCCCCGGACTTGAGCACCCGGTGGGCCTCGGCAAAGGCCGTGTCCAGCCCGGCGATGTAGCTGGGGGTACCGTTGAAGAGGACGGTATCAAAGGACGCAGCCTCATAGGGGAGCTTCTCGGCGGAGCTTATCTGGACTTCCAATCCCCGCTTGACGGCGATCTCGGCCATGCCTTCGGCAGGCTCCACGCCGAATCGGATGTCGATGTCGTGGGCATCCCGGAGGATCTTTTCAAAGAGGCCGCTCCCGCACCCAACGCTCAGGCATTTCCCCGGATTGGACAGAGCTCCGGCCAGGAGATCTACCTCGGACTGCAGAACGTTTCGATTTTTCAAGAACCAGCTGTCGTATTCGGCAGCGTGCTCGTCGAATGAACTGTCGGACACCTCGTCATCACCCCGT
>CAZSDD010000177.1:0-5250 GCA_964605505.1 uncultured Gemmatimonadaceae bacterium | reverse complement strand
TGACCGTGGCAAGATGGACGAGGTAGTGTCGGACCTGCTCCTCGGAGAGTTGGTCCGGGGGCCGGCCTTAGAACCGGGCCAGGTAGGCGATTGCCGTACCCATCCGCCGCAGGCGGATTGAGTCCAACTCGCATTTCTTTTGCCTGAACGGCAGCATAAGAGCCCAGGCAAGGCCCAAGCAACGGCGGCCAAAAGGTCAGGAACTTCATTAACCTCTTGATTCGGCCAGATCCCCGGTAACATGTGATCCTTGAAGCCATTTCCAAACGGAGTTTTCAGGGGGCAGAGCATGAACGATCAGGACACGAAAGCCGAGCTCGCCACTCAAAGGACCGAGATGTTGGAGCGGTTCCAACAATGGGCGGAAGGCCCCATGCTGGTGCTGGCCTTTGTCTGGCTGGCGCTCTTCGTGGCGGAGATCATCTGGGGGTTGAATCCCTTCCTGGTATCGGCCGGATATGTCATCTGGATCATCTTCATCCTGGAGTTTGGTTTGGATTTTCTCCTCGCTCCGGGAAAATCTGACTACCTTCGGCATCATTGGCTCAAGGGCATCGCCCTTCTGCTTCCTGCATTGCGGATATTCCGCGTCGTGCGGCTGCTGCGGCTGGCCCGCTTTACCAGGGTGGCGGGAGTGACCCGGGGGGCGCGCCTGCTGCGGGTGATCAGTGCGGTCAACCGCGGTATGAGAGCCCTGGGCTCCAGCATGAGCCGGCGTGGGCTCGGCTATGTGACGGTCCTGACCCTGACCATCCTGATCGTTGGGGCCGCAGGGATGTACGAATTCGAACGGGTGGCTGCCGAGAGGGGGCTGAACAGTTACGGTGAAGCGCTCTGGTGGACAGCCATGCTCATGACCACCATCGGGTCCGAGTACTGGCCCGTCACCGGTGCCGGAAGGGTGCTCTGCTTTCTTTTGTCGCTTTGCGGCATTGCACTCTTCGGCTATCTGACCGCAGCACTCGCCTCCTTTTTCGTCGGACGGGATGCGGAGGACGATCAGGCCGAGGTGGCCGGGGAGCGCTCCATTGCCCTGCTTCGAGAGGAAATCGCCGCTCTGCGGGCGGAACTGGGTGAGAAGAATCTGGGGATGTGAAACCGCGAAGAGAACAACGCCCTGTTGGACCTGGCTGGAGACATCCCGGCAGATCAAGCCCTTACGGGTCCGGCCTACAGCCCCGGCCGATCCAGTGCCGCGTCGAGCCAGTCCCGGTCGGCCGGGGAGCCGACGCGGGCCAGGACGGCGAGGAGTCGATCGGTGGTGCGGACCTCCTCCCGGCGGAGTGTGCGGAGGAAGTCGAGGAAGAGATCGCGGCCGAGCCGCCCCTCGAGCTCGTGCAGCAGCACGGGCCCCTTGCGGTAGAGGGTCTGGAAGGCCTGGTCATGGCCGCGCTCGATGCCGCGGATCGGTGGCGTGGAATCGGCCTCCGCCCGGTAGTCGCGGATCCGTTGGTCCATGGCCTCGCTGCCCAGTCGCTCGCGGAGGAGCATGAGGGCGGCGTACTCGGCGAAAGACTCGTTGAGCCAGTCCTGCCAGGTGTCGTACGAGGCGCCCACCCACCACAGGTGCGCCACCTCGTGCGCCAGGTAGCGCAGGAAGCCAGCGCCGGCGACGTCCGTGTCCGGATCGAGCTGCATGACGACCAGGCCCGGCCGGGCGTACCCACCCCCCTTCTCCCGGGGCGAGAAGAGGAACTCGATCTCGCGCAGGTCCGACGGCCCGAACCAGGCCCCGAACCGGTCCAGGATGTCGGCGGCGGCAGCGGCGATCCGGTCGATCTCGCCCGGCGAGAGATCCACGTGGCTCAGCCGGATCCGGAACTCTTCACCCACCACCCGGGTGCGCAGGTCGCGGCTCCCGGCCAGCACCATGTCGTTCACCGGCGTCCGCTGGACGACCCGGTACAGCGCGGACCCCGCCGAATCCTCACGGGTGACGGTGCCGAGTCCGGTGGCCCGGTAGTCGCCGGGGACCCGTGCCCGGGTGTCATACGTGAAGGACTGATCCCCGGGCACCAGCGGGTACCAGCCGGAGTACATGGCCAACTCGAACCACGCCTCGGTGAGCATGTTGGCCTGCCACTCGTCCTGTACGATCGTCCCGGCGTAGCGCAGCGTCAGGTCGACGGTCTCGCCGGCGCGGAGTGGGCCCTCGAACTCGACCCGTACCGGCAGGGTCGCGGCGGCCCACCGGATCTCCCCTCCCCGGAGCGTGTCGCGCACCGCCCGCCGGACCGGGGCGGTGGCGTCGACAGCCCCCACCGTGAGGCCACGGTTCAGCCATAACTCGGCGTGGGAAGTGGTGGAGTCGGCGGTCCAGGAGATGGTGGCCTCGGCCCGGAGGCGGCCGGTGGGCGGGTCGATGACCGCCCGGATCCGGTAGTGGTCCGCCTGAGCCTCGAGTGTGGAGAGGCCGGGGCCGCCGGCGGACAGCGCGATCAGCAGCAGTGCCGCAAGCGCGTTCGAGAGCCGCGGCCGTCGCAGATTGGGTATCATGTCTGCGAACGTACCAGGCGACCCGGCATTCAGCCACCCCGGTCTTGGGCTGCAGCTCGACCCGCCGGCACCGGAGGCTGTCGGCGGGGAGCGACCTCTGCTGCCGCAGGAGAGCCGGGGAACCCAACGAGGCCGGGGAGCCAGGCCCCAGCTTCCATTCGGCCCGGGTCGAGCAAAGGGGTGGCCCGACGCTACACGCCGTCGGAGAAGGCCCGGATCCTGGAGTACGCGGCGGATCAAGGGATCACGGCCACGGCGGAGCACCGCGGCAGGAGCCGGTTCCTGGACGAATACTCCCGGTTCGTAGTGGGCCACGGCGTTGACGAGGCCAAGCGGGTGGCCCCGGTCCTGGAGACCTTCGAGCAGGCCGTCACCCGTCACGGCAAACCCGAGATGGTGCTCCACGACAAGGGATCGGCCTTCTGGTCCTGGCGCGGCATCTGCCGCTTCACGGCACTGCTCACCGAACTGGGCACCGACCAGATCCTGGCCGAGCACAAGGAGTGGAACGGAAAGCTGGAGTAAGCGTCCGGTGAACCCATGTTTCGCCGGATGATCCGGGTGTCTTCGGCGGTGCCATGGTGACCAGAGGGGCCTGGAGTGCGGATCGCCGCCGAGGGTTTGGGAAGCATGCGGCCGCCGAGGCGAACGGTCGGCCTTTCAGGGTGGCCAATTCCACTTTCCTGACAGAAATCGGGAGCTCAGGGGATTTCACCGCGCTGAGAGAGGTCAAATCCACTTTCCGTCTCCGAAAACGCGGAGCCGAGTGGATTTCACCACTGTGAGAGTGGTAAATCGCCAAAAGCTCCTCCAACATGGCCGACTTTGTGGAATTCACGTCCGGAGGCGCGACACAAATCCGCCGCTCCAGCGCCGATTGCCGTCATCCACGGTTCTCTCCCCCCGGGACGCGGCTCCACTTGCCGATTGCCGACACCGCCGGTCCTTCCGCCCCCAGGCCGCGGCTCCACGGGAAAGACAGGCCAGTGGGTTCCATCCTGACCCTGACTCGCTCCGTCGTTGTCCGGTAGCAGGGGAGGGCAGGTCAAAGAACGCCACACCGGTTTCCTGCCTTTCCTGCATGAGAGGAGCGCACGGTTACAGCTGGAAGTCTTCAAGGCCAACTTCCACAAGGAACTTTTCGATGTGGTTCGCTTCTGGCACGTGGCCGAGACGCGCCACCGCCTGGCTGCCCACCTCCACTGGCACAACCACGCCCGGACCCGCCACGCCCTGGGGGGACTTCTGGTGCCCGCCGACCGTTACGACGGCCGCACCGGGGAGGCGCTGGCCCGCATCGAAAGCGGCGACGGCAGGGACGGTCTCGACGCCCTGAACCTCCAGGGGCACAGCCTCGACCTGTTCAAGGTCGTGAACCGAGGAGGCATGAACGAGCTCTGGCTTATGGGACAGAAGCTGCTGGAGCTGCCCGCCATGTAGGAGCATGTGACGGAAGGCCCCCACGGCCACGCCGCCGCGGAGGTGTGGGGAAGGCCGTAGACTTATTGCCCGAAGCGCTCCGGAGGGGGTGGTTTGTTGTCCACGATGGCCTCGATCTCGTCCATCACATCCGGGGTCAGGCTGTCCAGCGCATCCAGCGAGGCCAGGTTGTCTTTCAGCTGACTCAGGCGCGAGGCGCCGAGAATCACCGTGGAGACATTGGAATTCTTCAGACACCAGGCCAGAGACAGATGCGTGACACTGATGCCGATCTCCTCTGCCAGGGCCGTCAGCTTTCGGATCTTCTCGAGCTTTTTCTGGCCCTCCTCACTGGCCCAGAGATCCTTGAGCCATTCGTAGCCCGGAAGATTCAGGCGGCTGTCATCGGGAATGGCGTCATTGTATTTCCCGGTGAGTAAACCGCTGGCCAGGGGCGACCAGATGGTCGTCCCGAGACCGAAGTTTTCATAAAGCGGGGCATATTCTCGTTCCACCCTGTCGCGATGAAGGAGATGGTACTGGGGCTGCTCCATGGTCGGCGGCGTCAATCCGCACGCGCCGGCCACGGCGTAGGCCTCGGTGATCTGCTGAGCCGACCATTCGCTGGTACCCCAGTAGATGACCTTGCCCTGCTGGACCAGGGCGTGCATGGCCCGGACGGTCTCTTCGATGGGTGTGTCGATATCCGGCCGGTGGCAAAAGAAGAGATCGAGGTAATCGACCTTGAGGCGCCGGAGGGCCGCGTCACAGGCGTCCCGCACATGCTTGGCGCTGAGGCCCAGCTGCGTCGGTTTTTCGCCTCCCCAGAAGACTTTGGACGAGACGGCGAAGGTATCCCGGGGCAAGCCCAGGGCCACAAGGGCTTCTCCCATGATCTTCTCCGATTCGCCGGCTTCATAGGCCTCGGCGTTATCGAAGAAGTTCACACCGGCATCATAGGCGGTCTTCAGCAGCGTCCTGGCCTCACCGATGTCCACCTGCTTGCCGAAGGTCACCCATGATCCCAGGGAGAGGGCCGAAACCTTCAGACCGGCTTTTCCCAGACGACGATATTCCATGATTGCTCCTGTCATGGTTGGTACCGGGGCACTGGAGATTAGCCCCGAACGTGATGGGAGTCGAATTTTGCTACAGGCCCATGTTATGCAATGAAGTGCCCCGGACAACCTCATAAGATTGCCCGGGGCGTTTTCGGGAAGTAGAACCTTGGTCCCAAGACTACCGTCCACTTCTGCTCTCTTGCCTCACCCTGATTTCCGCCTGCTCCTCTCCTCGGCCAGATTCCGGTGATGCCGACGGCCTGTAGCTCAGGGT
>CAZSDD010000176.1:0-5254 GCA_964605505.1 uncultured Gemmatimonadaceae bacterium | reverse complement strand
TCCCTTTGACAACGACACGAACCGGCCCGAACTCACGAATGAGGTCTTCCAGGCACTGCTGAGGGATTTCCCCAGGTCCCAGGGCCTCCAGCCCGCCGGAGAGGACGTGGCCGACGCCGTGGTCAGAGGCACCATAACACGCTACGATCTCTCCACTCCCAGCTACCGTCCCGGCGCCGCCGGCGAGACGCCGGAGGTGCTCCAGCGGCAGGTCACACTGGTGGTTGAGGTCCAGGTCGTGAACCTGGTGGACAACGAGATCCTCTGGGAGAGCAGGAGCATATCGGTTCAGGGACAGTACCTGGAGGAGAGCGAGACTGAAGAGGTCGGGAAGGCCCTGGCCATCGAGCTATTGGTCCAGAGAATCATAGACGGGGCCCAATCAAACTGGTAGTTTTCGGGCTCGGTTTTTTGGAGTGCATGGGGGAACCAAGCCGGCCCGGAGCGAATGCGTCCGACTCGATACATTCTGATCTACCTGAGCCTCTTCCTCTTCTGGCTCGTCCTGTCGGGACATTACGAGCCCCTCATCCTGGGTTTTGGCGTCTTCTCGTGTGTCCTGGTGACTTTTCTCGCCTGGAGGATGGACCGGGAGGACAAATATCCCTTCCCCGTCCGCCTCACATGGCGTGCTCCGGGATATCTGATCTGGATCATCGGTGAGATCTTCAAGGCCAACGTGAATGTGGCCCGCATCATCCTGGATCCCAAGCTTCCCATCAGCCCCATCATCGTCCCGTTCCGGGCCAGGATGAAATCGGATTTCCACAGGGTGATCTACGCCAACTCCATCACCCTGACCCCGGGAACCATCACCACAGGCACAGACGGGGAGGTCCTCCGGGTCCACGCCCTCACATGGCAGGACGTGGATGGACGTGAAGAGGATGAGATGGCCCATCGGATCCAGGTCCTGGAGGGCACCGACTAATGTTCATCGTGGCCTCCCTGGCGATCCTGGTGACCATGGGCCTGGCCATGATCCGGGCCCTTCTGGGCCCCACCGTCTATGATCGCGTTCTAGCCGTAAACATGTTCGGCACGAAGACGGTTCTCATCATCGCTGTCCTGGGGTTCCTCAGCGGCCGGCCTGACTTCCTGGATCTGGCCCTCCTCTACGGCCTCATCAACTTCGTGGGTACCCTCACGGTCCTGAAGTTTTTCGAGTACGGGGATTTGGGGCGCCGGATGGATCCGAAGGAGACTCGCTGATGGCTCTGGTCCTCGACTTCCTGAGCTGGGCTTTTCTTCTGTCCGGGTCCTTCTTCGCCGTGGTAGGGGGCATCGGCGTCCTACGCATGCCGGACCTTTTCACCCGCCTTCACGCCGCCGGGGTCACGGATACCATGGGGGCGGGCATGATCCTCGCCGGCCTCATGTTCCAGGCAGGTCTCACCCTGGTTACGGCGAAGCTGGTCATCATTCTCGGCTTCGTATGGTTGTCCAGCCCTGTCTCCAGCTACGCACTGGCCCGGGCCGCTCTGGCCACCGGACAGGAACCCTTCTGGGCCGAGGACATGGAGATCCCGGAGACGGCCCGCATCCCGGGCAGGCATTCCGGGGACAACAGGGAAGAGGGGAAGGAAAGCTGAAGTGGAAATTCTCATCGATTTCGCACTTCTTGCCCTCCTGGCCGTGACGGCGATCGCAGTCCTCCGGATAAGGAATCTCTTCGCCGCCGCGATGCTGGCAGGCATCTACTCCTTTCTTTCGGCGGGTCTGTTCACCGTGATGGACGCGGTGGACGTGGCCTTTACAGAGGCCGCCGTGGGTGCGGGAATCTCCACGGTTCTCATACTCGCCACCCTGGCCCTGGTGGGTTTCCAGGTAACGGAGCCACAGTTCCGGATCCTGGACGCCTCCACCAAGGCGCCTCCCCGACGTCCCCTGTTCCCCCTGTTCGTGGTCATCCTCACCGGTGGAATCCTGGTCTACGGCACCCTGGACATGCCAGCCTACGGAGAGGCGTCAAACCCGGTCCATCAGCACGTGGCGCCTCACTATCTCCTGGAGTCGGAGCACGAAATCGGGATCCCGAACGTGGTCACTTCTGTCCTTGCTTCCTATCGGGGATACGACACCCTGGGGGAGACCACCGTGGTCTTCACTGCCGCCGTGGGAGTCATGATCCTCCTGTCGGCCATGCGGCGACGGGACCAGTTCGGGGAAGAACCCTGGGGTGAGGAGGAGGTGGAGGACCTGGAGGTGGGCTTTGTGGACGCCTTCGGAAAGAAGATGGAGGCCGGGGAGAATCCAGGGGAACCGGAGGAAAAGGGGGGCGAATGAGTAATCACATGATCCTTCGAGTGGTCACGAAGTTCGTGACCCCCATGGTCCTGCTGTACGCTCTCTACGTTCAATTCCATGGGGATTTCGGTCCCGGAGGGGGCTTTCAGGCCGGTGCCATCTTCGCCACGGGAATCATCCTCTACTCGCTGGTCTTCGGGCTCCGGAGAACGCAAAGGGTCTTTCCCACCACGGTGGCCCGTTTTCTGGCGGCCGGCGGCGTCCTTCTCTACGCAGGCGTCGGGATGATCTCCCTCTTCCTGGGAAAGGAGTTCCTGGACTATTCCGTCCTGGCCCACGACCCGGAGCATGGCCAGCACTACGGAATTCTCCTGGTGGAAGCCGGGGTCCTGCTGACGGTCATGGGGACCCTGATCACGATCTTCTACTTCTTTGCCGCCCGGGGAAGGGAAGACCTGTGAGAATCCTGGGCCTCTACAACTACTGGGTCTTCATCTTCCTCATGATGGTGGGGTTCTACATCCTCATCTCCAGGCGGAACCTGGTCAAGAAGATCCTGGGTCTGAACATCTTCCAGACGTCTGTCTTCATCTTCTACATCAGCATTGGAAAGATCATCGGGGGCACGGCGCCCACCCTGGTCGAGGGAGAGGAGACCATCCTCTACTCGAATCCGCTTCCCCACGTGATGATCCTGACGGCCATCGTGGTGGGCGTTTCGACCACTGCGGTAGCCCTGGCCCTGGTGGTTCGCATCAAGGAAGCGTACGGCACCATCGAGGGTGACGAGATCTCGGCCATCGACAACGAGATGGAGTCCGAATGATCGAGCACCTGCCGGCCCTTCAGGTCGTCATTCCCCTCATGGCGGCCCCGGTTGCTTCCGTCCTCCGCTGGAGGCGGATGGCATGGGCCTGGACCTTGGTGATTTCCTGGGCGGCTCTGGCCATGTCGATCCTTCTTCTCCGCCAGGTCATGGAGGGGGGGACCATCAGCTATGCAATGGGCGGATGGACAGCGCCCATCGGCATCGAGTATCGCATCGACATCGTCAGCGCCTGGGTCCTCCTCATCGTCACCACCATCGGCGCCGTCGTCGTCCCCTATGCGGGAGCCAGCGTGGAGCGGGAGGTGCAGCCCCAGAGGATTCCCCTCCTCTATGCGGCCTTGCTTCTCTGCCTGTCCGGACTACTGGGAATCACCGTCACGGGAGACGTCTTCAACCTCTTTGTCTTCCTGGAGATCTCCTCCATTTCGGCCTACGCTCTCATCGCGGCGGGACCGGACCGGCGAGCCCTACACGCTGCCTTCAAATACCTCATCATGGGGAGCATCGGGGCCACCTTCATCGTCATCGGCATCGGCATGATGTACGTGATGACGGGAACGCTGAACATGGCGGACCTGGCGGAGCGGATTCCCCAGGTCAGCAGCCGGACCATCTCGGTTGCCTTCGCGTTCCTTACGGTGGGAATCAGCCTCAAGCTGGCCCTCTTCCCCCTTCATCTCTGGTTGCCAGACGCCTACGCCTTCGCTCCCTCGGCGGTGACGGTCTTTCTGGCCTCAACCGCGACAAAAGTAGCCGTCTACATGCTGGTCCGAGTCTTCTTCACAGTCTTCGGACCGGCGTTTTCCCTGGAGGTCATGACCTTTCACCGGGTCCTCCTCCCCCTGGCGATCCTGGGAATTCTCTCCGGATCGATGACGGCCATCTACCAGATGAATGTGAAACGCCTCCTGGCGTACTCCAGCGTGGCGCAGATCGGATACATGGTGCTGGGGATCTCACTCATCTCGGTGACCGGCCTCACCGGCGGCCTGCTGCATCTGTTCAACCACGCCCTCATAAAAGCCGCTCTCTTCATGGCCATGGGATGTGTCATGTATCAGGTGGGATCGGTGAACATGGAGGCCATGAAGGGGCTGGGGCGACAGATGCCCTGGACCATGGCCGCCTTCGTGGCAGGGGGGCTCTCCTTGATCGGTCTACCGGGGACTGTGGGCTTCATCAGCAAATGGTACCTGGTCCTGGGAGCCGTCGAGGCCGGACGATGGGTGGTCGTGGGATTCATTCTTCTGGGGTCCCTCATGGCTCTGGTCTACATCTGGAAAGTGGTGGAGGTGGCCTATTTCCAGGAAGGCGCGGATGATGGGAGGGTCCGTGAGGCTCCCGTCTCGCTGCTGCTTCCCACCTGGATCCTGGTGTTGGCCAACGTCTATTTCGGATTGGACGCGAACCTGACGGCGGGTGTGGCCACCCGGGCCGCAGAGGTCCTCCTGAGGGTGGCTCCGTGAGCTTTTTGGCCGCTCTTCCCGAGGTACTTCCCGTCGGAGCCACTGTTCTTCTGGTACTCCTGCTGCCCCTCTTCGGGACGGTTCTCATCGGGATCTCCAGAAGTCGGCCGAACCTGAGGGAAGGGGCCACGATTCTCACGGGAGTCGTCCTCTTCGCTCTTGTCCTCTCCCTGTGGCCTGAAATCATGGCGGGGGAGCGTCCGCGGCTGATTATCGGACACCCGCTCCCGGGGATCCCTCTGATTCTTGAAGTGGAGCCCCTGGGATATCTTTTCTCTCTGGTGGCCTCATTTCTGTGGATCGTCACCACCCTGTACTCCATCGGGTACATGCGGGGGCACCACGAGAAGAACCAGACCCGCTTCTACCTCTTTTTCGCCGTCGCCATCTTCGCGACCATGGGGGTCGCCTACTCGGGAAACCTCTTCACCCTCTTCCTCTTTTACGAGGTCCTGACGCTCTGCACCTTCCCGCTGGTGACCCACCACCAGACCGAGGAGGCCCAGAAGGCGGGGCGGGTATACCTGGGAATCCTCCTCAGCACGTCCATCGGCCTCCAACTCGTGGGAATTCTCTGGACCTATTCTCTGGCTGGAACGGTTGAATTCCGGGTTGGGGGCATCCTGGACGGACACATTTCAGCCACAGCCGTCCCCATTCTTCTGGCGCTGTTCGTATTCGGAGTGGGGAAGGCCGCCGTGATGCCCTTCCA
>CAZSDD010000175.1:0-5258 GCA_964605505.1 uncultured Gemmatimonadaceae bacterium | reverse complement strand
CGACTGGGAATCCATGGACAGGACCGCTCTATCCTTTACCCGCCGCCTCCTGGAGATCCGGCGGGAGCACCCGGTGTTCCGGCGCCGGAGGTGGTTCCAGGGCCGTCCCATCCGGGGCATCGAAGACATCGGCTGGCTCCAGCCCTCCGGCCGGGAGATGAGCGATGACGACTGGGATTCGGAGAGGGCCGCCGTCGGGCTATTCCTGAACGGAGAGGCACTTCGATTTCCCGACAGGCGCGGCCATCGGATCAAGGACGACAGCTTCCTCCTTCTCCTGAACGCCCACCATGAGGATGTGGACTGGACGCTCCCGGGGCGGCCCTGGGGCCGGGAATGGCTCGTGATGATCGACACGGCGCAATGGGAGGCACCGGAGGAGCGAATTGATGCCGGAAGCGTAAGGAAGGTGAAGGCCCGATCCCTCCTGCTCCTCCGCCGGGGAGCCCCATGACCTCCGTCCGGGCCACCTATCGGCTCCAACTCCGGCCGGGCTTCGGATTCGACGAGGCCGGGGCCGTAGCTTCCTATCTGGCGGAGCTGGGGGTGAGCCACATCTATACCTCTCCCTACCTGCAGGCCGTGCCCGGAAGCACCCACGGGTACGACGTGACGGACCCCAGAAGGGTCAACGAGGAGCTGGGGGGAGAAGAGGGGCACGCCGACTTCTGTGCCGCCCTGGGGACCGTGAAGCTCGGCCAGGTGCTGGATCTGGTGCCGAACCACATGGCCATCAAGGGACCCGAAAACGAATGGTGGTGGGACGTCCTGGAGAACGGGCCTTCCAGCCTCTACGCCCATTATTTCGATGTGGATTGGGAGCCGCCGGAAGAGAAGCTCCACAACCGCATCCTGCTTCCGGTTCTTCCGGATCACTACGGCCGGGTCCTGGAGGAGGGGGCCATGGAGGTGACCCGGCAGGGAGCGTCCTTCACGCTCGGTTTTGCCGACATGATCTTCCCCCTCTCCCCCCGGTCGGTGGCCCTCCTCCTGGAGCAAACCGCCGCCCGGCATCCCTCCCCTGCCCTGGCCACTCTGGCCCGGGCCCTGGACCAGCTTCCGGCGGCGACCTCCACGGATCCCGAGCGCCGGCGACAACGCGATCAGGAATCGGGAGCCCTGAAGAGCCGCCTGGTCCGGCTTCTGGAGGAGGAAGAGGCCACAGCGGAGGCTCTGGACCGGACGGTTCGGGAGGCGAATGGGGACCCCGACCTTCTGGACGCGATCCTGGAGGAGCAGAACTACCGCCTCGCCTACTGGCGAACGGGAAACCGGGAGCTGGACTACCGTCGGTTCTTCGACATCGATCATCTGGCCGCACTGCGGGTGGAGGACCCCGAGGTCTTTGCCGCGACCCACGCCAGGGTGCTGCAATGGCTTCGAAAAGGAGTTCTGGATGGGTTGCGCATCGATCACCCCGATGGCCTGAGGAATCCACGGCGATATCTGGATCGCCTTCGGTCCCGTGCCCCTGAAGCCTGGATCGTGGTGGAGAAGATCCTGGAGCCCGGAGAGCTGCTTCGCCCTTCCTGGGCCGTGGAAGGCACCACGGGGTACGACTTCCTGAACGACCTGGGCGGACTCTTCGTGGACCCCGGGGGGGAGGCGCCCCTGGATGCCCTGTACGTGGAGCTGACCGGGGACGACCGTCCCTGGGGTGAGACCGTCCGGGAGAAGAAGGCCCGGGTCCTGGATCGGATCCTGGCCGCCAATCTCAACCGGTTGACTCACCTCTTCGTACAAATCTGCGAGAGAAATCGGCGGTTCCGGGACTTCACCCGGCATGAGCTGCGGGAAGTGCTCCGGGAGGCGGCCATTTCTCTTCCGGTGTACCGGACCTACGTGGAGGAGGACGGAAGGAGGGAGGAGGCGGATCTCGCAGTCCTGGAGGAGACCTTCCGGTCCGTCGCCCACCACGCCCCCCAGGTGGCGCCGGAGCTCCTGGAATTCTTCCGGTCCATCCTGGTGGGGGAGCTGGGAGGGCCGGGAGACCTGGAGACGGAGCTCCGGATGCAGTTCCAGCAGCTCACGGGTTCGGTCATGGCGAAGGGGGTGGAGGACACGGCCTTCTACACCTATCTCCGATTCGTCCCCCTCAACGAGGTGGGGGGAGACCCCAGCCGCTTCGGGACATCCGTCGAGGGGTTCCACGCCCGCAACCGGCCGGCCTCCGAAGCCTGGCCCCTGTCCATGCTTTCTCTGTCCACCCACGACACGAAACGAAGCGAGGACGTTCGGGCCCGTCTTCTGCTGATCTCCGAGATTCCGGACGTCTGGGGAGCCGCGGTCAGGAGGTGGATGGAGATGAACGAGCCTCACCGGACCGGGCCCGGTCTCCCGGACCGGAGAACCGAGTACCTCCTGTACCAGACGCTGGTGGGAGCCTTCCCCCTGCCCCTGGACCGGGCCCGGGCTTTCATGGAGAAGGCCGTCCGGGAGGCCGCCGTTCACACTTCCTGGACCGATCCGGTGCAGGAATACGAGGATGCCCTGGAAATCTTCCTGCAGGCCATTTACCAGGCCCCGAGGTTCCAGGAGGATCTGGCAGGATTCTCCCGGCGCCTCCAGGAACCGGGCCGGATCAACTCTCTGGCCCAGAAGCTCCTGCAACTCACCGCTCCGGGCATTCCGGACATCTACCAGGGGACGGAGCTCTGGGATCTGAGCCTGGTGGATCCCGACAACCGGCGCCCCGTGGACTTCCACCTCCGCCGAAGGATCCTGAAGGGATTGGGCGCAGCCTCCCCGGAGGAGGTCATGGACGCCATGGACCGGGGAGATCCGAAGATGTGGGTGGTTCACCGGGCCCTGGCCCTGCGAAATGAGCGGCCCGACCTCTTCGGGTCAGAGGGAGGCTATCATGAGCTCCCGGCCCGGGGACCGGCGGCAGGCCACGTGGTGGCGTTCACGAGAGCGGAGGAGGCCGCCACGGTCGTGCCCCGCCTGGTCCTGGGTCTCCGGGAGCGGGGCGGATGGGGAGACACCACTCTGGACCTTCCGGAGGGTAGCTGGGTGAACCGGATGACGGGGGAGGCGGTGGAGGGAGGCCGGAGCCGGGTCTCCCGGCTGCTCGGCCGTTTTCCCGTGGCCCTCCTGGCACGGAACCCGGAATAGAGAGCCGGAGTTACGGCCGATCCAGCATCACGGCGGCCCAGGGACCGAGCATGAGCTCCACCTCCCCGGAAGACGCCACCGTACCCGGCACTGAAGCGCCCTTCCCGCCCCAGCGCTCCTCCCCGGTATCCAGGACCCGACGCCAGCGTCCCGCACCCAGGGGAATGGAAACCCGGGCCGACGCTCCGTCGAAGTGGAAGAGAAGGACGCATTCGGCACCGCCACCGCGCCGCGTGACGACCAGGAGGCCGGACCCGTCGTCCCTGTAAGCCTCCAGATCGTCGGGATCCCCAGAAGCCAGGGCGGGATGCTCCCGGCGAATCCGGATGAGCTCCCGGTGCAGGGCCAGGAGGGCGGAATGGTGGGGCTTCTCACGGAGATCCCACCGGAGCACCGCCGACCGGAAGGTCGCTTCGGCCTGGGGGTCCGGGGGATCGCCCTCCCACTCGAACTCGGCGAACTCCCGCTTCCTGCCCTCCCTCACCGCCCGGGCCAGCTCCGGGTCCGTGTGGCTCGTGAAATAGGGAAACGGAGCCACCTCCCCATACTCCTCTCCCATGAACAGGAGAGGTACAAAGGGGGACAGGAGGAGGGCGGAGGCTGCCAGGCGCCGGGCTTCCCCGGAGACCCGGGCGTCCAGGCGGTCGCCCTCGAGGCGGTTTCCCACCTGGTCGTGGTTCTGGGCGAAGACCACGAAGCGCCGGGCCGGCAGATGGCCGGCGGGCCGGCCGTACCGGCGGCGCCGAAACTCCGAGTACCGCCCGGCGTAGACGAAGCGGTTCCTGTAGGCTTGCTCCAGATCCTCCAGTTTCCCGAAGTCCTGGTAATAGCCCCGGGACTCCCCCGTGATCAGGGTGTGGAGGGCGTGGTGGAAGTCGTCGCTCCACACACCGTCCAGGCCCGTTCCACCCCGGTCCCGGGCCTCCACCAGTCGGGCATCGTTCCGGTTGCTCTCCCCCACCAACAGGATCCGGCGGCCCTCCTCCGCCGCCTCCGCTTCCACCGCTTCCGTCAGCTCCTCCAGAAACGGCTTCGCCGAACGGTCCATGATGGCGTGGATGGCGTCCAGTCGCAGACCATCCACGTGGTACTCCCGAATCCAGTGCAGGGCGTTCTCGAGAAAGAACCTGCGCACCTCGTCACTGTCAGGGCCGTCGAAGTTCACCGCCGAGCCCCACGGCGTCCGGTACGTATCCGTGAAGTAGGGGCCATACTGCCCCAGGTAGTTCCCCTCCGGACCCAGGTGGTTGTAGACCACGTCCAGATGCACGCCCAGCCCCTCCCGGTGGCAGGCCTGGACGAACCGCCGCAGGCCCTCGGGCCCCCCGTAGCTCTCCTGCACCGCCCACAGGCTGACCCCGTCATATCCCCAGTTCCGCTCTCCGGGGAACTGAGACACCGGCATCAGCTCCACCGCCGTCACCCCCAGCTCCCGAAGAGCCGGGATGCGCCCGGCCGCCGCATCGAAAGTGCCCTCCGGCGTGAACGTTCCCACGTGCAGCTCGTACAGGACCAACTCTTCCATCGCCGGTCCCTGGAACCCTCCGTCCTCCCAGGAAAAGGCGGGGTCCACCACACGGGAGGGTCCGTGCACTCCCCGGGGTTGATGCCGGGAAGCCGGGTCCGGCCGCTCCTCCCCGCCGGCCAGCACGTACCGGTAGAGAGCCCCCTCCTGCAGGTCCTCGACGGAGGCCTGGTGGTATCCCCGGGCCGCGGGCTCCATGGGGACGAGCCGCTCCTCCGGCTCCAGGACGTGGAGGATCAATTCTTCCTGGAACGGCGCCCAGACCACGAACTCGCACCGCCCCGCCCCCAGCCAGGTCGCCCCCAGCCCGGCCGTTCCACCTTCTGGGACCCTCAATCCCCACCCCCTCCTCCGTCGTAGCGGAAGAACACGGCACCCAGGGGCGGGAGGGTCAGATTCAGGGCCCAGGGCCGCCCGTGGCTCCGGATCGGGGCCGCCACAGCACCCCCCATGTTCCCCTGGCCGCTCCCGCCGTACAGCTCCGCGTCGCTGTTTGCCACTTCGCCCCACCGGCCGTCCCGGGGAACGCCCACCCGATAATTGTGCTGAGGAACCGGCGTGAAATTGAAGACAGCCAGGACCTCCGGGTCCCCGGGCCGGCCTTTTCGGAGGAGGCTCA
>CAZSDD010000174.1:2752-5281 GCA_964605505.1 uncultured Gemmatimonadaceae bacterium | reverse complement strand
TCATGAAGGAGTCTTCATGATGTCTTAACCTCCCCTTCACCTCTCCTTCCTTAGAGTCAGTCCTGATCGGCTTCTCTCATACGGGAGACCTCTGCGGCCAGGGCTTTGCTCAATGACCACAAAAACACTTGATATCCGGAAGCTTCTGGGTGATATCCGGAGGCTTCCGGGCCTCCTGTCTCCTCTGGTTCTCGTTTCTCTTCTCGCTCCTTCTCCTTCCCTGAAGGGGCAGGAGCCGCCTGCGTTGACGCTCCAGGAGGTCCTGGAATTGGCCAGGGAGAACAACCCCCGGGTCAGGGCCGCCCACTACCAGGTGGAGGCTTCGGCGGCCCGGGAGCCCGGAGCCGGGCTCCTTCCGGATCCCACCTTCCAGGTGGGTGTCACGAACCTGGCCATTCCCGAATTCTCCCCGGACATGCCGGCCTCCATGGCCCCGGCTTTTCAGGTCACGCAGCGCTTCCCCCTGGCCGGGAAGCGCTCTCTCAGGGAGGAGATGGCCCGGCAGGCCACCGGTATGGAACGAGCCTCCGCCCGGGAGACCTGGTGGGAGGTTCGGACAGAGACCGCTGCGGCCTTCTACCGGATCTATGAGACGGATCGCCGCCTGGAGGTTCTGGGGGAGACCCTGGGGCTCCTGCGGGACTTCGAGCGAATCGCCCGGTCCATGTACTCCTCCGGCTCCGGGAGGCAGGCCGACGTCCTGCGGGCATCGGTGGAGATCTCCCGGGCGGATGCGGAGATCCAGCGACTGGAGTCCCGGAGGGTCGGGGCCGTTTCCCGCCTGAACGCCCTTCTGGATCGACCCTCGAACACCCCGGTCTCCGAGGCGGCTTTGAGTCCCCTGCCGGCTTCCCTTCCGGACCTGGCCAGCCTGGGGGATTGGGCCCGGAGCCACCGGCCCCTCCTGATGGGGCTGGAAACCCGGGTGGATCAGGCCGGGACCCGGAGGGCGCTGGCCGGAAAAGACATCTGGCCGGACCTGACCGTGGGCCTTCAGTACGGCCTGGGCCGGATGGAGGGGGACCTGAAGGGTATGGGCGGCGCCTCCGTGGGATTCAGCATCCCCCTCTATGCCGGCAAGCGGCAGCTGAAGACCCGGGACGAAGCGGCGGCCGCCGAATCCATGGCCCGGGCCCGGTACGACGAGGCCCTGGCCATGGTGGACGCCCGGATCATGGAGGTTCTGGCGGAGCTGGAGCAGACCCGCAGCCTCATCCGGCTATACCGGGAGGAGATCCTTCCCCAGGCACAAGCCACGGTGGAGTCTTCCCTGGCCTCCTATCGGGTGGGGGCCGTGGACTTCATGACCCTGGTGGACGCCCAGATGGCCCTGAACCGATTCCAGGGCGAGTACTTCGGCCTTCTGGCCCAGTACGGCTCCGGTGTCGCGGAGCTGGAGATGACCATCGGCCGTGACCTTCCCGTCACGGATCAACTGCTTTCTGAGGATTGAGGACTCATGAACACCCGCAATCAGATCATCCTGGCGCTGGCCCTGATCCTGGCGGCCCTTGGCGCCGTGGCGTTCTCCAGTCTGGGAAGCCAGCCCCAGGAGGACACCGCCGGCGCGGAGGGACACGATCATTCAGCCATGTCGGCCGGGACCGACGAAGCCCAGCCGGTGAGCCTGGATGCCGATGCCGCCGACCGGATCGGCGTCACCTACGCCCCGGTCACCCGGGGGGCCCTGGAGTCCACGGTTCAGACGGTGGGTCTGGTCACCTATGACGAAACCCGCCTGACTTCGGTGAGTCCCAGGATCGACGGATGGGTGGAGCGCCTCATGGTGGACTTCACCGGGGCTCCGGTTCGTACAGGCCAACCCCTCATGGAGGTCTACAGTCCCGCGCTGGTCACCGCCCAGGAGGAGCTGCTCCTGGCCCTGGATCTCCTGGAAGAGACCCGGGTCCGGGGAGGCCAGCGGGCGGCGGAGAGTGCCCAGGAGTTGGTGGACGCGGCTCGCCGCAGGCTGGCCTACTGGGAAATCCCCCGGGAGGAGATCCGGGCTGTGGAGGAGCGGGGCACCGTGGCGAAGACGCTGACGCTCCGGGCGCCTACCGGCGGGATCGTGGTGGAGAAGGACGTGGTGGAGGGGGCGCGCATAACCCCCGGGACGAACCTCTACCGCATCGCCGATCTGAGCCGGATCTGGGTGGAGGCGGAGGTCTTCGAGAAGGAACTCTCCCTGGTCCGTGAAGGCCAGCATGGGATGATCAGCTTCGAGTCCTATCCCGGTGAGACCTTTCACGGAACCGTCAGCTACATCTATCCCACGGTGTCCAGGTCCACCCGGACGGGTCGGGTCCGCCTGGAGCTGGCCAACCCCGATCTCCGGATCAAACCCGGAATGTACGCACAGGTGGAGATCCAGGGTCGGCCTATGGAGGAAACCCTCCTGGTTCCCAGGACCGCCGTCCTGGAGACGGGGGAGCGGTCCGTGGTCTTTCACCGGATGGCCAACGGGCAGCTCCATCCCATGGAGGTGGTGACGGGGCTCAGCCGGGGGGACCGGGTGCAGATCCTCTCGGG
>CAZSDD010000174.1:0-2652 GCA_964605505.1 uncultured Gemmatimonadaceae bacterium | reverse complement strand
CCGGGGTCGTGGACCACAGCCAGATGGACCACTCGGGCCACGATATGCCGGCCACACCGCCGGACACCGCCGGAACAGTGGATCACAGCCAGATGGATCATTCCGGCCACAGCATGCCCGCGACTCCGGATACCGTGAGCCCGCCGGATACCACGGCGGCCGGAATCCGGGCGCATTCCGGCGGGAGCCGGGAAGGGCGGGGGACCTGACCATGCTCAAGCGCCTCATCGAGTGGTCCGTCCGAAACAAGTTCCTCGTCGTTCTCCTGGCCATTTTTGCCGCTGTGGGAGGAGCTGTGGCCATGAGCCAGACGCCCCTGGAGGCCATTCCGGACCTCTCGGACGTCCAGGTCATCATTCAGACGGACTATTCGGGCCAGGCCCCCCAGCTGGTGGAGGACCAGGTCACCTTTCCCATCGCCTCGGAGATGCTGAAGGTCCCGGGGGCCCGGACGGTCCGTGGATACTCCTTCTTCGGCGTCTCCTTCGTCTACATCATCTTCGATGACGCCACGGACCTGTACTGGGCCCGGAGCAGGGTGCTGGAGTACCTGTCCGGGATCCGAGGGGATCTGCCCGAAGCTGCGGAAGCCGGCCTGGGGCCCGACGCCACCGGCCTGGGGTGGGTCTTCCAGTACGTCCTGGAAGACACCTCCGGGACCCATTCCCTGGCGGATCTCCGTTCCATCCAGGACTGGTTCCTTCGTTACCAGCTCACCTCCGTTCCCGGGGTCAGCGAGGTGGCATCGGTGGGGGGCTTCGAGCGGGCCTACGAGGTGACGGTGGATCCGGAGGCCCTCCGGGGGTACGGCATCCCCATCCACGCCGTCATGGAGGCCATCCGGGGGTCGAACCAGGACGTGGGGGCCATGGTCATGGAGATGGGGGACCGGGAGTACATGGTCCGGGGCCTCGGTTACCTGGAGAGCCTTGAGGACCTGGAGTCGGTGGTCCTGGGCTCCACGCCCGGCGGAACCCCGGTCCGGGTGGCCGACGTGGCCCGTGTGCAATTCGCCCCCCAGGTACGGCGGGGCGTCGCGGACCTGAACGGCCGGGGAGACGTGGTGGGGGGCATCGTGGTCATGCGCTTCGGAGAGAACGCCCTGGCCACCATCGAAGGGGTGAAGGAGCGGATCCGGGAGATCGAGGGAGGGCTCCCCGAAGGTGTGGTTTTGACCCCGGTCTATGACCGGTCCGAGCTGATCCTGAGGGCCATCGACACCCTGAAGGAGAAGCTGGTGGAGGAGATCATCGTCGTGGCCGTGGTCTGCCTGGTCTTCCTCTTCCACGTCCGCAGCGCCCTGGTGGCCATCGTCACGCTTCCCCTGGGGATCCTCATGGCCTTCATGGCCATGCGCGTCCTGGGGATCGGGGCCGACATCATGAGCCTGGGAGGCATCGCCATCGCCATCGGAGCCATGATCGACGCCGCCATCGTCATGATCGAGAACATGCACAAGCACCTGGAGCGGGAGATCTCCGAAAAACGGCGGAAGATGGTGGCCGCCGGGGAGGCCGTGCCGGAGGACGACGGCCGGTTCCCCACCTCTCTCCTGACCTCGAAGGAACGGTGGGAGGTAGTGGTGCGTTCCTCCAAGGAGGTGGGTCCGGCCCTCTTCTTCAGTCTCCTCATCATCACCGTCTCCTTCCTACCGGTCTTCGCCCTGGAGGCCCAGGAGGGCCGCATGTTCAAGCCGCTGGCCTGGACCAAGAGTCTGGCCATGGCGGCGGCCAGCCTCCTATCGGTGACCCTGGTCCCCGTGGCCATGGGGCTCTTTGTCCGGGGAAGGCTCCATGCCGAGGCGCGGAATCCCGTCTACCGGTTCCTGGTCTGGATCTACGAGCCAGTCCTGAAATTCGCCCTGCGGTTCCGGTGGCCCGTGTTGGGCGCCACCCTGGCGGTCCTCATTCTCACCCTGATTCCCCTCCAGCGAATCGGCTCGGAGTTCATGCCGCCTCTCAACGAAGGCTCCATCCTCTACATGCCAATGACGCTTCCGGGAATCAGCGTCCGGACGGCCCACGAGGCCATGCGCAAGCAGGACAGCATCCTGGCCTCTTTTCCCGAGGTGGAGTCGGTCTTCGGGAAGGCCGGCCGGGCGAACACGGCCACGGATCCGGCCCCCCTGGCAATGTTCGAGACCACCATCGTCCTGAAGCCGGAAGAGGAATGGCGGGAGGGGATGACCTGGGAGAAGCTGATCCAGGAGATGGACCAGGCCATCCGGTTCCCCGGGATCCCCAACTCCTGGACCATGCCCATCAAGGGCCGCATCGACATGTTGGCCACGGGCATCCGGACTCCGGTGGGCATCAAGATCTTCGGCCCGGACCTGGCGGAGCTGGAACGGCTTGGCCGGGAGGTCGAGAACGCCGTGGCCATGGTCCCCGGTGTTCGATCCGCCGTTTCCGAACGCCCCCTGGGGGGAAGTTACCTGAACATCCAGCTGGACCGGGACGCCGCTGCCCGCTACGGAGTGAATATCCGAGACGCGAACATGGTCATCGCCGCGGCCGTCGGGGGGATGGAGATCACCCAGACGGTGGAGGGACGGGAGCGCTATGCCGTCCGGCTTCGGTATCCCCAGGAGCTCCGGGACAGCCCCGAGGATCTGGCCGAAGTCCTGGTGCCGGTGCGGCAGATGCGGGGAGG
>CAZSDD010000173.1:0-5338 GCA_964605505.1 uncultured Gemmatimonadaceae bacterium | reverse complement strand
GTGGATGATCCCGTTGCTGGCGGAGATGTTGGCGCCGGTGATCTTGGCGTCATCCTCTCGCACGCCCGTCAGTCCGTCCCGAATGGTCTTGTCGGTACGAACGAAGAACTCCTCACCCAACAGGGAGCTCATGGTCCGCTCCCCGTTACGGGGAACCACGCTGTTGGCGGCCCGGCGCCCGTCCACGACGTGGTACAGAAGGACGTCCAGAACCACCGGAGCGGGCACGTCGGTGATCTCATCGATCTCAGCTCCCAGGACAGCGCTGAGGAGCCCGTAGAGACGGATGAAGGCCCCGTCTGTCGGGGCAAACACGGTGTACTGGTCGGTGCCGTTCAGGAAAAGGTCAACCAGGCCCGTGTCGAGCTCTGCGTCGACATACGAAAGAGCACCCACCAGCTCATCAAAGCCGGCGCCGATGGCGATGGCGGCGATGGACTCGGAGCCCTTCCTGGGCGCGGCGTTGGACCCGGCGAAGTCAGGCTTGCCCATGGGAGCCTCGGCCACCTGACTCATCTCGGGGGCGAAGGGCTCCATGCCGGTTTCGGAGCAGGCGCTCAGGGCCAGGGCTCCGGTGACGGCGGCAACGGCGAGAATCGAACGGTACATGGTTCCTCCTTGTCAGGAATGGACGATCTTCGAGCGAAAAAGCAATTTGTTTTGCTTATGTCGAGGAATAAACACGATTATTGATGAGGTGTCAAGGCCTTGTAGAAGATTATTTCCACAGGATCATCCGGACCGGTTCGCCGACGGCGGTGAAGAACCGATGGGACCTCTCGTGTGAGTTCGCAGCCCGATCAGCGTCGGCCTTCCAGAACCTTGTGGAGGCGACGTCGAATTCTTTCCGTGTGCGAGCCCTCCCAGTAGACCTGGCCACACTCGGGGCAGTGGAGGAAGGAGTCCTGGCGCTCATGGACCCCGGGAGGGACGCGGGCTCGGGCTTCTTCCCCCGGAAGTGGTTTCAGGGGCATGTTGCATAGCGGGCACCGGGAAAAAAGGGCGACCTTCTCCCGGAGAGAAAAGCGGGCTACGATCTCCTGGAGTTGTTCCTCCAGATCCTCACTTTCCAGGACGGTGCAGTTGGACACGGTCCACTCCTCCCGGAGCCTCCGGTCCCGGGTCAGGATCTGGCGCCCTTCTTCCAGGCTTCGGCGTACCAGATTTTCGTCGGGAATGGTGGGATCGAACGCGGCGTCGAATCCCAGAATTCGAAGCCATCGAGCCAATCCTCCCAACATGGCGTCAACCAGGAAACGGGGATCAGAAACCGACACATCTGCGCCGATCCGCTTTTCCAGGCCCACCCGGGCGCCGCACGTACAGTGGATTGTCCGTCCGAACTGGAAGAGCGTCACATCATATTCTCGACCGCATTCCGGGCAGGGTATGGCCATGAGCCGAATCCTGGACGCCAGCCTGTCCGAGTGCCGCGGCTTGCCCCATTACCCGGACAGGCTTATGGGATTTCACCTGGGACTGCCACACTCTAACCCGGCCCCGTCCATCCGGTCCCGAAAATCGGGATGCCGCCGATTGCCCGCCCCTCTCATTCCCTCGTAGACTGTGCCCTGGGGAATGACCCTCGACCTCGGACAGGAGATCCCTCATGAGAAGGCTCGCCGCCGGTTTCTTCGCCTTTCTTACGCTTATTCTGAACACCGCCTGCAGCCAGGGGCCGGAGAACGCCGCCGACCTCATCCTGTTGAACGGCGCCGTCTACACCATGGAGGAACAGCAGCCCTGGGCCAGTGCCGTGGTGGTGACGGGGAACACCATAACCGCCGTCCTGGACCAGGATTCAGAGGCCGAGGCCTACCGGGGGCCGGACACCCGGGTCCTCGATCTCCAGGGCAAGTTCGTGGTCCCGGGATTCATCGATGGGCACGTCCACTTCAACAACGCAGGCGGCCTCATCAACGACGCGAACCTCATGGCCGTGGCCGATGACCAGGGACTCAGGGCCGAGATGGAGCGGCTGGTGGGAATCCTGGACGAGGGCGAGTGGATCACCGGCGGTCTCTGGGGAGCCTACGAAGAATGGGCCCTGGGAGCCGAGGAAGCCGGTGTGAAACAGGCGGCCCGGTGGGAGCCGGATCGTTGGGTCATCGATGAGATCACGGCAAACCACCCCTGCCTCCTGAACAGCTTCGACGGAGAGCTCTACCTGGCCAACACCGCCGCCCTGCAGGCCGCCGGCATCGAGGGCGCTCCGTTGGAGGGCATGCAGCTCAACGACGCCGGCGAGCCCACCGGCCTCATCTACCGGAACTCCCCCGCCCTGAGCCGGATCCGGAGCGTGCAGAAGCCCAAGTCCCGGGAGCGGCTCCTGAATGAGAACCGGGCCGCCCTGAAGGCCCTCCGGGAGGCGGGAATCGTGGAAATCCACGACATCGCCACCCCGGACCAGACGGACCGCTTCGTGGAGCTTCAGAGGAACGGAGAGCTCACGGCCAGGGTCTGGCTCCGGCCTGACCTCTCCCGAGGGGCCGACCTGGGAGCCCAGGGATTCACCATGGGCCTCCACCCGGAGACGAAGGAGCCGGACCCCTCCCTCCGGTACGGAGCCTTGAAAGGCTACATCGACGGCATCATGGGAACCCACGGGGCCCTCTTCTTCGAACCCTATACCGACCAGCCCGGCAACTACGGTCACTACCGCCGCCACACCTCCGACGATTCCCAGATGCTGGTGGGGGACATGGAGAAGATGTACCACCTCATCCAGGCCGGGCTGGAGGCCGGCTTCGTGCCCAATGTCCACGCCATCGGCACCAAGGGGGTGGCCCTGATGCTGGACCTGTACGAGCGGCTCAAGAATGAAGGCGTGGACCTGACGGGCTTCCGGGTCATCCACAACCAGGTGGTTCGGCCCCAGGACTTTCCCCGCTTCCGGGAGCTGGGGGTCATCGCCGAGGTAAACCCCTACCACATCTCCGACGACATGCGCTGGATGGAGGAGCGCATCGGCCACGAGCGGAGCAAGGGCGCCTACGCCTTCGCCTCCATGCTGGAGCACGGAACCATGCTCTCCTTCGGTTCGGACTGGCCCGGGACCTCTGCGGCGGAGTATCACATGCACCCCAAATACCTCATCCATGCCGCCGTGAATCGCACCACGTTGAATCACATGCCCGAAGGCGGCTGGTTTCCGGAGCAGAAGATCTCCGTGGAAGAGGCCCTGAAGGCCTACACCATCAACAACGCCATCGCCGCCTTCGAGGGCGACATCCGAGGATCTCTGAAAGCCGGGAAGCTGGCCGACATCACCGTCTGCGACCGGAACCTCCTGGAGATCGACCCCTCGGAGATCCTGGACATGAATGTGGACATGACCATCGTGGATGGTGAAATCGTATTCCAGCGGGATAATTAGGAAAGGACACGTCATGGAACGGAAGGATTTTCTCAGATCGACGGCAATCGGATCCCTGGCCCTGGGAACCAGCGAGCTGAAGCTGGCCGAAGTGGGCGCCGGCCGGAAGGCCGACGCGGGCACCCGGAAGATCCTCATCGCCGGGGGGGGATTCGACACCAGCTTCATCCGCTACATGGCAGAGCTCACCGGAAAGGACCGGCCCCGGATCTGCTACCTCCCCACCGCCACGGCGGACAGTGATTCGTCCAAAGTCCGCTTTTTCCAGCTCTGCGCCCCCCTTGAGGTGGAGCCCCACGTCCAGGAGATGTTCATCAGCAGCTACCGCATGGACCGGAGCTGGGAAGAGGTATTCCTCTCCATGGACGGAATCGTGGTCTCCGGGGGAAACACGCTGAATCAGCAGGCCATCTGGCGGGCCCAGGGGGTGGATGAGGTCCTCCGGAAGGCATGGGACCAGGGCATCGTCCTGGGGGGCGCCAGCGCCGGCTCCCTCTGCTGGTTCGAGGAGGGGACCACCGATTCTCGGCCGAAGGAGCTCACCAGGATCGAATGCCTGGGATTCCTGGAGGGGAGCCACTCTCCCCACTACGACGGAGAGGAACAGCGCCGTCCCACCTACCATGAGCTCATCCGGACCGGGGTTCTGAAGCCGGGCTACGCCTGCGACAACAATGCCGGCATCTTCTTCCAGGACAACGAGGTGAAGCGGGTGGTGGCCACTCGTGAGGGGGCGAAGTGCTACTACGTCCACATGGCCGGAGGAACCGTGGTGGAGGACGTTCTGGAGCCGGAGTTGATCGCCTGAGATGACCTCCGGATCCGACGGTTCGCGCCGCTACACCGACGAAGAGGTCCGGGATCTCCTGGAGCGGGCTTCGGAGTTGGATAGCCGGGATGCGCTGCCATCCGGGTCCTCACAGGGCACAAGCCTTCGGGAACTGGAAAGCATCGCCCGGGAGGCCGGGATCAGTCCCCGTGCGGTGCGGCAAGCCGCCCGGGATCTGGAGATGGACTCCCGGGGGGCAACAGCCCTCTCGAGAGGGACCGCTGCCAGGTTCCTGGGGGCTCCGGGAACCGTGGAACTGGAACGCACCCTTCCCGGAGAGGTCTCTGACTCCGTCCTGGAGGGGCTCATTCCCATCATCCAGCGGGCAGCCGATGCCGTGGGCCAACCTTCCTTTCTCCGTCGCACCCTCTCCTGGCAATCCAATAACCCCCAGAGCGCCCGGACGCTCCAGATATCGGTCCGGGTGACCGGTGGAAAAACCCACATCATGCTGGAAGAACGCTACGGGAACCTGGCTGGAGGACTCTTCGGAGGAATCATAAGCGGTGTGGGTGGGGGCATCGGATTGCCTGTTGGCCTGGGTGTGGGGCTCGGAGCCCTGGGATCCACCGCATTCGCCGTTCTCTTCCCGGCGGCGGCCGTCGGAGGAAGCTATCTCCTGGCCCGGAGCATCTTCCGGTCCTTCGTGAGAAAGCGGGCCCGGATCCTGGAACGTCTCCTCGATGACATCACGGCCCAGGTGGAGGATGCTACGGGGCAGGAAAAGGGGGAGTAGAAACGCAGAACGCCGGGCGTTTCCCGGCGTCCAACCCCTATTCCCGGCCATATGCACCATCGGGCGGTGAGTAAGCCTCCGGTGAACCCATGTTTCGCCGGCTGATCGGGGTGTTTTCGGCGGTGCCATGGTGACCAGAGGGGCCTGGTGTGCCGATGGCCGCCGAGGGTTTGTGAAGCATGCTGCGGACGAAGCGAATGTTCGGCCTTTTGATGCGGCCGCCGAGGCAAACGGTCGGTCCTTCCAGGGTCGTCAATTCCACTTTCCTGACAGAAAACGGGAGCTTGGGGGATTTCACCGCTCTGAGAGAGGTCAATTCCACTTTCCATCTCCGAAAACGCGGAGCCGAGGGGATTTTACCACTGTGAGAGTGGTAAATCCCCAAAACCTCCTCCGA
>CAZSDD010000172.1:0-5431 GCA_964605505.1 uncultured Gemmatimonadaceae bacterium | reverse complement strand
GTGGAGGATTGGGAAGGAGGGAAGCGGCACACCTTCGAAGTCACCATGGACCTGCTGGAGAGAACCTCTCTTCCGGTGGAGAGGTTGGTGACCCACATCTTTCCCCTGGAGCAGTTCCGGGACGCCCTTCGGGCTGCCGCGAATCGGGGTCGGAGCGGTGCCATGAAGGTCGTGCTGAAGCCCGGGTCCTGAGCCGCCGGGCTGAGATCCTAGACTTCAGACCTCGTCTTTTTGATGGCTTCCTGCAGAGCGTCAAAGGCCAGGAGGGCGCACTTGATCCGTACCGGAAATTTGCTCACTCCCTGAAGGGCCCGGAGATCTCCCATGGACCTGTCCCGGGCCACCTCCTCGTCGCCATGCATCATGGACGTGAACCGCTCCGCCAGGCCTTCGGCCTCGGAGAGCTTCTTCCCCTTGACCAGATTCGTCATCATGGAGACGGCGGCCTGGGATATGGAGCATCCCTGGCCGATGTGCCTGGCGTCCACGATGACGTCGTCCTCGATCTGGAGTTGAAGGTGGATCTCGTCTCCACAGACCGGATTGGCCATGTGGATGTCCACAGTCCGCTCCGGGAGCTCCCCCTTGTTCCGGGGATTCCGGTAGTGATCCAGGATGAGCTGCTGGTACAGGGAATTCAGATTCAGATCCGGCATGGGACGCTCGGGACTTGTGGGGGATCAGTCGGCGATACCGAAGATGTTCCCGACCACTTGAAGGCCGGCGATGAGCCGGTCCACGTCGTCGGTGGTGTTGTACATGGAGAAGGAAGCCCGGGTGGTAGCCGCCACGCCCAGGTGCTTCATGACCAGCTGGGCGCAATGGTGCCCTGCCCGGATGGCCACACCTTCCGAATCCAGGATCGTCGCGATGTCGTGGGGGTGGGCGTCGCCCAGGGCAAAGGAAATGACCCCGGAGCGGAGGATCGGATCTTCAGGGCCGAAAATCTTCAGGCCGGGGAGCTCCTGGAGCCTTTCCAGGGCGTAGTCCAGGAGCATCCGCTCGTGGGCCTGGATGGACTCGTAGCCCACCTCCTCCAGGAACTCCACCGCTGCTGCGGCTCCCACGGCCCCGGCGATGTTGGGGGTCCCTGCTTCGAACTTGTGGGGTACCGAGGCCCAGCTGCTCATGTCCCGCTCCACCACGCTGATCATCTCCCCGCCGCCCTGGTAGGGGGACATCTCCTCCAGGAGCTCTTTCCGGGCCCAGAGCGCTCCGATGCCCGTGGGCCCGCACATCTTGTGGCTGGAGAAGGCATAGAAGTCCACGCCCAGGGCTCCCACGTCCACCTTCATGTGGGGAACGGCCTGGGCTCCGTCCACCAGGACCAGGGCGCCTCTCTGGTGGGCGGCCGTGACCACAGGCTCCAGGGAGTTGATGGTGCCCAGGGCGTTGGAGACCTGGGTCAGGGCCACCAGACGGGTTCGGTCCGTCAGGACCTCGTCCAGATCCTCGAGGCGAAGCCGGCCTTCGTCGTCCATCTCCAGGTACCGGAGCCTCGCACCGGTGCGGCGGGCCGCCAGCTGCCAGGGAACGATGTTGGAGTGGTGCTCCATGGTGGTGAGGAGGATCTCATCCCCTTCCTGGAGCTTGTCCACGGCCCAGGTGGCCGCCACCAGGTTGATGCTCTCGGTAGTCCCCCGGGTCCAGATGATCTCAGAGGCGTCGGCGGCTCCGAGCCAGGAGGCCACCGTTTCCCGGGCTCCTTCGTAGGCCAGGGTGGCCCGGCGGCTCAGCTCGTGGATGCCACGATGGACGTTGGCGTTGTCCTTCCGGTAGTACTGCTCTACCGCATCCAGGACCTTCAGGGGCTTCTGGGAGGTGGCGGCGTTGTCAAGGTACGCCAGGTACTTGCCGTTCACCTCCTGGTGGAGGGTGGGGAATTCCTTCCGAAGCTGATGGACGTCGAGTGTGCTCATGGGGTTCCACGGGGCCCTGGGGGCCGCTTGTCTGTCAACGCCGGACGCCTGAAAGAAGGCGCCAGGCAGGGTCAGGGGCTCACGCCCCCTGAATGTAGATCCCGTCCTCCCGCATCTCCACCGGGAAGGTCTTCACCGGTTTCACTGCCGGCAGGGCCCGGGGCGCCCCGCTCGTCACATCGAAGCGAGCGCCATGATAGCAGCATACAAGATCCGTTCCCTCCATCTCCCCATCGGAGAGGGGGAGGTCTTCGTGGGTGCAGCGATCCAGGACCGCGTAGACCGCACCCTCCACGTTGGCCAGCACCACGGGCTCGGGGCCCACCATGACCTTGCGCAACGACCCCGGAGGACATTCCTCCAGGGTCGCCACCTTCGTCCATTCCGCCATGCGTTCCGTTTCCTCTCAGACCTGCTTCAGCTTCTCTTCAATGACTCTGGTCACCTTCTCTACCACGCCTCCCAGGGGAAGACGGGAGAGAACCTCGCCCAGGAAGCCCAGGACCACAAGGCGCTCGGCCTGCTCCCGACTCAGTCCCCGACTCATGAGGTAGAAGCGGGACTCCTCGTCCAGCTGTCCCACGGTGGCGCCGTGGGAGCACTTCACATCGTCGGCCTGGATCTCCAGGTTCGGCAGGGAATCGGCCCGGGCCTCGTCCGACAGGAGGAGATTCCTGTTGGTCTGGTAGGCGTCGGTCTTCTGGGCCCCGGGGTGTACCCGGATCACTCCACGGAACACCGAACGGGACGAATCGTCCAGGGCACCCTTGTAGAGCAGGTCGCTGGCGGTGTTGGCCGCCAGGTGATCCTGGCTGGTGTTGTGATCGAAATGCTGGCTGTCATCACCGAAGTAGAGACCCAACATGTCCGAGTTGGCGCCGGGGCCCTGAAGGGAGGCGTTCAGGTCCACCCGGGCAGTGGTGGCGCCCATGCTCACGTTCAGGGTATCCAGAGTGGAGTCCCGCTGGGCCAGGGTCCGTTGGGATGCCTGGTAGAAGACCCCCTTGCCCAGTCGTTGCAGGGAGACGTACTGGACCTGGGCCCCATCCCTGGCGATGACCTCCACGGCCTGGGACACCAGGGTCTGGGCATCCAGATCTGCGGAGATCTCCTCATCCACGTACGAAACCCGGCTTCCGGCCTCGGCGATGATGAGGGTCCGGGAGAAGTGGGCTGTGCCGGCCTGGGCGATCCAGCGGCTGATCCGGACGGGCAGCTCCAGACGGACCCCTTCGGGCACGTAGAGGAGGATGCCGTCGGTCCAGAGGGCTGCGTTCAGGGCCTCGAACTTTCCATGCTCCGGGGGCAGGGCCTCGGTGGCCAGATACTCCCTGAGGAGTTCGGGGTGGGACCTGGCCGCTTCCCGGAGAGACATGAGGATGACCCCCTTCTTCTCCAACTCCTCGTCCAGGTCCACATGGATGACCTGACCGTCGATGCCCCAGAGGTGTCCGGACGCGGCGTGATCTTCCCGCATGGTGGTCCGTAGGCCCTCCGGGCAGGCGTTGATGTCGTCGGCGCACTCGGGCCGCTCAGGCCATTTGAGGGAATCCAGGTCCAGCTTCTTCTTCAGGTCCGTATAGCGCCACTCCTCCAGCCTGGTGGTAGGCATGGGCGTGGCTTCGTACACGTCCCAGGCGTGATTCCTCCGCTCCCGGAGCCACTGGGGGTCGAAGGCCGAAACCGTCTGGACGGCGCCCCGGTTCAGGACTCTGGTGACGCCCTCGGGGGCGCCGGACTCCATGACTTCAGCGTTGACGTTCTTCATATCGGTCATGGTCAGCCCACCGACCCTTCCATCTCCAGCTCGATGAGGCGGTTCAGCTCGACGGCGTATTCCAGGGGAAGCTCCTTGGCGATGGGCTCGATGAAGCCGCGGACGATGAGGGCCATGGCCTCTTCTTCGCTCATCCCCCGACTCATGAGGTAGAACAGCTGCTCTTCACCCACCTTGGAAACGGTGGCCTCATGCCCCACGTTGGCGTCCCGCTCCTCGATCTCGATGTACGGATAGGTATCCGTACGGGAGGTGGAGTTGATGAGAAGGGCGTCACATTCCACGTTCGACTTGGCGCCCTTCGCGTTTTCGTGGACCTTGAGAAGACCCCGGTAGGAAGATCTCCCCGTCCCGCGGGAGATGGACTTCGACACGATGGAGGAGGAAGTCCTGGGCGCTGCGTGAATGACCTTCCCGCCCGTGTCCTGGTGCTGTCCGTTCCCGGCGTAGGCGATGGAGAGGATCTCTCCATGGGCGCCCTCTCCCACGAGAAAGCAGGAGGGGTACTTCATGGTGAGCTTGGACCCCAGGTTCCCGTCCAACCATTCCATGCTGGCGTTCTGGTGAACCATGGCTCGCTGGGTCACCAGGTTGTACATGTTATTGGACCAGTTCTGGATGGTGGTGTACCGGAACCGGGCGTCCTTGTTCACGACGATCTCGATGACGCCGGAGTGGAACGACTCGGTGGAGTAGACCGGCGCCGTGCAGCCTTCGATGTAGTGGGCGTGGGAGCCCTCGTCGGCGATGATGAGAGTCCGCTCGAACTGCCCCATCTTCTCCTGATTGACCCGGAAGTAGGCCTGGAGAGGCGTTTCCAGCTCCACCCCCTTGGGGATGTAGACAAAGGAGCCGCCGGACCACACCGCCGAGTTCATGGCGGCGAACTTGTTGTCGCCCGCCGGGATCACCGTCCCGAAGTGCTTCCGGAAGAGCTCCGGGTGGTTCTTCAGGCCCTCCTCGATGGAGTCGAAGATGACGCCCTGGTCCTCCCATTCCTTCTTCAGGGAGTGATAGACCATCTCCGACTCGTACTGGGCCCCAACGCCGGCCAGGATCTTCTGTTCCGCCTCGGGAATGCCCAGGCGCTCGAAGGTGGTCTTGATGTTTTCGGGAACGTCGTCCCAGGAGTGCTCCATGCGGTCCTGGGGTCGGACATAGAAATAGATCTCGTCCAGAACCCGCTCCAGGTCGGAGAGGTCTCCGCCCCACTGGGGCATGGGCTTGGACTCGTAGATCTTCAGGGCCTTGAGACGGAGCTCCAGCATCCACTCCGGCTCGTCCTTCTGGGCTGAGATCTGACGGACGACTTCTTCGCTCAGTCCCGGCTGGGTCCGGAATACGTGTTTTTCCTCGTCGATGAACCCGTACTTGTACTCATCGAGTCCCAGTCCCTGGACGACTTCGTTATCAGGCATCCTGTACCTTCCTCCCGTTGCGGGTGTTGGAACGCGTGTTGCTGTTCGGTTCAACCCGCGCTAGGCGGTTTCCATCTCCTTGTAATCGGCGTATCCGCCCTCTTCCAGCTCCAGGGCCACCTCGGGGCCACCGGTGCGGGCGATCTCCCCTCCGACCATGACGTGGACCACGTCCGCCTTCACGTAGTTCAAAAGGCGCTGGTAGTGGGTGATGAGAAGGACGGACATGGTGGGGTCCTCCTGGACCAGGGCGTTCACTCCCTGGGCCACGATCTTCAGGGCGTCGATGTCCAGCCCCGAGTCCGTCTCGTCCATGA
>CAZSDD010000171.1:0-5450 GCA_964605505.1 uncultured Gemmatimonadaceae bacterium | reverse complement strand
CATCACCGCCGGCATGGGCGGTGGCACGGGAACCGGGGCAGCGCCCATCATCGGGGAGATCGCCCGGGAGATGGGCGCCCTGACCATCGGCATCGTCACCCGTCCCTTTTCCTTCGAGGGAAAGAAACGGATGCGACAGGCCGAGCAGGGTCTGGCGGAACTCCGCCGGACCGTGGATACCATGATCGTGGTACCCAACGATCGGCTGCTGAGCGTAGTGGGGAAGGGGACCTCCTTCCGCGACGCGCTGAAGAAGGCCGACGAGGTTCTCCTGCATGCAACCCAGGGCATCAGTGACCTCATCCGAGTGAGCGGTGAGGTGAACGTGGACTTCGCCGATGTCCGGACCATCATGGCTTGCCGGGGGCCGGCCCTCATGGGCTCCGGATTCGGCGAAGGAGATTCCCGGGCCGTGGAAGCCGCCCAGGAAGCCATCTCCTCCCCCCTCCTGGACGAAGTTTCCATTGCCGGGGCCAGGGGCGTCCTCATCAATATCACCGGGGGCATGGATCTGGCCATTGACGAGGTGTCCCAGATCTCTTCGATTATTCAGGAAGAGGCCGGCGACGATGCCGAGATCATATTCGGCGCCGTCCATGATCCCACCCTGGAGGGTAAGGTCCGGGTCACGGTCATCGCCACGGGCTTCGATCGTTCCCAGGACGAGGAAGACAAGGTCATCCGGCACGAGTTCGCCCGGGCGCCGCAGCCCCCGACCCGGCAGAAGGTGCCTGCCCAGCAGAGCCAGCCGGCTCGCAGGGTGGCCGTGGGCGGCGGAAGCAGTGAGCCGGTGGAGCTGCCTTTCCAGCGTTACCCGGAGCGGGTGGTGACCGTGGATCAGATCAGGGAACTGGACATTCCCACCTTCATCCGGCGCCAGATGGACTGATTGCCATTCGCGGAATGGCTGAACGGGAGATTGATGAACCGAACACCAGCGCAGCGTTACCGGGCCGTTCTGGTCCTGGCGGGAGTCCTGGGCCTGGCCGCCCTTGTGGGTCGGACCCTTGCCTCCGAGACCCCCGAAGTGGGTCCTCTTCATCCGGTGGTCGCCGCTCCGGCGGAGGTCATGGAAGATGTCCGCCTCCGGTCCGGGGAGACCTTCGGAGAAGCTCTTCAGGCTGCGTCTTTGGGATGGTCGGAGCAGAACGCCCTCCTCCTGGCTTTTCGCGAGCAGGCGAATCCCAGGAGGATCCGGGAAGGAACCCGGATCACCTTCCGGTGGCTCCGGGATCGGGAGTGGCTTCGGGGCGTGGATGTGAGTCTGAACAGGGATGAGACCCTCCGCCTGACCCGGGACGAGGTGGGGTGGTCTTCCACTCTGGTGAACACGCCCCTTCGGGTGGACACACTCTATGTCTCCGGAGTCATCCGAAGCAGTCTCTGGAACGCCGTCATCGACAACGAGCAGATCTCCCACCTCACGGCTCCGGACCGGGCCCTCTTCCCCCACCTCATGGACAAGGTGTTCCAGTGGCAGATCGACTTCTCCCGGCAGGTACAGACCGGGGATACCTACCGCTTTGCCCTGGAAGGGGAATTCCGTCCCGACGGGACCATGCGGGACAACGGCACCCACATCATCGCCGCCGAGTTCGTCAACGGCGGCACCGCCTATCGGGCCATCTGGTTCGATCCCGATGAGGACGGGGTGGGGGAGTACTACGACGAGGCGGGAACCTCGGTGCAGAAAGCGTTCCTTCTGAAGCCCCTGGAGTTTCGTCGGATCTCCTCCAGGGTGAACGCCAACCGGCTCCATCCCGTCCACGGATACCGCCGTCCCCACAACGGCGTGGACTACGCCGCCAATACCGGGACCCCCATCATGGCTACGGGAGACGGTGTGGTGGTCTCTGCCGGATGGAAGGGTGAGTTGGGAAACTGCGTCGAGATCCGTCACGCCAACCGATGGCTGACGCGCTACGGTCACCTGAACGGTTTCGCTGCGGGGATCCGGGCCGGTACCAGAGTGAGCCAGAGCCAGGTCATCGGGTACGTGGGGATGACGGGAACCGCCACGGGGCCCCATCTCCACTACGAGATGAGGGCTTCCAACGGCGCCGTCAAGAATCCACTGGACATCGATCTTCCGCCAGGGGAGCCTGTGCCGGCCGACGCCCGGGGACGTTGGGCCCTGGAGTCCATCGAACGCCTGCAGATGCTGCAGCCCCTGCCGGGACCTCCCATCGAGTTCCTGGCTGAAGCTCCGGCTCCCGACGCCGAGGCGGACGGAAGCGCCGCCGGAGGGGATTGACCCCATCCTGGCCTCCCTCCCCGCGCAACGTCCCCAGACCTGAACACACCCGGATTCCCAGCCTGCCATGGCCCGTCTCTTCAAGACGTCGAAGGAAAAGAAGACTTCCCTCTGGAACAGGGTGGTGAAGCTGGCCCTCACCGATGTCCGGGTGGCCGTCGGGGGAATGGACCACGACACCCTCGAGTCCCTGGAAGAACGCCTTCTGGCCGCCGATTTCGGGGTCCAGGCCACCATGCGCCTGGTCGGCCGGGTGGAGGATCTGGCCCGTAAGGGTAAGGTTCGGGGCTCGGAGGGCCTCCGGGGGGCCCTGAAGGAGGAGATGGCCGAGATCCTCCGGCCGGCGAAGGATGCCTACCTGGAGGCTTCCGAGACGGGCCTGACCGTCTATCTGATCTGTGGGGTGAACGGGGTGGGGAAGACCACCTCCATCGCCAAGCTGGCCAAACGGCTTCGAGACGAGGGCCGCTCCGTCATGGTGGCTGCCGCCGACACTTTCCGGGCCGGAGCCGTGGAGCAACTGAAGGTCTGGGCCGGCCGGGTGGGTGCCGAGTTCGTGGCGGGTCAGAAGGGTGGAGATCCGGCGGCGGTGGCCTTCGACGCCATAGAAGCGGCCCTCTCCAGAGACATGGACGTCCTGCTGGTGGACACGGCAGGCCGGCTCCACACGCACCGGGGCCTCATGGAGGAGCTCCAGAAAGTGGACCGGGTCATACGGAAGAAATTGCAGGATGCCCCCCACGAAACCCTCATCGTCCTGGACGCCACGGTGGGCCAGAACGCCCGCTCCCAGGTGGAGATCTTCTCCCGGACCGTTCCCCTTTCCGGGATCATCCTGGCCAAGCTGGACTCCTCCGCCCGTGGAGGCATCGTGGTGAGCCTGCAGGAGGAATTCAACCTGCCGGTGAAGCTGGTGGGAACGGGGGAAGGGCTTGATGATCTGGAGGTCTTCGATCCCGACACCTTCGTGGAAGGGGTATTCCAGACCTGAACGTTGTCGGGGCCCCGGGCCGCCCCTCCCCGGCGCTGCCCCCCTGAGCCCCGGTGCTGCCCCCCTCAGCCCCGGTGCTGCCCCCCTCAGCCGGAACCGAGTCGTGGATTTTTCCCAGCTGGACAAACCCATCCAATTCCTGAAAGGCGTCGGTCCCAGGCGGGCCGAGTCCTTCCAGCGCATGGGGATCGTGAAGGCTCGGGATCTCCTGTACCACGTTCCCCGGCGATATGACGATGCATCCACCGTAACCCCCATCTCCGCTCTGGACGTGGGGATGGATGCCACCGCCGTGGGTCGGGTCCGGAGCAAAGGGATCATTCCCACCCGGGGTGGCCTGCGGATCTTCCAGGCCGTTCTCGAGGACGACACCGGGATGATCACCTGCGCCTGGCCCGGCCAGCCCTGGCTGGACCGTAAGATCCGTCCGGGAGACGTCCTCCTGGTGACCGGGCCGGTGAAGTTCTTTCACGGCCGCCAACTTCAGCCCCGTGAGTTCACTCTCCTGGGCCGTGAGGGTGAGGGCGAGGAGGAGGCCGACGCCGGCACCATCTTCGTCTCCTACCCTGCCAGCGAGGAACTACCCCAGTGGGTGGTCCGAAAGGTCTTTGCCCGGAACCTGGATTGGCTCCTGAAGGAGGCGGAGGCGGAGGAGTACCTGGGGGAGGAGGAGCGCAGGGAGCTGAAGCTGGTGCCTCTCTCTCTGGCCCTGGAAGCACTTCACGCTCCCGAGTCGTTGGAGAAGGTGGAGGAGGGTCGCCGGCGCCTCGCCTTCGATGAGCTCTTTTTTCTCCAGATCGTTCAGGCCCAGGTCCGATATCGGCAGATGGAAGCCCAGCCCGGGATTCCCTTCCGGAGGACCAACGAGCTCATCCGCCCCCTCCACGAAGCGCTCCCCTTCCAGCTCACGGAAGCCCAGGCACGGGTTCTCCGGGAGATCTACGGCGACATGGCGGCGGAGCATCGAATGAACCGCCTCCTCCAGGGGGATGTGGGTTCCGGAAAGACGGTGGTGGCCCTCTTCGCCATGCTTCTGGCCCTGGAGGGGGGATATCAGGCGGCACTCATGGCCCCCACTGAGATCCTGGCGGAGCAGCACGCCAGGAAGCTCGGGGAGATGCTGGAGCGGGTGGGAGTCCCGGTGCATCTGGTGACGGGCCGCATGACGGCCGCGGAACGGCGGAGGATCATGTCGGCTCTGGCCGATGGCTCGGCCCGAGTGGCGGTGGGGACCCATGCCCTGATCCAGGAGGGGGTGGAGTTCCGGCGACTGGGGCTGGTGGTGGTGGACGAGCAGCATCGCTTCGGGGTCCGCCAGCGCATGGTTCTAGCGGATAAGCTTTCCAGGCCCGATGTCCTCGTCATGTCGGCAACACCCATTCCCCGGTCCATGGCCATGGCCCTCTACGGGGATCTGGATCTCAGCATCCTGGATGAGCTCCCTCCGGGACGTAAGCCGGTGAAGACCCTTCTGAAGACCTCCAGGGCACGGAAGAGCGTCTACGATCTTCTGGACAGGGAGATGGAGGCGGGACGCCAGGGCTACGTGGTCTATCCCCTGGTGGAGGAATCGGAAAAGGTGGATCTCCGCTCGGCCACCCGGGAGTTCGAGCGCCTGTCCGAGGAAGTCTTCCCCCACCGGACGCTGGGCCTTTTGCATGGGCAGCTCTCCGGTGAGGAGAAAGAGGGCGTCATGCGGGCATTCCTGGCCGGAGAGATTCGACTCCTGGTTGCCACTACGGTCATCGAAGTGGGAATCGACGTCTCCAACGCCACCTTCATGGTGGTCGAGCACCCCGAGCGTTTTGGTCTCTCCCAGCTACACCAGCTTCGGGGAAGAGTGGGCCGGGGAGGGGACCAGAGCCTCTGCATCCTGGTCACGGACCCCGGCGAGACGGCACGGGAGCGCCTGAAGGTCTTTCAGTCCACCTCGGATGGATTCCAGATCGCCAGAGCCGATCTCCAGATTCGGGGGCAGGGCGACCTCTTCGGGGCCCAACAGCACGGCAGGGATCCCATCCTGCGATTCGCCGATCTGGCCCGGGACGAAGCCCTTTTGCGGAGAGCCCAGGACCGGGCCCGAGAATGGGTGGGGGCGGATCCGGATCTCTCCCATCCCAGGAGCAGGCAGGTCCGGCAGATCCTCTACGCCCGACACGAGGAAAAGCTCCGGCTCTTCGGGGTGGGGTAGGAGCCTGCTCCGGG
>CAZSDD010000170.1:0-5497 GCA_964605505.1 uncultured Gemmatimonadaceae bacterium | reverse complement strand
TGAAACAACCGGTTCGGATTGCGTTACCGCCTGTCTCTCGCTCCAGAAGGAGGTCAAGAGTCATGTCTTCGCCCCGTCACAGACCATGGTTCCTTCCATCCCTGATGCTCTTTCTTTCCGGGGGCATCCTGGCGGGCTGCGCCCATGTGAAGCCCGAGGAGATGGATGCGGAAATGGCGGCCCTCAGATCTGAGCTCCGGGGGGACATCACCGAGGGCGACCAGCGGCTGGCCGGCGAGTTGGAGGCCCTGGAGGGCCGGGTGGACGGCCTGGATTCCCGCCTCGCCGACGTCGAGCGGGAACTGGCGGAACTGGCCCGGGAATTCGACGCCACCGTTGAGCGCCTGGAGACGGCCCTTCGATTCAACATGCCCGTCTACTTCGGCTTCGACGACGCGGAGCTCACCCCGGATCATCGGGAAGTACTGGATCGGTTCGCCGGAGTGATCCGGGAATACTACCCGGACTGCGTCATCACGGCGGAAGGGTTTACCGACGCCGTCGGGGACGAAACCTATAACATGGCTCTGGGTCGCCGGAGGGCAGAGGCCGTAAGAGACTATCTCTCTGAAGCCGGAGGCCTCAGCCCGGAGCAGATTCGGGCGGTGAGCTACGGCGAGGCCCAAAGCCGCCTCATCGCTCCTGAACGTCATGGCCCCGGAAGCCAGGGCTGGGAAAACCGCCGGGTTGCCCTGGTAGTGGATCACGGCGGGGCCTGAGTCCGGCCCGTCGGCGGCGTTCCAGAAACGAGAGAAAAGAACAACAACTTTCGGTCTCCCGGGAGGCGTAATCCGTTCTCCCGGGAGGCGGAATTTTGTCTTCCGGGGGCGATTCCGGGCGGCTCACAGATCCACCCCCCCCTCCCTGTACGAAGCTCCAATCCTCCCCCATCGAGTCTCGACGGCTGCATCTGCAGTTGACCCACCGGGGTCAAGTGCTGCAATCTGTCCTTCGGTTTCTTGATCTTCCCTCACCGCCGGAGAAGGCTCCATGTACATCTCCAGATTCCGCTTCAGGACCTTCACCTCAGGAATCGCCATCCTGGCCGTGGCTTTCATGGCCCTCGCTGCCCCCCAGGCCGCCACGGGGCAGGCAGCCCAGGAGGTCGTTAGCTCCGATCTCTTCCAGGGCCTCGCGTTCCGCATGGTGGGCCCGGCCCGGGGAGGACGGTCCACCGCCGTGGCCGGCCATCCGGACCACATTCACACCTTCTATGCCGGGTATACCGGGGGGGGCGTCTGGAAGACCGATGACGCGGGCATTTCCTGGTACCCCATCTCCGACGGGTACTTCGAGACGGGATCCATCGGCGCCATCCGCGTCGCTCCATCCAACTCCCGGATCGTCTATGTGGGCACCGGCTCCGACGGCATCCGGAGCAATGTCATCGACGGCCGGGGCGTATACAAATCCACCGATGCGGGAGAAAGCTGGGAGTTCATTGGTCTCCGGGAAGTGGGCCAGATCGGGGCCGTGGAGATCCATCCAACCGATCCGGACATCGTCTACGTGGCCGCCATGGGAAAGACCTTCGCACCCACTCCGGAACGGGGCGTCTACAAATCCACCGACGGCGGCCGGAACTGGGATCGGATCCTCTTCACCTCCGACAGCGTGGGCGCCGTGGACCTGGAGCTGAATCCAGCCGATCCCCAGGAGATCTACGCCGCCATGTACCGGGGAGAGCGGAAGCCCTGGACCATCATCTCCGGCATGGAGGCCTCGGGGGAAGAGGACGGCATCTGGAAGTCCACCGATGGAGGGGAAAGCTGGACCTACCTGAAGAACGGCCTTCCAGGGGGACTCATCGGGAAGATCGACCTGGCGGTGACGCCGGCTGACCCGAACCGGATCTACGCCGTAGTGGAGACCCAGGAGGAGGAAGAGGGTGTCTACCGCTCCGATGACCGGGGGGAAAGCTGGCGCCTGACGAGCAACCAGCGGGGGCTCATGAACCGGCCCTTCTACTACACCAACGTGGACGCCGACCCCACCGATGCCGACGTGGTCTACGTGAGCAATGAAGGGTTCTACAAGTCCACCGATGGCGGAGAGAGCTTCAGCCGGGTCTCCACTCCCCACGGGGACAATCACGACATGTGGATCAACCCGAACCATCCGGAGATCTTCGTCCAGTCCAACGATGGCGGCGTGAACGTCACGCTGAACGGGGCCGAGAGCTGGTCCACACAGTACAACCAGCCCACGGCCGAGCTCTACCAGCTGGATCTCGACGATCGGTTCCCCTACTGGCTCTACGCCGGCCAGCAGGACAACACCACCATCATGGTCCCCTCCAATCCGCCGGAGGACGGCTCCGTTTTCGGCCCGGCCGGCAACTGGAAGGCCATCGGGGGATGTGAGACGGGTCCGGCGGTGCCGAAGCCCGGAAACCCCTCCATCGTCTTCTCCAACTGCAAGGGCCGTTTCGGCCGCTACAGCCAGATCACGGGCCAGGAGCAGCAGTACTACGTCTGGGGCGGGAACCTCTACGGCATCAATCCCGGGGAGCTGCCCTATCGCTTCCAGCGGGTGGTCCCCATCGAGATTTCACCCCACGATCCGGATGTGGTCTACCATGGCTCCCAGTTCGTCCACAAGACGGTGGACGGGGGCATCACCTGGGAGACGATTTCCCCGGACCTCACAGCCTTCCGGCCCGAGCGGCAGGTCATCTCCGGCGAGCCCATCACTCGTGACATCACCGGTGAGGAACACTACTCGGTCCTTTACGTCATCGAAGAATCACCGATCCTGCAGGGTGTCATCTGGACCGGATCCAACGACGGTCCCGTCCACGTCACCCGGGACGGCGGGGCCACCTGGACCGACGTCACCCCACCCATGCCGCCCGAGGGCCGGATCCAGAACATCGACCCTTCCCCCCATGATCCCGGCAGGGCCTACGTGGCCGCGTACCGGTACCTCCTCGGGGATTTCGAACCCTACATCTTCAAGACCGAGGACTACGGCCAGAGTTGGGAACGCCTCACCGACGGCACCAACGGGATTCCTGCAGACTACCCGACCCGGGTCGTCCGGGAAGATCCCATAGCCCCGGGCCTTCTTTTCGCCGGCACCGAATTCGGCCTGTACATCTCCTTCGACGACGGTGGGCACTGGCAGTCCTTCCAGCAGAACCTCCCGGCCACGCCGGTGACGGACCTTCACCTGTACCGGGGGGACCTGGCCCTGAGCACCATGGGCCGCTCCTTCTGGATCATGGACAATGTGTCGTCCCTACGGGAGCTCAAGGCCGGCGCCGTCGCGGCAGGGCATCATCTCTTCAGGCCGCAGGATCCCTACCGGCTTCGGGGCGGCGGCGGCTTCGGGTACGGCCCCCGGGATCCCAGTGAGCCCGAGTACTCCCCCAACGGGGCCTTCATCGACTATGTGGTGGGTGAGGGCGGGGGTGACCTGACGCTGGAAATCGTGGACGGGTCGGGCCGGGTGATCCGAAGCTACGAGGGCGGGGGCCCGGGCATGAGCAGCCAAACCGAGCAGGGCATGCGGGCTCCCCAGCGGCGGGCCTACGGCACGGCTTCCCCCGATGCGTCCCCCGGGATGCACCGTTTCCTCTGGGATCTCAGGGTGGAGGCCCCCGGTGGACGGGGTGGCCCCATGGCCCTTCCCGGAGAGTATCAGGTCCGCCTCACCATCGGCGACTGGACCGAAGCCCGGGACTTCAGGATCCTCATGGATCCCCGGGTTCAGGCCGATGGGGTCACCGTGGATGACCTACGGGCCCAGTTCGACTTCAACATGAGAGTGGCGGAGCTCTCCGCCGAGGCCGGCGGCTTCGCCGAGGAGGTCTCGGACGCCGTGGGTTCCGAAGACTACTCCGGGGAAACCCAGGAATCCCTCGAGGAAATTCAGGCTTCCCTGGTGGATGCCGGAGGATCCTATCCGCAGCCCATGCTGCTGAACCAGATCCGCTACCTCCAGGGCATGACCAGCCGGGCCGACCAGCGTCCCGGGAACTTCGCCTATACCCGATTCGAAGAGCTCAGGGAGCAGTTGACGGAGCTCCAGACCCGGTTCGCCCGGGTGACAGGTGGTGACGAATGAAAACTTACACGCGATCCGGGATCCTCCTCCGGGGCGCCGTCATTTCCTTGACGTTGACGCTGACATTGGGCCCGGATGGGGCGCGGTCCCAGGAGATGATGCCCGAGAAGGCCACGGCTCTCGAGGCGGTGGAATCCCTGAGGCCAGAGATCATGGACATGTCCATGGAGCTCTGGGAATACTCGGAGATCGCCCTGAGGGAAAGCCGATCCGCCGAATACCTGGCCGTCGTCCTGGAAGAGGAGGGATTCCTCGTGGAGCGGGGAGTGGCGGGAATGCCTACGGCCTTCGTGGCCTCTTTCGGCACCGGATCTCCCCGGATCGGAATCCTGGCCGAATACGACGCCCTTCCCAACATCGGCAACGCCGTCGTCCCGGAAAAAGCTCCCCGGGAGGACGAAAACCCCCACGGACATGGGTGCGGCCACAACGTATTCGGCGCCGGCTCGGTGGCGGCGGCCATCGCCGTGAAGCGGGCCATGGAAGAGCACGGACTGTCGGGGACCGTTCGTCTGTACGGCACCCCCGCCGAAGAAACCGTGGTGGGGAAGGTCTACATGGCCAAGGCCGGACTCTTCGACGACCTGGACGCCGCCTTCGACTGGCATCCGGGGCTGGAGACCGGGATCCGGAACTCCAGCGGTCAGGCCATGAACAACTTCCAGGTCGAGTTCTACGGCCAGGCGGCCCATTCCGCCGCGGATCCATGGAATGGCCGCTCGGCTCTGGACGCCGTTGAGGTCATGAATTTCGGCGCCAATCTCATGCGGGAGCATGTGAAGCCCAGTGCCCGGATCCACTACGTCATCCCTTCCGCCGGTGAGGCTCCGAACGTGGTTCCGGAGTACGCCAAAGTCTGGTACTACGTACGGGATACGGCCCGGGCCCCGGTGGAGGACTACTACGACCGCTTGTTGAAGATCGCCGAAGGAGCCGCCCTGGCCACCAGGACCGAGTACGAGGTCACTCTCATTACCGGAGTCCACGAGGTCCTTCTGAACCGGCCGCTGCAGGAGGCCATGCAGGCCAACCTGGAAACCGTCGGCCCACCGGACTTCGACGAGGAGGACCAGGAGTTCGCCCGCAGGCTTCAATCCTTCATCGGCGTTGAAGAGAAAGGCCTGGATGCCGAGATCAACCCCCTGAAGGACGAACCCGAGCCTCCGGGAGGGGGGTCCACGGACGTGGCAGAAGTGAGCTGGATCGCTCCCGAGGCCGGGCTCTCTGTGACCACGGCGGCGGCGGGCATCCCCTGGCACTCCTGGGCCGCCTCGGCGTCCCACGGCACGGAAGGGGCCGTAAAAGGCGCTGTCCTGGCAGCAAAAGTCCTGGCCCTGACGGCGGTCGACGTGCTGACCGACCCCGATCTCCTCCAGGAAGCACAGGCCTTCTTCCAGGAGAAGACGGGAGGGAGACCCTACGAATCCCC
>CAZSDD010000169.1:3384-5579 GCA_964605505.1 uncultured Gemmatimonadaceae bacterium | reverse complement strand
CGTCACGACTGGGCATTCCAGGAATCCCCGCCCCTCTTTTCGGGGCCGCAAAATGATGGGAAACGGACGGAGACGCGTCCAGTGGGTTGGCGGAGGGGGCCGCGACCCCGAAGTTGAGGGCTGCCGGGGGACTCCGGGCGGATCCTCCGGATGGGAACCGGGTTCGGCCTCCAGGCCCTCCCCCATAGCCAGACCCTCCCCCATAGGAGGAGAACCATGCTCTTGATCATGATCGGAGTCGGTGGGGCCCTGGGAGCCATGGCCCGCTACGGCCTGGGCGGCTGGGTCCAGGGGTTCGCGAGCACCACCTTCCCCCTGGGGACCATGGTGGTGAACATCCTGGGGTCCTTCCTTCTGGGGCTCTTCCTCTACCTCCTGGAAAGCACGGCGCCCACTGCCGAGATCCGGTCCTTCGTGACTATCGGGTTCCTGGGGGCGTTCACCACCTTCAGCACCTTCTCCTATGAAGCCCTGGTCCTTTTCCAGGGAGGGGAATGGGGGCGGGGGGGGATCTACATGGGAGGAAGCCTGGCTCTGGGCCTGGTCGGTGTTCTGGCGGGCCTGGGACTGGGGTATCTCATCCTTCAAGCCAGGGGGTAACGCCATGGCACACACGTTCCGGGGCGAACGGACGCTCATGCGGATCTTTTTCGGCGAGAGCGACCGGGCCGAGAGTGGACCCTACAAGGGAAAGCACCTCAGGGAAGCCCTTCTCCTGACCCTCAGGGACGAAGGGTTCGCCGGAGCCACGGTCCTCCGGGGTGTCGGGGGGTTCGGGGCCAGCGCCAGGTTGCATACGGACCGGGTCCTTCGTCTTTCCGTGGACCTTCCCATCGTCGTGGAGGTGGTGGAGACCGAGGAGAAGATCCAGGAGGCTCTGCCCACACTGGACGCTCTCATCGGAGGCGGGCTGGTCACGCTGGAGCGGGTCCGGGTCCTCCTCTATCGGCCGGCGGACATTCCGGAGGAGGAGCGGTGGAAGCACCGGATGGAGGGGCTTGAACCGAACGGCCCGCCCCCGGAGTAGGGAGTGGCCGGACCTTCCCGGTCCTATCCTTCCAGGAACTCTCGGATGGCGTCGCTCACCTCTCCGGGAGTGTCTTCCTGGATGAAGTGCCTGGCCTCCAGGCGAACGGCCCGGGCATGCACGAAGTCCCGGCGAAAGGTGTCCATGAAGGCCGGCGTGAAGCTCAGGTCCTCCATGCCCCAGGTCAGGAGAAGGGGAAGGTGCTTCAGGCGGCTCCGGACTCCCTCCTGCACCTCGGACAGCCAGCTGGCCGACAGGATGAGCTGCTTGACCATCTCCACGGATCCCGCCCGGCTGTCGGCCGTGGGGAACGGTCCCCGGTAGTGCTCCAGGACCTCCGGGGCCAACTCATGCTTGACCCCCAGGGGGATGAGCCGCTCCACCAGCAGGTTTCGCTTGTGCAGAAGCCCCTGGGCGTACCCGGTGGAGAGAATCCAGCTGAAGGCGCGAAGATGGAGGGCCTCCGTGGGCCAGTACCAGGTGTTGCCCATGACCAGGGCCCGTATCCGCTCCGTCTCCTTCAGGGCCACCTGCATTCCGATGGGCCCGCCCCAGTCCTGGCCCATGACGGTGAGTCCCCTGAGGTCCAGGTCCCGGACCAGCTCTCCGACGACCCGGGCGTGCTCCGCCGGCGTGTACCGGTAGTCCTGGGGATGGGCCGAAAGGCCGAATCCGGGATAGTCCGGGGCGATGCAGCGGAAACGCTTCCGGAGGCGGATGATGACGCCCCGGTAGAGGAAGCTCCAGGTGGGATTTCCGTGTAGAAAGAGAATGGGAGGGCCCTCACCCTCGTCGATGAAGTGTACCTTCCCCGCGGAACTCCTGAACCAATGGGATTCGAAGGGGAAGAGACGGGGGTCGGGGCGGAAGATAGGGTCATCCATTGGAGCTTTCTCAGTTTCCGTCTCACCGCCGCCGCCGGAAAATGAGCGGAGGCAGGTGCGAGAACGAGTCCGGTGCGTTCGGCGGCAAGGCCCGGGCGCATCCGGGAACGGGTCGGATGCGTTCCGTCCCGGATGAAGACCGCGGGCCGTCCCGGATGAAGGCCGCGGGCCGTCCGGGATGAAGATCGCAAGCCGTCCGGGATCAGCTCCGGGTATAGACCGGCGATTTCCTCCTCCTTGACGGTCTACCCCGCGGCCCCTTCTATTTGCCGCTTCTCAAGATT
>CAZSDD010000169.1:0-3284 GCA_964605505.1 uncultured Gemmatimonadaceae bacterium | reverse complement strand
CCTCCTCCTTGACGGTCTACCCCGCGGCCCCTTCTATTTGCCGCTTCTCAAGATTTTGCCTCCTCGCCGCTTATCCGGCCAGGGGAGGCGGGCGAATGACGGTTTTTTCCCGAGCCTGAGGTGGACATGCAGAGCAGCGAGGGCGGCCAGAGGGAGTTCTTCAACACCAGGGTGGGGTTCATTCTGGCCGCCGTGGGAAGCGCGGTGGGTCTGGGCAACATGTGGCGATTCCCCTACGTGGCGGCCGAGGGTGGGGGGGCAGCCTTCGTCTTCCTCTACATCCTCCTGACGCTGCTGGTGGGGATCCCCCTGATGCTCTCGGAGTTTTCCGTGGGGAGGGGATCCCGGCTGGCCCCCATCGGGGCCCTCAGGAAGCTGGGGGGGGGACGGTGGTCCCTGCTGGGTTGGATGTACGTGTTCACGGGCTTCCTGATCCTGGCCTACTACTCGGTCATCGCCGGATGGGTGGTCCGGTACGCACTGGACGGGCTCGTTTCCGGGTTCGCCGCCGATCCCGGAGCCCGCTTCGGGGAGGTCACTTCGGGCGTCACCCCCGTCTGGTTCCACCTGGGGGTCATGGCCACCACCGTCTTCATCGTGAGCATGGGCGTGCAGAAGGGGATCGAGCGGGCAGCCCTGGTTCTCATGCCCACCCTCTTCGGGATCCTCATCCTCCTGGCCGTCTGGGCCTTCACCCTGGACGGGGCCATGGAAGGGTATGCCTTCTACCTGCGGCCCGCCTTCTCCGAGCTCCTGGATCCCTACATCCTGAGCCAGGCGGCGGGGCAGGCCTTCTACTCCCTGAGCCTCGGAATGGGGTGCATGCTCACCTTCGCCTCCTATCTCCCCAGGGACACCAACCTGAGCCAGGAGGCGGTGGTCATTTCCTTCTCGGATTTCGGGGTGGCCTTCGTGGCCGGCCTGGTGGTCTTTCCGGTGATCTTCGCCCTGGGCATCCAGGGCGACGTCAGCGAGAGCACGGTGGGAGCGCTCTTCATCGCCCTTCCGGGGGCCTTCGTGGAGATGGGGGCTGCCGGCCGGGGCATCGGCATGCTGTTCTTCATTGCCCTGATGGTGGGGGCGGTGACCTCGGCCGTGTCCCTTCTGGAAGTGGTGACGGCTTCGGTCATCGACGAGACCAGGCTCACCCGCAGGTCCTCCGCCGTGGTGGCCGGAATCGTCATCGCCCTTCTGGGGCTCCTGCCTGCCCTCTCCCTGGATTTCCTGGGGGTCATGGACAAGCTGGCTGAGGCTCTCCTGGCCCTGGGCGCCTTCTTCATGGCCATATTCGTGGGATGGGTGGCCACCGGGGCCAGCGAGGAACTGAAGAAGGGTGCGCCGGAGAGCTTCCACCGGTTTGTGCCCTCCATCATGGCCTCGGTCCGGTGGGTGATTCCACCCATCATTCTCTTCGCGGCCGGCTATGCCTTTGTGGCCGTGTTCACCGAGTACATGCTGGTCATAAGGCCCTGATACGAGGCCCTGATACGGCGGCCCGGGCCCGTCAGTTGAAGCCCTCGAAGGTGTAGCTGAATTCCATGGACGAGTCGGTGAGGCTCACGTTCTGCTGATCGTAGTTCAACCTCCCGTCGAAGTAGACCTGCATGGACACGGTGGCCGTTTCCTCGGTGGGGTTGATGAGGCGTGCCAGGAACCCCTTGTCCGGTTTCACGGGGTAGATCTGGTCGTGGACCGAGGTCAGGTCCAGCTCTGCCGTGTCGGCCTGGATCGGCAGGACCAGTGGCTGCCCGCCCTGGCCGACCGACCGCTGGAACCTGGTGGACGTGACGAGGATCAACGGCACCGGGGTGGATCCGGAGATGACGACCCGGGCGTTATCGGCGATGTCCTCTTCGTTCTCCAAGATGCCGCAGCCCATGGCCTGGGACGACAGTAGAATAAAGAGCAGAAGCTTCACACCGGACCTCATGGTCCTCTGGAACTGCTCAAACATCCTCTGGAACTGCTCGAACATATGTACTCCTCATCAGTATTCCCGGAGCCGGATGTTCCTCGGAGCCGGATATGCCCCGGAGCCGGATGTTTTCGGAGCCGAGGCCGGGACCTCCGATGAACGGGATCTCCGATGAACGGGGGACCGGGGCTTTCCTGAATATTTCGATTCCTTCCCGGCAGGGGAACCCATTCACCGGGATGAGGGTTGGAATGGCCGAAGGAGGGGTGGCCGCCGCCATGTTCTCCTGTTCGTGCTTGTTCCTTCTGGTCAGACCGGGGTAGCTTCGGGCCCATGCCAAACAGAATCGTGGGGGTAGTGCTGGTGGTGACGCTGGTCCTGGGGGGAGTGCTCCGACCCCGGGTCCCGCTGGAAGGACAGGAGCATGCGTTCACCCGGGGCACCACCGGGGTCGGGCTGCTTCTCCGGAAGCTGGACGGCGTGAAACGGGTGCTGGTGGTGGGCGCCCACCCCGACGACGAGGACACCAGCCTCATAGCCGCCCTCTCCCGGGGCATGGGGGCCCAGGTGGCCTACTTGTCCCTGAGCAGGGGTGAGGGAGGGCAGAACCTCATCGGAAAGGAGCTGGACGAGGGACTGGGGATCCTCCGCTCCGGAGAGCTCCTGGCGGCCCGCTCCCTGGACGGTGGCGTCCAGTATTTTGCCAGGGCCTTCGATTTCGGCTACTCCAAGACGGCGGAAGAGACCCTGAGCTTCTGGCCCCGGGAGGAGATCCTGGAGGACGTGACCTGGGTGGTGAGGACCTTTCGGCCCCAGGTCATGGTCTCCGTATTCTCCGGAACCGAAGGAGACGGCCACGGCCATCACCAGGTGGCGGGCATGCTGGCACGGGAGGCCTTCCACACGGCCGCCGACCCGTCCGCCTTTCCGGAGCAGCTAGCGGCGGGAGGGGTCCCCTGGGCCCCTGTGAAGCTCTTTCGTCTCGCCCGTTTCGGGCCCGGGGACATCACCACGGAGGTGGAGACGGGGTCCTTCGATCCTCTTCTGGGGCGGTCCCACCACCAGCTTGCCATGGAGAGCCGAAGCCAGCATCGGTCCCAGGACATGGGACGTCCCCAGCCCATGGGGCCCCGAAGCTCCCGCCTTTCTCTCCTGGAGAGTCGACTGGAGGACGGGGTCGGGGGGGATGGTCTTTTCGCCGGGGTGGACACGACCCTGCCGGGGTTGGCGAAGGAGCTGGACGATCCGGGCCGGGAACGGGTTGGCGAGGCCCTCCGGAGCTATCGGAATGCCCTGGCTCTAGCTCGCTCGGAGCTGGACGCCCTGGCTCCCTGGAGCGTGACTCCCTACCTCCAGGACGCCCTGCGAG